>CAJUDV010000006.1 GCA_910585385.1 uncultured Oscillibacter sp. | reverse complement strand
GGCGGCACCGAGACCACCGCCGAGGACATGGGGGACCACTACCTCCTCAACGGCGAGAAGATCTTTATCACCAACGGCGGCGAGGCCGGAACTTATGTGGTGTTCGCCGTCACCACCCCCGGCATCGGCACCCGGGGCATCTCCGCCTTTATCGTGGAAAAGGGCTGGGAGGGCTTTACCTTCGAGGAGCACTACGACAAGATGGGCATCCGCTCCTCCGCCACCTGCCAGCTGAACTTCAACAACGTGAAGATCCCCAAGGAGAACCTGCTGGGCAAGGAGGGCCAGGGCTTTAAGATCGCCATGGCCACTCTGGACGGCGGCCGCATCGGCATCGCGGCCCAGGCCCTGGGCATCGCCCAGGGGGCCTTTGAGGCGGCTGTGGAGTACTCCAAGGAGCGCGTTCAGTTCGGCAAGCCCATCTGCCAGCAGCAGAACGTAGCCTTCAAGATCGCCGACATGGCCACCAAGCTCCGCTGCGCCCGGTTTCTGGTGTACTCCGCCGCCGAGCTGAAACAGGCCCACGTGCCCTACGGCATGGAGTCCGCCATGGCCAAGCAGTACGCCTCCGACATTGCTCTGGAGGTCACCAACGACGCCCTCCAGATCTTCGGCGGCTGCGGTTACCTCAAGGGCATGGAGGTGGAGCGTTTCTACCGGGACGCCAAGATCACCACCATCTACGAGGGCACCAACGAGATCCAGCGTGTGGTCATCGCCTCTCACATTCTGGGCAAGGCCGCCAAGGAGGCCTCGGCCCCCGCCGCGGGGCCCAGGGGTCCCGAGACCGGCGCCAGAAAGCGGATGATCCTCAAGGACGGCACCGCCCAGGAGAAGGTGGAGACACTGGTTGCCAACCTCAAGAAGGACGGCCACGACTTCACCGTGGGCATCCCCCTGGACACCCCCATCACCCAGGCGGAGCGGGTGGTCAGCGCGGGCCAGGGCATCGGCGAGAAGAAGAATATGAAGCTCATTGAGAACCTGGCCAAGGCCGCCGGGGCCGCTATCGGCTCCAGCCGTCCCGTGGCAGAGACGCTGAAATACGTGCCTTTGAACCGCTACGTGGGCATGAGCGGCCAGAAGTTCAAGGGCAATCTGTACATCGCCTGCGGCATCTCCGGCGCCATCCAACACTTGAAGGGCATCAAGGACGCCGCCTGCATTGTGGCCATCAACAACAATCCCAACGCGAAGATCTTTAAAAACTGTGATTACGGCATTGTGGGGGACGTGATGGAGATCCTGCCCCTGCTGGCCGCCGCCCTGGAAACCGGCGACAAGCTGCCCGCGCCTCCCATGGTGAAGATGAAGCGGCAGGTTCCCAAGAAGGTCTACCAGCCCCGGAAGCTGTACATCTGCAACGGCTGCGGCCACGAGTACGACCCCATGCAGGGCGACCCGGAGAACGAGGTGAAGCCCGGCACCGCCTTTAAGGACCTGCCCGAGGGCTGGACCTGTCCCCACTGCGGTGAGACGGCGGACGCCTTCATCGAGATTGAGGCCTGATAGAACCAGGATAGACGTTTCGGCCAGGCCTTTTCAAAGGCTTGCGGGGCGCAGGGGCAGAGCCCCTGCCGGGGTTCGGAGACAGCGCCCCTGGGATGCGGGGGAGAGCCCCGTCATTCCCGGAACGCCCTCTTCCCAAGGATAACACCAAAAACAATAAAGGAGGCAACACGCTATGCATAATTACCGCCAAGTCACCGACGACCTCTACTGGGTAGGCGCGGACGAACACCGGCTGGCCCTCTTCGAGAATATCCACCCCCTGTACCACGGCGTCAGCTACAACGCCTACGTCCTGCTGGATGAGAAGACCGTCCTCTTTGACACCGCCGACTGGGCCGTGGGCCGCCAGTTCATCACCAATGTAAAGGCCGTGCTGAACGGCCGCCCCCTGGACTACCTGGTCATCAACCACGTGGAGCCCGACCACGCCGCCTCCATTGAGGAGATCCTCCTGCGCTGGCCGGAGGTGAAGATCATCACCACCCCCAAGGCCGTGACGCTCCTCAACCAGTTTGGCTTCTCCCTGGACCCCAGCGCCGTGGAGGAGGTGAAGGAGGGCGACACCAAGTGCTTCGGCAGGCACACCATCGCCTTTGTCTACGCCCCCATGGTCCACTGGCCCGAGGCCATGGTGTCCTTCGACACCACCAACGGCGTGCTCTTCTCCGCCGACGCCTTTGGCTCCTTCCGCTCCCTGGACGGCAAGCTCTTCGCCGACGAGGTGGACTTTGACGGCGAGTGGATCGACGATGCCCGCCGGTACTACACCAACATCGTGGGCAAGTACGGACCCCAGGTGGTGGCCCTCTTAAATAAGGCCGCCTCCGTGGTGGGGCTGGACAACATCAAGATGCTCTGCCCCCTCCACGGCCCCATCTGGCGCAAGGACCTGGGCTATATCATCGACAAGTACACCCACTGGGCCACCTACGAGCCGGAGGAGAAGGGCGTCATGATCGTCTACGCCTCTATGTACGGCAACACGGAGTCCGCCGCCGAGGTCCTGGCCGCCAAGCTCACGGCCCGGGGCGTCACCAACACCCGGCTCTACGACGTGTCCTCCACCCACGTCAGCTACCTGATCTCCGACCTCTTTAAGTACAGCCACCTGGTGCTGGCCTCCGTCACCTACAATCTGGGGATCTTTCCGCCCATGCACAACTTCCTCACGGATATGAAGGCCCTGAACCTCCAAAACCGTACCGTGGCCATCATGGGCAGCGGTTCCTGGGCACCCCGCTCCGGCGCGCTGATGCGGGAGGAGATCGAGGGACTCAAGCGCATGGAGATTCTGGACGAGGAGATGACTGTCACCTCCTCCTTGAAAGCGGACAACGAGTCTGAGATCGACGCGCTGGCGGATGCCATCGCCGCCTCTGTGCAGAAGTGAATTGACGCTTGTTCATGCAGCCGCAAAAGGAGCCCCGCCGGTTATTCCGGCGGGGCTCCTGAACGCTCCTGTCCTTATTTTCCCAGCTCCGAGAGGTACTTCTCCCCGTTGCGCCGCTTGCCCATGGACGCGCCTTTGAGCTTGTCAAGACCCGTCTCCGGGACCTCCTTAAACTCCAGCACGCCCTTTTCCCGGGCGATTTTCAACAGGGCCTCGCCCTTTTCGGAGCGGACGATGACCTGATTCCATTTCCTGTCCACGTCCCAGCCGTCGGCGCTGCGGGCGCCGCCTACGGAGAGGTCGGCGAACTCCGCCGTCATGTCCGTGCAGGCCCGGCAGCCGGGGCGCACCAGGGGCGTCACCTCGTCCAGATTCACGGAGACGGTCTCCCCGCCCTGCCGCAGCTCCAGGGAGTGGTATTTGCTGGGGGGGATGTCCATGTGGGTGACCCGCGCCGGGTCGGCGTGCTTTGCCGTCAGGGCGTTCATGCCCGCCCAGTCCAGGCCCCAGCCGCAGAAGAGGCCGAAGACCATGCCGATGTTCCCCGCGTGGTTGTCGTTGTCCGGCAGAGGATTGCCCTTCATCTTGTAGACGGCCAGCGTCTTGCAGGGGGTGCCCACCACGCCGATGGCGTGGTATTTGTCCTCCCGCAATGCCCGGTTCAGCGCCGCCAGGGTGGGCGGCACCTGGAAGCTGCTGCCGGAGCAGGAGCGGATCTCCTCCGGTGTGGAGGCCAGGGTACCCTCCGGGTCCAGGCCGCCCCGGGAGCGGGTCAGGACGGCGGCGTCGATGAAGCCCTCTTTCAGGGCCAGCTCCACCAGGGCCGTCATGGTGCCGCCGTGCTGAGCGTAGGCCCGGATGGACTCGTCGGCGGCCCGAGTGAGGTACAGCCCCCGGAAAGGGCCGATCTCCGGCAGGATGGTCTCCTGGGGGAAGAACTGGCGCCGCAGGGCGTCCAGATCCGTGGGCATCCGGGGGCAGAACCGCTGGCAGCGGCCGTCCCGGCGCTCGCAGTCAAAGTAGCAGATGGTCCGCCCGTCCACGGAGTCCCAATAAGGGCACATTCCCTGGCAGGCGCCGCAGCCGGTGCAGAGGCCCGGCTTGATAACCTGGGTATCCAGCGCGATTGTACTTAACATTGCCGTCCCCTCCCTATACCATGATCTGCGGATACCGGAAGATCTCCAGCTCCATGGACTGCGCTTTCGGCGGGAGATAGTCCTCCAGCAGGTGGTTCTCGCCGCACAGGTGGTCCTGGCAGAGATACCGGTAGCCGGGCTTTTGAGGCGTCAAAAAGCCCTTTTCGTACAGCAGCGGCGTCAGGGCGGAGAAGGGGGTGCCTGCCGGCAGGTCCAGGGTCAGCTCCGCGTGGTTGACAAAGTCGCTGAAACGTACCTGAATGGTGTTCATTGCGCCGCCTCCTTTCCCGCGGCCTCGCAGCCCATGGCGAAGGCGCGCTGGTTGACCTCCAGCACCGCGCCCTTGAAGCGCTGGGTGAGGATCTTCTCCAGGTCCTCCCGGCTCAGGGGGGCGCCGGGGAGCTGGCTGAACGCCCCCAGCAGGGCGATGTTGGCGGCCTTGGAGTCCCCGGCCCTCATGGCGATGTCGGCGGCGGGAACGGCCAGGGCCGTGGCGGTCAGGTCCTGAATCTCGGCGGCGATGTCCTCCACCGCGGGATACCGCTGAATGCCCTGGAGCACTCCCAGAGGGTACACGGGCCGGGGATCGTACACCACGGTGGTGTCCTTCCCGGCGTACTTGCGGACCATCCGCAGCGTCTCCAGGGGCTCAAAGCCGATGATGATGTGGGCCTCTCCGGAGGGAATCAGCACGCTGGGGTCCATTTTGGCGGAGACCCGCACGTGGCTCATGACGGAGCCGCCCCGCTGGGACGCGCCGTAGGTCTCTCCCACGGCCACCCGGAAGCCCCGGTCGCACATGGCGCTGCCCAGCACCTCGGCGGCCAGCACGTTGCCCTGCCCGCCGATGCCGCAGACCACGATGTTTAGAGGATCGAATCTCAGTTCCATCACGTTTCCTCACCACTTTCCACATGGATGGCCCCGCTGGGGCAGAACTTGGCGCACACGCCGCACCCAACGCACGTCACGGGGTCGATCTGGGCCTTGCCGTTCTTGAAGTCCCAGGTGTTGCCCGGGCAGCCCCAGACCCGGGAGCAGTACTTGTCGCACCCGCAGCCGTCCCCCAGGCACACGTCCTGGTCCACCCAGACCCGGACGGGCTTCTTCTGCTTTTTGGCGGTCAGGGTGGCGCAGGGCTGGCGCAGAATGAGGACGTTCATGCCCTCCTCCTGGAGCAGGCGCTTGAGGGTCTTCTCCGTCTCCACAACGTCGAAGGGGTCGGCCACCTCCACCTTGCAGCCCATGGCCTCCAGGATCCGCTGAATGTTCATGGGCTCGGCGGGGTCCCCCATGGCGGTGATGCCGGTGCCGGGGTGGGGCTGGAAGCCCGTCATGGCGGTGGCGGAGTTGTCCAGCACCATCAGCAGCATATTGGCCTTGTGGTACACGGCGTTCACCACGCCGGGCATGATGGTGTGGAAGAAGGTGGAGTCGCCGCAGACGGTGACCACCTTCTGGTCCAGGCCGTAGCGGGTCAGCTGGCCCAGGGCCTCCGCCAGATTGATGCCGGAGCCCATGCAGTTGACGGCCTGGAAGGCGTACTGCCCGGCAAACTGGCCGGACATGATGTAGCACCCGATGTCGCCGATAACCACGCCGGGATTTTTCTCCTGGCGCAGCACCCGCTTGAGAATGTGGAAGGTGGCCCGGTGGGGGCACCCGGCGCAGAAGGTCATGTCCCGCTGGGGAAGTTCCAGATGGGAGGAGATCCGTTTCTCCGGCAGGTCCGCCCCGGTAAAGGCGGCGATGGCGGCGGACACGTTGTCCGGGTCCAGCTCGCCGATTTTGGGCAGGGCTCCGTCGTCCCGGCCACGGAAGGCGATGGACAGCCGGTGTTTGCCGGCCAGGGCCTCCAGGTGTTCCTCCAGGAAGGGGTCCACCTCCTCCAGAATCAGAACCTCCCTGGCGGACTTGAGAAAGCCCAGTATGTAGCTCTCCGGCAGGGGCCAGAGGGTTCCCAGGGTCAAAAGGCCCGCTTTGTTCTCCGCGCCAAGCCGCTGCATGGCCTCCTGGGCGTAGAGCCGGCCGGTGCCGCCGGCCACGATGAGCTTCTCCGCGTTCTCCGGGCCGGCGTAGTGATTGTACGCGCAGCGTTCAAACTCGCTCCGCAGGGCCTCCAGCCGCTCCAGCATGGGCGTGTGGAGGTAGGAGACGCACACAAGCCTGTCCCACTCCCGCACCTTCTGGATGGGGTGGGGCCTCTCCGGCAGCTCCCCCAGCCGCACGATGCCCCGCCCGTGGCACACCCGGGTGGTGAGGCGGACAATCACAATCTGCCCCGTGCGCTCGGAGAGCTGGAAAGCGTAGGGCACGATGTCCTTGGTCTCCTGCATGGTGGTGGGCTCCAGCAGCGCCACGCTGGCGGACTCCGCCTGCCAGCGGGAGTCAAACTCGTTGGTGCTGGAGTGGGCGCTGGGGTCGTCCGAGGTCACGATCACAAGGCCCCCCTTGACGCCGTGCTGGGCGGCGCAGTGCAGGGAGTCCGCCGTGCACAAAAGGCCGTTCTGCTTTACGATGCAAAGGGACCGCGCCCCCGCCAGAGACGCGCCGATGCACGCCTCCAGCGCGCAGACCTCATTGGTGGACCATTCGGCGTAAAAATTCCGCTCCCTGGCGATTTTGCCCAGCATTCCCAGCACCTGGGAGGACGGGGAGCCGGGGTAGGACGCGGCAAAGTTGATCCCAGCCTCTACCGCGCCGCGGACAATGGCCTCGTTGCCCTGCATCAGGCAGACCTGTCCCGGCGCGCTGGCTGTCATCGTCCATTCCATAGTTCCAAAGTCACCCTCTCTGAATAAAATTTTCTCTGGTTAAAAATTTATCATGGTTCCGGTTTCTATTGTAGCACCTCCAACGGGAAATGCAAGCGGCCGCGGCAAATTTTATGGCAGGACAGGCGGCTTCGGCGGGAGTGGGAAGAGGAGGCGGCAGCGCTGCGCCGCCGTACGCGGCGGGGAGAGATTTGCCGGGGCTGTCCCGCCTGCGCTGTGCCGCCGGCAAATTTGAAAATTCGCACAGTTGTCTTATGTGAACAGACCCCAAAACCGAAAGTTCAAAATTCGTCCGCGCTTTGTTTACAATTTATTTATATCCATCCATTGACATTGCAGGGCGGCGGTGGTAAACTCCTTTTAGCACTCGCGGAAAAGGAGTGCTAATCCATTTTTTTACTGCGAAGCGAAGCGGTTGGGAGCGTCTTTCGTGGAACTAACAGAGCGAAAAAAGCAAATACTGAAAGTGGTCGTGGAAGCCTACATTCGCACCGCCGAGCCGGTGGGCTCCAAAGCCATCGCCTCCGAGATGGGCGGCAGCGTCAGCTCCGCCACTATCCGCAACGAGCTGGCGGATCTGGTGGAGCTGGGCTACCTGGAGCAGCCCCACACCTCCGCCGGACGGGTTCCCTCCCCGCAGGGATACCGGCTGTACGTCAACGAGCTGATGGCGCAGCAGAGGCTGTCCTTACAGGAGACGGAGGAAATCAACCGCTCTCTCCGGGGCAGAATGGAGGAGCTGGACCGGCTTCTCAGCCAGGTGGGGCGGGCGGTGTCCTCTTTTGTGAGCTACCCCGCCTATGCGGCCGCCGCCAACCGCACCGTCCAGTCCGCCCGCCGCTTTGAGCTGCTGCCGGTGGATGAGCACAGCTGCATCGCCGTCTTGATGATGAGCGGTAGCCGGGTGAAGAGCCAGCTGCTGCGTTTGCAGTTGAAGGTGGACGTGGACCAGCTGCCCATGCTGGTGAACCTGCTGAATACGCACTTCACCGGCGTATCCGTGGACGAGATGAACCAACGGCTGATGAACGTGGCGGAGCAGATTCCGCCGCCGGTTTTTCTGCTTTTGTCCCAAACCGTGTCCTATGCGGCGGACGCCCTCGAGGAGGCGGGACGGAGGGAGATCATCACCACCGGGGCCAATCAGCTTTTGAAGCTGCCGGAATTTCAGGACGCCGGCAAGGCCCACGAACTCATGAGCTTCCTGGCCGACAGCAAGGAGAACCTTCCCCTGCCGGACGATGGACCCATGAAAATCCTCATCGGTCCGGAGAACGTGACCGACGCGTTGAAAGACGCCAGCGTGGTGGTGGCCAGCTATGACATTGGAGACGATATGCGGGGCCTCATCGGCGTGGTAGGCCCTACGAGGATGAATTACGCCGCCGTGGCCGCCCGGCTTACCGGCTTTGCCGAGGGCCTGACCCGGTTGTTTGGAAAAGAATTACCCCCGAAGGAGGAACCCAAGAAATGAACGAAGAGACGAAGCAGCCCACCCCCGAGGAAACGGAGGAGAGTACCGTTCAGCAGGAGCCGACGGAGGAGCCCGCTCCGGAGGAGACGGCGGAGAAGACCGAAAAAAAGGCCAAAAAGAAGAAGGAAAAGGTTTACACATTCACACGGGAACAGGCAGAGCAGATGGAGCTGGCAGCCAAACAGCTGGAGTCCGTCAAGGACCAGTTCGTCCGCCTTACCGCTGAGTATGAGAACTACCGCAAGCGCACCGCCAAGGAAAAGGACGGGCTGTATCAGGACGCCCGGGCGGATACCATCCGGGAGTTTCTGGCGGTGTACGACAATCTGGAGCGGGCTTGTGCCGCCGAGGGGGACGATGACTCCCCCCACAAGAAGGGCTTGGTGATGATCTTCCAGCAGTACCAGGAGATTCTGAGGAAACTGGGCGTGGAGGAGATCCAGGCCCAGGGCCAGCCCTTTGACCCGGAGACCATGAACGCCGTGATGCACGTGGATGACGAGAACTTCGGCGAGAGCGAAGTGGCCCAGGTATTCCAGGCCGGGTTCCGGCTGGGAGACAAGGTGGTCCGCCACGCCATTGTGCAGGTGGCCAACTGATTGGATTCTCCGCGTATTTTTGCAGGGGCCGCCCGGCATGAGGGGACCTGAAGAGCGGGCCGCCGTGGGCGGCGGTCCCTGCTATGATAGAATAGACAATGTTGAAATAAATTGGAGGCAGTCATTATGTCTAAAGTAATCGGTATCGATTTGGGAACCACCAACTCCTGCGTAGCAGTTATGGAGGGCGGCGAGGCCGTCGTCATCGCCAACGCCGAGGGCAACCGCACCACCCCCTCCGTCGTCGCCTTCTCCAAGACCGGCGAGCGCATGGTGGGCCAGGTGGCGAAGCGCCAGGCCATCACCAATCCGGACCGCACTATCTCCTCCATCAAGCGGGAGATGGGCTCCGACCACAAGGTGACCATCGACGGCAAGAACTACACCCCCCAGGAGATCAGCGCCATGGTGCTCCAGAAGCTGAAGGCGGACGCCGAGGCGTACCTGGGCGGCACCGTCACCGAGGCGGTCATCACCGTCCCCGCCTACTTCACCGACTCCCAGCGCCAGGCCACCAAGGACGCCGGCAGGATCGCTGGCCTTGACGTCAAGCGCATTATCAACGAGCCCACCGCCGCGGCCCTGGCCTACGGCGTGGACAAGGAGCAGACCCAGAAGATCATGGTCTACGACCTGGGCGGCGGTACCTTCGACGTGTCCATTCTGGACATCGACGACGGCGTTATTGAGGTGCTGGCCACTGCGGGCAACAACCGCCTGGGCGGCGACGACTTCGACGAGTGCGTTATGAAGTGGCTGGTGAGCGAGTTCAAGCGCACCGACGGCGTGGACCTCTCCGGCGACAAGGTGGCCATGCAGCGCCTGAAAGAGGCGGCCGAGAAGGCCAAGATTGAGCTCTCCGGCGTCACCACCAGCAGCATCAACCTGCCCTATATCACCGCCGACGCCACCGGCCCCAAGCACCTGGACATGTCCCTCTCCCGGGCCAAATTCAACGAGCTCACCGGCCACCTGGTGGAGGCCACCATGGGCCCTGTGCGCCAGGCCATGAGCGACGCCGGCCTCAAGCCCTCCGACTTGAACAAGGTCCTGCTGGTGGGCGGCTCCAGCCGTATTCCCGCCGTGCAGGAGGCCGTCAAGGGCTTCACCGGCAGCGATCCCTTCAAGGGCATCAACCCCGATGAGTGCGTGGCCATGGGCGCGGCCCTCCAGGCGGGCGTCCTCACAGGCGACGTGAAGGGACTGCTGCTGCTGGACGTGACCCCCCTGTCTCTGGGCATTGAGACCCAGGGAGGCGTCATGACCCGCCTCATTGACCGCAATACCACCATCCCCGTGAAGAAGAGCCAGATCTTCTCCACTGCTGCCGACAACCAGACCAGCGTGGAGGTCAATGTCCTCCAGGGTGAGCGGGAGATGGCGGCCGCCAACAAGTCCCTGGGCCGCTTCCACCTGGACGGCATTGCGCCGGCCCGCCGGGGCGTGCCCCAGATCGAGGTGACCTTCGACATCGACGCCAACGGCATCGTCAACGTCTCCGCCAAGGACCTGGGCACCGGACAGGAGCAGCACATCACCATCACCTCCTCCTCCAACATGAGCAAGGACGACATTGAGAAGGCCGTGAAGGAGGCGGAGCAGTACGCCGCCCAGGACAAGAAGCTGAAAGAGGAAGTGGAGACCCGCAACCAGGCGGACCAGATGGTCTACCAGAGCGAGAAAACCCTCGCCGAGATGGGCGACAAGATTCCCGAGGGCGACAAGACCAAGGTACAGGCGGCCCTGGATAAGCTGAAGGAGACTTTGAAGGGTCAGGACACCGCCGCCATTAAGGCTGACACCGAGGCTCTCCAGCAGGCCTTCTACGCCGTCAGC
Source organism: uncultured Oscillibacter sp. (assembly GCA_910585385.1). Classification (GTDB taxonomy): domain Bacteria; phylum Bacillota; class Clostridia; order Oscillospirales; family Oscillospiraceae; genus Oscillibacter. The sequence goes on along the minus strand of CAJUDV010000006.1, from coordinate 64,851 downwards.
GAGAAGCTGTACCAGCAGGCCAACCCCCAGGGCGCCCAGCAGCCCGGCCCCGACGCCGGCGCCGCCCAGGAGGGTCAGTACTATGACGCGGACTACAAGGTCGTGGACGAGGACGACCAGAACAAATAAGTGCACAGCCTCACACCAATGGGACGGGGATTTTCCCCGCCCCATTGGACGGCGTTAAGGAGTCAATTAGAAATGAGGAATTGAGCGCATTTGGAAAAATTTCTAATTTCTCATTCCTAATCATTTGGAGGAACTATGGCTGAGCAGAAACGCGATTATTACGAGGTCCTGGGCGTCTCCAAGGGAGCGTCTCAGGATGAGATCAAAAAGGCCTACCGAAAGCTGGCCAAGGCCAACCACCCGGACCTGAATCCCGGTGACAAGACCGCCGAGGCCCGGTTCAAGGAGGTCAACGAGGCCTACGAGGTGCTGTCCGACAGCGACAAGAAGGCCCGGTATGACCAATTCGGCCATGCCGGGGTGGACCCCAACTTCGGCGCCGGCGGCGGCTTTGACGGCGGCTTCGATTTCGGCGACCTGGGGGACATCTTCGGCAGCTTCTTCGGCGGCGGCTTTGGCGGCGGGCGGCGGAGCAACCCCAACGCCCCCCAGCGGGGGGAGAGCATCCGGCTGTCCTTGGCCGTGTCCTTTGAGGAGGCGGCCTTTGGCTGCGAGAAGTCCGTCACCGTGGACCGCATGGAGCAGTGCGGCACCTGCCACGGCGACGGCTGTGCCCCCGGGGTCACGCCGGAGGTCTGCCCGGACTGCCGGGGCACCGGACAGGTGCAGGTCCGGCGGCAGACGCCCATGGGAGTCTTTGCCACCACCTCCCCCTGCTCCAAGTGCGGCGGCAAGGGCAAGATCATCCACCAGCCCTGCAAGGACTGCCACGGCGCCGGCCTGGTCCGGAAGCGCAAGACCATTCAGGCCACCATCCCCGCCGGCATCGACCACGGGCAGACCATCTCCATCCGGGGCCAGGGCCACGCCGGCACCAACGGCGGGCCTGCCGGGGACCTTCTGATCACCATCACTGTCCGGCCCCACGAGCTCTTCCGCCGGGAGGGGACCAGCGTGCTGTGCGAGGCGCCCATTACCTTTGCCCAGGCGGTGCTGGGGGCGGAGCTGGAGATTCCCACCATCGACGGCAAGGTCAAATACGACCTCCCCGAGGGCACCCAGAGCGGCACCACCTTCCGCCTCAAGGGCAAGGGCATCCCCGCCATCAACGGCCGGGGCCGGGGCGACCAATACGTCACCGTCTACATCGAGACGCCCCGGAATCTGAACAAGGAACAGAAGGACGCCCTGAAAAAGTTTGCCGAGAGCGTGGGAGACAACAACTACGAGGAGCGGAAGAAGTTCTTCAAGAAGTTCAAGAAATAGGGACGGCGCTCAGCCGCCCCTGCGGGGCATTGTAACGCCAGCAGGAACCGAATCAGGAGGTGAGCGTTTTGTATCTGGCAGATTACCACATGCACTCCCGGGTCTCCCCGGACGCCAGGCACTCCATGACCGAGATGGCTGAGGCCGCCCTGCGGGCGGGGATGAACGAGGTGTGCTTTACCGACCACATCGAGCCCGTGGCCTGGAACGGCCGGGACCCCATTGAGTTCTACGACTGGGGCGCCCTCTCCAAGGAGTTTCGGGAGGCCCGGGAGGCGCTGGGAGACCGCATTCAGCTGCGCCTGGGCATCGAGCTGGGGGAGGCCGTTCTGGACCTGCCCCGCACCGCGGAGCTGTTAAAGGGCGCACCGGAGCTGGACTTCATCATCGGCTCCACCCACATTCTCTCAGAGCGGTTCGGCTTTGTGGATATGTATTTCTTCCACCCGGAGGATGAGGAGGAGGCCCTGCTTGGCATCGGCGACTATTTGGGACTGGTGAGACAGACGGCGGAGTGGGGGCAGTTCGACGTTCTGGGCCACCTGACTCTGCCCCTGCGGTATCTCAACGAGAACCAGGGCTTCCATTTGAGTTTCGATCCCTTCGAGGCGGAGGTAGAGGGCATTCTCCGCACTGTGGTCCAAAAGGGCCGGGGCATTGAGCTGAATACCAACCGGGGCAACACCCCCCTGCCGGATGAGAAATGGCTGCGGATGTACCGGGACCTGGGAGGTGAGATCATCACCCTGGGCACCGACGCCCACACGCCGGAGTTCGCCGGCTGCGCCGTCCGGGAGCGGCAGGAGCTGCTGCGCCGGTGCGGGTTTACCCGGTTCTGCACCTTTGAGCGGCGTCAGCCCATTTGGCATAACCTGTGAGGGAAATGATGGAAACGTATTGATTTTTTCGAGGAATCAAGATACAATAGGAAAAATATCAGACAGGAGTGTGTCACCATGAAAATTGCGCTGGGCTGCGACCACGGCGGCTATGAGCTGAAACAGTATATCATCCAGGTCCTGGAGAAGCTGGGCCACACCTATGAGGACTTCGGCTGCGATTCCCTGGACAGCTGCGACTATCCAGACTTTGGCGCCGCGGCGGCCCGGGCCGTGGCGGCGGGCACATGCGACCGGGGCATTGTGATCTGCACCACCGGCATTGGCATCTCCATCGCCGCCAACAAGGTCAAGGGCATCCGCTGCGCCCACTGCGCCGACTGCCTCCAGGCGGAGATGACCCGCCGCCACAACGACGCCAACATGATGGCCATCGGCGCGGGGTTTACCGGAAAAAATATGGCCGAGCGCATGGTGGAGGCATTCCTCTCCACGGAGTTTGAGGGCGGCCGCCACGCCCGCCGGGTGGATAAGATGATGAGCCTGGAGGGCTGATTTCCGCCTGCCTTTAGAAATTTGTATAAATTTGCGGAGAGGAGGGAGACGCCATTGGCCAGAGGATACCGCAACTACCGGGGCCGGGCATCAAAGGGAAAGGCCGCCCTGGCCGTGCTTCTGGTGTGTATTATTATAGCGGCGCTGAGCGCCCTGGCCATGCAGCGCTACGTCGCCTATGACGAAAACGGCGCCCCCTTTTTCCGTCTGCCGGAGCGGCAGCCAGACGCGGCGGAACCGCCGGACTCCCCGCCCGTGCAGGAGCCGGAGCCTCCGGACAGTTTGGAGATCGTCGTGCAGGAGCCGGAGGCCCCGCCCGTGTTTCAGGTGTACTCTCTGACCTCCGCCCCCCTGACCCCCGCGGCTTGGGAGGCCGCCAGGGCGGAGATGGGGGAGGCTTTCGGCGGCGTAACCGTCACCTTGAAGGACGCCCGCGGATCTGTCTACTTTGCCTCCCAGACCGCCGCGGAGAAGGCGGTGAAGACGGTCCAGGGCACCACGGATGCCCTGAGGCTTATTACCGGGGACGAGGAGCTGTACGCCATCGCCCGTTTTTCCTGTCTGCCGGACGCCGTTGCCCCCTATATGAACAACCAGCCTATGGGCATGAAGAACAAAAACGGCAAGATGTTCCACGGCGGCGGCACCACCTGGCTGGACCCCGGCCGGGAGGCCGCCCGGGAGTATCTGTGCGGCCTGGTCCGGGAGATCGCGGAGCTGGGTTTTGACGAAATTCTGCTGACGGACACCGGCTATCCCACCCAGGGGGATCTGAACGCCCTGAATTACGGCTCCGGCTCTATGGAGGAAAATCTGGGTCTGCTGTGGCAGGACCTGCTCCAGACGCTGGAACCTTATGATGTGAAGCTCTCCATGGAATTGCCCGAGAGCGTCATCTCCGATGGACGGGAGGCCGCCTCCGGCCTGGTGCTGACCCGTGCCGTCAGCTATGTGGACCGGGTGTACGCCGTGACAAAACCGGGACAGGCGGAGATCCTCTCCAACCTGGTGCTCCAGGCGGAGGGTGTGGCTGAAAAACGGGTTCAGGACTTCCTGCCGGAGCTCACCGCGCCGGACCCCGCCTGGGATGGGCCTTTCCTGCTGCTTCCCAGTGGTGAATAGACAAAAGAGGAGCTGTGTCCATTGGGCACAGCTCCTCTTTCATCATACCGGTTTCTCAAAATAAAAGAACGTCTCATCCTCCCCGTTCCTGCGCATGCAGGAGGAGAGCATCTTGAAGGAGGCCTGATTCTCCTTGTAGCACTTGGCCACCACCCGGTTCAGCTGCACCTTGTACAGCCCCCAGTTGGCCACGGCGGCAAAGGCCTCGGCGCCGTATCCGTGGCCGTCATAGGCGCTGTCGATGCGGCAGCCCAGCTCCGCGCCGCCCTGGTAGTCAAAGCGGTAGAGCACCGCCTCGCCGATGAGCCTGCCCTCCAGCCGGATGGCGAAGTTGGCGGCGAGGCCGTTGGCAAAGTCCCGCCGGGCCACGTCGAAGAAGCTCCGCTCCTCCACCGGGCCTCCCAGGCCCGCCACGTCGTCATAGCCCCACCAGCGGTTCCGCTCCCGGTCCAGCACCAGGGCGTTGTAGGCGGGGATGTCCGCCTCAGTCAGGGCAGAGAGGGTCAGGCGCTCCGTTTTCAGCTCCGGGATGGCCTTCACATGGCACAGCAGCTCGTTCTGGGGCTCGAAGCGGTACTTGGGCGCCAGCTTCGCCGGGCCGTATTGGAGCTTGGAGGTGCGGAGGCCCCGGTCGGCGGCGTCATCCTCCCGGTTGATCCACTGGCAGTCGCCGCCGAACGCGCCCGCAAATTCCTGCACCAGGGCGGGGTACACGCCGGTGTAGGAGTACAGCGCCTTTTCAATGTGGATAATCAGGGTGTCCCCGCACCGCTCCGCCAGGGACAGGGCGATGAGCCGCTCTCCGTCGAACATCCCGCCGGCCAGGAAGAAGGACTTTCCCGCCATCCTCAGCATCTTCTGGGCCAGGGCCAGCTCGTCCCGGGCCTTGGCGTTGTCCCCCTTGGGGAACTCCGCCTCATAGTCCGCCCAGAAGCGCTCAATCACATCCCTGTCCGCCGCCGTCAAAGGACGGAAGAACGCCTCCGGCCACTGGGTATGGAACTTCTTGATGTGGTTCCGCTGGCCCGAGTAGCGCCGCCCGGTGAAGAATTGGAGATCCTCCCGGTAGTACACGTAGTCCCGCCAGGTGCGGATGCTGCTGACCCGCACATAGGGATAGCGGGCCAGGAGCTTGGCCGCTTTGCACTCCGGCACCACGGAGATCACCGGGCACACGCCCGCCTCCAGGCAGTAGGACTCAATGGCGGTCAGAGCCGCGTCCTCGTCTCCTCCGGGGCCGGGGACCGGGTAGTCAAAGGCGGTCTGCCCGTCGATGGTGTTGCGGATCACCAGACATCCGGCAATCTCCGCCCAGGCGGGGTGAAGGGTCCTGCGCCACATGAGCTTGGTGCCCACGGAGTACTCGCACAGGCCGTAGCTGCAATTCTGGTAATACCGCCGCAGCTTCGGCGCGTCCTGCTTTGTCACTGGTTTAAAGGTCTGCATACGTCACCTGTTCTCTCTGTATTTTTTGGATTTGGAAAAGAGGAGAAGGCAAAGCCTTCTCCTCTTTCATCAGTTCATCTGTCTGCGGCGGGAGATGTTCATAGTGCCGTCCTGGAGGGAGTTCAGGTCCGCCAGGCTCTTGCCCGTGCCCAGAGCCACGCAGCTGATGGCCTCGTCGGCGATAACGGCGTGGATGCCGGTGCGGGCGGTGACCAGCTTGTCAAAGCCGGAGACCAGGCTGCCGCCGCCGGTCATGACGATGCCGTTGGTGGAGATGTCCGCCACCAGCTCCGGCGGGGTGCGCTCCAGCACGGAGTGAATGGCCTCCATGATGCGCTCCACCGGCTCCTCGAAGGCGTCCATCATCTCCGTGGAGCTGACGGTGACCACCTTGGGCAGGCCCGTCAGGAGGCACCGGCCCTTGACGTCCATGGTCTCCTCCTCCTCTTTGGGGAAGACGCAGCCGATCTGCTTTTTCATCTCCTCGGCGGTGCGCTCGCCCACCAGCAGGTTGTGCTTGCGGCGCATATACTTGACAACGGCCTCGTTGAGCTGGTCGCCGGCGATTTTGATGGAGGCGGACTCCACCACGCCGGAGAGGGAGATGACGGCGATGTCCGCCGTGCCGCCGCCGATGTCCACCACCATGTGGCCGTCTGGCTGGGTGATGTCGATGCCCGCGCCGATGGCCGCCGCCACCGGCTCCTCGATGAGGTAGACCTTCCGCGCGCCGGCCTGGATGCCCGCGTCCACCACAGCGCGCTCCTCGACCTCCGTGATGCCGGAGGGAATACAGATCAGCACCCGGGGGCGGAAGAAGGACACGCCCGCCACTTTATGGATAAACTCCCGGAGCATCCGCTCCGTCATGTCATAGTCGGAGATGACGCCCTCCCGCAGGGGACGGATGGCCACAATGTTGCCGGGGGTCCGGCCCAGCATGGCCTGGGCCTCCGCGCCAACCTTCAGGAGCTTGCCCGTGTTTTTATCCAGCGCGACCACAGAGGGCTCGTTGAGAACGATGCCCTTGCCCTTGACATATACCAAAACCGAAGCGGTTCCCAGGTCGATACCAATATCTTTTCCCATGGATTTACCTCACCTCATGCTCTTTCTATAACTTACTGTCCTATTATAAACGGTTTTTCCGCAAACAATCACAATACAGATTCTATTATACTGGCAGTTTCTGTCGAATGCAACCCCATTCTTCTCCGAAATTGTAAACGATTTTCTCACGCCGGTACCTGAATTTAGCCAAAGGGCGGCAAGACTCCCTCTCCGGGCCGGTTATCCGCCCAGGGGCGTCCTGGCCGCGGCGGCGCACACCACCGTCTCCGCTCCGGCCTCTGCCAGGACTTTGGCGCACTCGCTCAGCGTGGCTCCGGTGGTGCAGATGTCGTCCACCAGCAGCACCCGGCGGCCCCGGACCGCCTCCGGCGGCGCTGCCCGGTAGACGTCCCTGACGTTCTCCCACCGGACCGCCCCCTCCGAAAGAGCGGACTGGGCGGGGTTGTCCCGGATCTTCTCCAGCAGCCGCTCCGGCACCGTGTCCCACCGGCGGCAGGCGCCCCGGGCCAGCAGCTCCGCCTGATCATAGCCCCGCTGGCGCAGGCGCCTCCGGCTTACCGGCACCCAGGTCACCGTATCAAACTCCCCGGAGAGCCGCTCCGCGGCGCACTGGGCAATCAGCCCGCCCAGCGGATCTCCCGCTCCGGCCGCGCCCTGGAACTTGAACCGCAGCAGTCCCTCCCGGGCTGCGTCCCTGTACCACAGCGGCGCAGCGCACCGTAAGCCGCCGGGGAGCTCCCAGAGGCTGTCGGCCTCCCCTGTCAAGGGGAGGGAGGATTCGCACCTGCCGCAAACGCCGGGCCGGTCCACCACCCGGGCGCAGAATGGGCACTTGGGCGGAAAGAGCAGATCCAAAACCCGCTCCAGGGCCCTCACGGCTGCCTCCGCTTCCTGGGGTAGGGGGCGGGATCGTCGGTGAGGCCCACCAGGTAGTCCATGCTGACATTGTAGTATTCGGCCAGCTTCACCACAACGTCCAGAGGGAACCGCGTGGTTCCAATTTCATATTGGGAATAGGTGTTCTGGCTCACATGGAGAAACTCCGCAATCTGGGCCTGTGTCAGGCCCCTGTCGTTTCGGACATCGCGGATTCGGCCATATTTTAAAATTTCCGTCCTCATATACATCACCAAAGATGAGTATATGTATCTGGATTTCAGATAATTTGTTCTATCGTGTTTCCAGATGGATAGGGAGTGCATGTCCTCCCCGCCCATGAGGCGAGGTTTTATATGCCCCGCATATCGAATTCCGGCGTATACTCCTCCCGGGCGGAGGTCCGCTCCTGGGTATACCCGTCGGCAATCCCGCAGTTGGCCATATATTCCGCCGCCGCGCGGTACTCCCCCTTCGTCACATGGCGGGCAAGCCGTCCCGCCGCCCCGGGCCGGGGCGTGTACTGACTCATGAGGGAGAACAGCACCTCCCCGGGGCGGAAGGTCTTTGCCACCCAGTCGATACAGCGCCGGGTGTTCTCCAGCTCCCCGGGGAGGATCAGGTGGCGAATCAGCACGCCGGATTTCAAAAGGCCATCCTCCATGTGATAAGGCCCCGTCTGGCGGAACATCTCCAAAATGGCGGCGCTGGCCCACTGGAAGTAGTCCGCCGCGGCGGAGTACCGCTCCGCCGTCTCCGGCAGGGCGTATTTCAGGTCCGGCAGGTACACCTGCGCCCTTCCCTCCAGCAGACGCAGGGTCTCCGGCTTTTCATACCCGCCGGAGTTCCACACCACCGGCACCGGCCAGGGCTCCTCTCCCAGGGCCTCCAGGATGGCGGGGGTGAAGTGGGTGGGGGTCACCAGGTCCAGGCAGGCCGCCCCCTGGGCGATGAGCTCCCGGAAGATCTCCCGCAGGCGCTGAACTGTCAAGGGCTTTCCCGTGCCCCCCTGGGAGATGGGGGCGTTCTGGCAGAAGACGCACCGGAGATTGCACCCGGAGAAGAACACCGTCCCGGCCCCGCGCTCCCCGGTGAGGCAGGGCTCCTCCCACCGGTGGAGCATGGCCCGGGCCGCCACGGGGAGGGCGGGCATGGCGCACACGCCGCCGGAGAGGGTCTCCGTGCGCTCCGCACCGCAGTTCCGGGGGCAGAGGGTACAGATCATGGGGACTCCTCCTCTTCCGTCTCCCCCTTGGCGTCCCGGAAATAGCCCTCCAGCTCCTTGGCCTCGGGGGACTCCGGCCAGGTGTAGGGCTCGCTGATCCGCCGCATCCCCTTGGCGTCAATCACCATTTTCTCGCAGTCCCCGCAGTACCAGACCGTCTTATAGGAGATAAAGTCCCCTTCGTCATTTACCCGCAGACTGCGCTTGCGCACCTCTCTGGGCGGACCGATCCAGGCGGCCCTGGCGGTAAGGAACCCCGGACTCCAGGTGATTCCGTCTCGGCCCCCCGGGAAGTAGCCCCGCTCCATCTCCCTCCCGCACCAGGGGCAGATTTCCTTGGGCTGGGCCTCCAGCTCTGCCTGCTTTTCAGCGGCTTTGGCTTTGCGCTCCTCGTTCCAGTCCCGCAGGGCGTCCAGCGGGTTCTCTATGGGTTCCCGGTCCCGCTTGGCCCGCTCTTTGGCGGGGTCCATGTCCCAGGGGTCGTCGGATTTTTTCCAAAAGGCCATGGGTTACTCCTCCTCGCCGTCCTCTACTTCCTCATAGTCCACCGTGTACACCGGGCCCTTGAACTCCGGGTCCTTCCCCCTGCGGACGGACCGCCGCCACAGGAGAAATAGCAGCACGCCCACGATCAAAAAGGGCAGGAGCCGCCCCAGAGTCATTACCACGGCCATCAAAATCCGCACGATTGCCATGTTATCTCTCCTCCTCCAGCAATCTCAGGGTCTCCGCATAGTACCTCGCGAAGGCCGAGGGCACCGCGCGGGCCTCCAGTCCGGCCCTGTCCGCCCAGAGGAAATCCGCCGGGCTCTCTCCCGCGGCCTCCAGGGCGTAGCCGGTCATATGCCACTCCACGTGGGTAAAGATGTGCTTGGCCGTCAGCCTTTTTCTCCAGGCCTTAGGTTCCAGGCCCCAGGCGCGGACCGCCTCCGCCGCCTCCGCCTCGTCCAGGGTCCCTTCCACGTTGGGAAACTCCCACAGCCCCGCCAAAAGGCCGGAGTCCGGCCTCCGCCGCAGGGCGGCTGTGCCGCTGCGGAGCAGGAGGAACACCGTCTTCTCCTCCCTCCGCCGGGCCTTTTTGGGGGCCTTTACCGGCAGGCGCTCCGCCGTGCCCCGGAGACGGCCCAGGCAGAAGCCCCCGGCGGGGCAGACGCCGCATTTCGGCGGACCGCCCGGAACGCACACCGTGGCCCCCAGCTCCATCAGCGCCTGGTTGAAGATCCGCACGTCTTCCTCCGCCTCCGGCATCAGGCCGCGGACCCACTCTCCGACGGTCCTCTTCGTCCCCGGGACAGCGATGTCGTCATGGCAGTCCGTGAGGCGGGTGATAACCCGCAGGACGTTGCCGTCCACCGCCGCCTCCCGCAGGCCGAAGGCCGCCGAGGCGATGGCCCCGGCGGTGTACTCGCCGATCCCCGGCAGAGCCAGCAGGCCCTGGTACGTGTCCGGGAAGCCGCCCCGCTCCGCCACGATTTTCGCCGCTCTCTGGAGATTCCTAGCCCGGCTGTAATAGCCCAGGCCCTCCCACAGCTTCATCAACCGGTCCTCCGGCGCGGCGGCCAGGGCCTCCACCGTGGGGAAGGCCGCGAGAAACCGGGCATAATACCCCAGTACCGCCGCCACCCGGGTCTGCTGGAGCATGATCTCCGAGACCCAGATGCGGTACGGGTCCGCCGTGTGCCTCCATGGCAGATCCCGGGCGCTCCGGCGGTACCAGGCCAGGAGGGGGGCGGACAGGAGGGGCAGGGGATGTTCCGTTGTCAGAATGTTTTGTTCCATGGAGGAGATTATACCATGAAATGTGAAAAAAGGGAAGTAGGGACCGCCGGGGCGGCGGCCCCTGCAAAGATCTGGCGGGGCGCCGGAGGCGGGGCGGAATCCGGCGCCTCTGCACAGAGGGCGGGCCCCACAGGGCGGGGGCGGGGTCTCTGTCCGCCGCGTTTGGCAACATTTTTTTAAAAAACCCTTGACCTTCCCCCTTCTGGAAGGTGTATCATACCCTCAGAAAGCGAGGTGAGACGGGCTGAAAATCAACGAGGTGGAGGCCCTGGTGGGCATTACAAAGAAGAATATCCGCTTCTATGAGGCCGAGGGCCTGCTGACGCCCCGGCGGAACAGCGAGAACGGCTACCGGGACTACGGCGAGGCGGAGGTGGCGGTTCTGCGGCGGATCAAGCTCATGCGGAAGCTGGGTGTGCCCCTGGAGGAGATCCGGAAGATGCAGGGCGGCGTTCACACCGTGGGGGACGGAATGCGGCGGCACATGGTGACGCTGGAGCGGGACCTGGAGAACCTGGAGCAGGCCATCCGACTGTGCGGCGGCCTGACGGACTGCCCCCAGCGGCTGGAGGACCTGGACGCGCAGGACCTCCTCATCAAAATGGAGACCCTGGAGCAGGAGGGTACCACCTTCCAAAATAAGCAGCGCAGCGACATCCGCATCCGGTACGTGGCTCCGCTGGCCATTGCCGGGAGCATGACGGCGCTGATGGCGGGCCTCATGGGCCTGCTGGTCTGGGTCTTTTTGCAAAACCCCGTAAACGGTCTGCCGCTGCCTCTGCTGCTGATCAGCCTGGCCCTGCTGGCGCTGGTGACCGGAGGCGTTCTGGCTGCGCTGTTCCAGCGGCTGCGGGAAATCGGGAAAGGAGAGATCGACGATGCGAAAAACTACTAAGAAGAAAATCGCCCCCATTGTCATCACTGTGCTGGTAATCGCGTATATCGCGCCTCTGATGGCGGTGGTTTTGGGGACCATGGGTCTGTGGAGCGGCGGGGAGACCGTCAACGTCATGTTCCCCCTGCTGTGCTGGCTCATCGTGGGCGGCGCGGTGATCGTGGGGGCGGTCAAGGCCCTGCGGGAGCGGCTGCGGGAGATCGACGGAGGGGAGGAAGAGGATGCCAGCCAATACTGAGGAGCGCAAAAAAAGGCACCGGCGGCAGGCGGTGCTGGGGGCTGCCGTGTTCGGCCTCCTGATGCTGGCCTGCGGGGCGTTGTGCGCCGCGCTGTGCTTTATCCCCGGCCTGCCCCGGTGGGCGGTGGTTTTGTTTGCGGCCCTGACTGCTTTTTTCGTCGTGCTGATGATCCCGGCGCTGGTGGTGCTGAGAGAAAGATTTACGGAAATTGAAGGAGGAGAACTCGATGAAGCTCTTAAATATTGACTATATCCCCGGCGGACAGGAGTTTGAGGCCCTGGGCATCGTGAAGGGCACGGTGGTTCAGTCCAAAAACTTCGGCAAGGACTTTATGGCCAGCATGAAGACCCTGGTGGGCGGCGAGATCGTGGGCTACACGGAGATGCTGGTGGAGGCCCGGCAGATCGCCACCAAGCGCATGGTGGACGAGGCGGAGGCCCTGGGGGCGGACGCCGTCGTCAACATCCGCTACGGCTCGTCCTCCGTGATGCAGGGAGCCGCCGAGATCATTGTCTACGGCACGGCGGTAAAATTCCTGTGATGACCGTCACATTCCTGGGCCACAGCGGCTTTCTGGCGGAGCTGCCCTCTGTGACGCTGCTGTTTGACTGGTGGAAGGGGAGGCTCCCGGCGATCAGGCCGGGGGTTCCCCTGCACGTCTTTGCCAGCCACCGCCACGAGGACCACTTCAACCCCCGGATCTTCTCCCTGGACGACAGAGTACGGGACGTCCGCTTTGTGCTGGGCCACGACATCAGGCCCCGGGACCTCAGCCGCCTGGGCGTCCGCCCTGAGACGGCGGCAAAGTGCCTTACCCTGCGGGGCGGGGAGGTCTGCGCCCTGGCTCAGACCCGCGTTGAGGCCCTGCCCTCCACCGACGAGGGAGAGGCGTTTTTGGTGACGGCGGACGGCCTTACTCTCTTCCACGCCGGGGATCTGAACTGGTGGCATTGGGAGGGGGAGGAGCGGGCGTGGAACCGGAACATGGAGGTGAACTTCAAGCGGTACACGGAGCCTCTGGAAGGCAGGGAAATCGACCTGGCCATGCTCCCCCTGGATCCCCGTCTGGGGGAGGACGGCTTCCGGGGCCCCCAGTATCTTCTGGAGACGGCGGAAATCCGCCGCTTTCTCCCCATGCACCAGTGGGGGGATTTCGGCTTTACGGAGAAATTCCTGGCCCGGTATCCGGAGTTTCGGTCCCGGACACTCCCCGTCGCTGCGGAGGGGCAGACGTTCTCCCTTTGAGGCGGGATATTTTTTCAAAAGAGGCCCGGCGGTTTACAAAACCGCCGGGCCTTTTGGCATCTCAGCGCGCCTAAAGAGGTGGATTTTTGGAAAATTTGGTGGGTTTTATGCGATTCCCCCCTTTTCATTTTCGGAAATTCATGGTATGATCTACCCGCGGAAAAAAGTAATACCTATTTTCGGGAGGCCGGTTATGAAGATTTTATCCGACATCGAGATTGCCCAGCAGTGCGCCATGCGTCCCATTACGGACATCGCCCGGACCGCCGGGGTGGAGGAGAAATACCTGGAGCTCTACGGCAATTACAAGGCTAAGGTGGACTACCGCCTCCTGCGGGAGAGCACGAGGCCTGACGGGAAGCTGATTTTAGTCACCGCCATCAACCCCACCCCCGCCGGGGAGGGCAAGACCACCACCACCGTGGGTCTGGCGGACGCCATGCGCCGCCTGGGGAAGAACACCCTGGTGGCCCTGCGGGAGCCGTCTCTGGGCCCTGTGTTTGGCGTGAAGGGCGGCGCCGCTGGCGGCGGGTATGCCCAGGTGGTGCCCATGGAGGACATCAACCTCCACTTCACCGGGGACTTCCACGCCATCGGCGCGGCCAACAACTTTCTGGCGGCCCTGCTGGACAACCACATCCAACAGGGCAACCAGCTGGGGATCGACGTGAAGAAGATCACCTGGAAACGCTGCGTGGACATGAACGACCGGCAGCTGCGGAACATTGTGGACGGCCTGGGGGGCCGGATGCAGGGCGTGCCCCGGGAGGACGGGTTTGACATCACCGTGGCCAGCGAGATCATGGCGGTGCTGTGCCTGGCCGCGGACATCCCGGACCTGAAAGCCCGGCTGGGCCGGATGGTGGTGGGCTACACCTACGATGGCAAGCCCGTCACGGCCCGCGACCTGAGGGCCGAGGGGGCCATGGCGGCCCTGTTGAAGGACGCCTTAAAGCCCAACCTGGTGCAGACCCTGGAGGGCACTCCCGCCTTCATCCACGGCGGCCCCTTCGCCAACATCGCCCACGGGTGCAACTCCGTGATGGCCACCAAGATGGCCCTGCGGCTGGCGGACTACGCCGTGACGGAGGCGGGCTTCGGCGCGGACCTGGGGGCGGAGAAGTTCCTGGACATCAAGTGCCGTCTGGCGGGGCTGAAACCCAGCGCGGTGGTGGTGGTAGCCACGGTGCGGGCCCTGAAAAACCACGGGGGCGTGGCCAAGGCCGACCTGAATGAGGAGAATCTGGAGGCCCTGGAGCGGGGATTGCCCAACCTGCTGCGGCATGTGGGGAACATCAAGGATGTATTCGGCCTGCCCTGCGTGGTGGCCGTCAACGCCTTCCCCACGGATACCGCCGCGGAATTAAAGCTGGTGGAGGACAAGTGCAGGGAGCTGGGGGTGAACGCGGCCCTCAGCGAGGTATGGGCCAAGGGCGGCCAGGGGGGCCTGGCCCTGGCGGAGGAGGTGGTCCGCCTGTGCGAATCGCCCAATGAATTCCGGTTTGCCTACGATGCGGAGGCCCCCATTGAGGAGAAGCTGAACGACATTGTGAGAAAGGTCTACCACGCCGACGGGGCGGAGCTCACCGCCGCCGCCCGGAAGCAGATGAGGGAACTGGAGGAGCTGGGATTTGGGAAATTGCCCATCTGCATGGCAAAGACGCAGTACAGCTTCTCCGACGACGCGGCGAAACTGGGGGCTCCCAGCGGGTTTACCGTCACGGTGCGGAATTTGAAGGTCAGCGCCGGGGCGGGGTTCCTGGTGGCGCTGACAGGGGATATTATGACCATGCCGGGACTGCCGAAGGCGCCGGCGGCGGAGAAGATCGACGTGGACGAGAACGGAAGGATTACGGGGCTGTTCTGATAGAGTCCCTGCGTAAACTTGTCGTCAAAAAACATGCGGGGGTACGGGGCAAAGCCCCGTACCCCCGGTACCCCCGCAAGCCTTTGAAATACCCCTTCGGGGCGCATGAGGCTTGAGTCAAACGCGATCCTTCCTTACTGCGGCAGCGTCTGCACCACGCCCCGGGCGCAGTCCACGGATACCAGCACGCCGTCCTCCAGCCGCTTTGTGGCGGCCACGGCGCCCACAATCACCGCCTTGTCCAGGGTCAGTCCCACCGTGGCGGCGTGGCCCTCCGTACTGCCCTCCTCGCAGATGACCGCGGCGGCCTCCCGGATGTAGGGCAGGAAGTCGTTGTTGGTATAGGGCACCACCAGCACGTCGCCGGGGTGGAACTTCTCCGCCGCCTCCTCCACGGTGCGGCACACGCACAGCCGGCCGGTGGCCAGCTTGGACCCAACACCCACGCCGTTGATCAGGGAACCGCCCACCTGGCGGACCCGAATCATGTTGGTGGTGCCCGCTACCCCCACGGGAACGCCGGCGGTGACCACCACGATGTCCCCCTGCTTCACCAGGCCCGCGTCCTCCGCCGCCTGGACGGCGAAGTCCACCAGCTCGTCGGTGCTGCCGGCGTAGGGCATCATAATGGGCGCCACGCCCCAGTAGAGATTCATCTGCCGCCGCACCTGGGGGTCCAGCAGCAGGGCCACCACGGTGGTGCTGGTGCGGAAGCGGCTGACCATCTGGGCGGTGGTGCCCCCCTGGCTGACGGTGAGGATGGCGTCCGCGCCGATGTCCAGGGCGGTGGTGCAGGCGGCGTGGGCCGTGGCGGCGGTGATGGACATCTTCTTGCCGTCCATCTTCACCCGCTTGGAGCAGTCGATGCTGGACTCCGTCTTGCGGGCGATGGCGTCCATGGTCTTCACGGCCTCCACGGGGTAGCGGCCCGCCGCCGTCTCGCCGGAGAGCATGATGGCGGAGGTGCCGTCGTAAATGGCGTTGGCCACGTCGGTGATCTCCGCCCGGGTGGGGCGGGGGTTCTCCATCATAGAGTCCAGCATCTGCGTGGCGGTGATGACCGGCTTGCCCGCGGCCAGACACTGGGTGATCATCTGCTTTTGGAGCATGGGGATCTCCGTGAAGTCAATCTCCACGCCTAGGTCCCCCCGGGCCACCATGACGCCGTCCGCCACCGCCAGGATCTCCGGGAGGTTGGAGATTCCCTCCCGGTTTTCGATTTTGGCGATGATGCGGATTTGGGAATCCCTCTGGTCCAGCAGGGCACGGATCTCCCGCACGTCGGCGGCGGAGCGGACGAAGCTGGCGGCAATGAAGTCAAAGCCCTGCTCCGCGCCGAAGAGGATGTCCTCCCGGTCCCGCTGGTTCATGTAGGGCATGGAGAGGCGCACATTGGGGATGTTGACGCCCTTGTTGTTCTTCATCACCCCGTCGTTCTCCACCCGGCAGCGGATGGAGGAGGCGGTGGTCTCCAGAACGGTAAGACGCACCAGGCCGTCGTCCAGAAGGATGGTGTCCCCCTCCTTCACGTCCCCGGGCAGCTCGGCGTATGTGATGGCGCAGCGGCTTTCGTCGCCCACGACGTCCTCCGTGGTCAGGGTGAACTCCGCCCCGGAGCGCAGCGTCACGGAGCCCTCCGCAAAGGTCCTGAGACGCACCTCCGGGCCGCGGGTGTCCAGCATGGCCGCCACCGGCAGGTCCAGCTCCTCCCGCAGCTTTTTCAGCTGGTCCAGGCGGGCCTTGTGCTCGTCGTGGCTGCCGTGGGAGAAGTTGAAGCGGGCCACGTTCATGCCCGCGCGCATCATCTCCCCCAGAACGCCCTCCCGGTCCGTGGCCGGGCCCAGAGTGCACACAATCTTTGTCTTTCTCATCATAATTTTACCACCTTTCCTCAATGGTAATCGTTTTTCTGATCTCTCGGTACGTTCTCATTGTACCATGCCCCGGCCAAATGTAAATGCACAAATCCGCAAAAAAACCGTAAAGGAACAGGGCCGGTCCTTGGCGGGAGGCGTTGAGGCGAAAAACCGGCGGCGGCTTGTCAAAAGGCATTTTTGACAAGCTGCCGCCGTGTTCAGATCGCTTATGTACGGTTCAGCCGCGTCAGGCCCCACAGCAGTCCGTATACCGCCGGCTGGTGCAGCAGGTACACCGGCAGGGAGTACCGCCCCAGGGTTCCCAGCAACGGGATGGGGAGGCCGCCCGTGGGAATCCGCCGGTGGTCCCGCCACAGGCGGTTTGCGAAATACCCCGTGAGGAACAGGAAGAACCAGGGCGCCAGGGAGAAGTAGTCCGTGGAGAAGAAACCCGCCGGGGGGAACCCCAGAAATGCCGTGAACAGATTCCGGTACGGCCAGCCGGGCAGGACCGCCAGATAGGTGCTGAGACCCACCCGGCCGAGAAGGCCCCGGTTCACGTCCCGCAAAAACCAGAAGAGCAATGCGCTTCCCCCCAGGCCCGCCCAGGCGGGCAGGCGGGCCAGAAACCGCTCCAGGGGGATCATCAGCAGCATACAGCTCCCCAGCAGCGTCAAAACGCCGAAGACCACCCGGTTCGCCGGCATGAACAGCAGTGTTGCCGCCGTCACCGCGAGGCCCCCGCCGAAGACCTCCAGCCCCCGCCGGAGGGGCTTGCTCCCCAGCGGCCAGCAGAAGCCGGAGAGGAGGATGAAGGTCCAGCAGATGCTCTGCTGCCAGACGTAGGCCGCGGCGGAGGCGTACCAGTCCCAGTCCGCGCCGAAGAGATAGACCATGTCCCAGCAGGCGTGGTAGGCGATCATGCTCAAGAGGGTCAGCCCCCGCAGGTTGTCCAGCGCCGCCCAGCGCCGCACGTCCCGCTTCTTTCCCGTATAGCGTCTCACAGATGTCCTCCTCGGTTTGACTTCTCCATGGGAAAAGGGCGGCTTCACCGCCCTTCTCTCTCAGGCTTTTAGAAATCCGCGCTGCCCACCGTGCGGGGATGGGGCAGCACGTCCCGGATGTTGCTGACGCCGGTGAGGTACATCACCATACGCTCAAATCCCAGGCCAAAGCCCGCGTGCCGGCAGGAGCCGTAGCGCCGCAGGTCGCAGTACCACCAGTAGTCCTCCGGATTCATGCCCAGCTCCCGGATACGGCCCTCCAGAATGTCCAGCCGCTCCTCGCGCTGGCTGCCGCCGATAATCTCGCCAATGCCGGGCACCAGGCAGTCCGCGGCGGCCACGGTCTTTCCGTCGTCGTTGAGGCGCATGTAGAAGGCCTTGATCTCCTTGGGGTAGTCGGTGACGAACACGGGGCGCTTATATACCTGCTCGGTGAGATACCGCTCGTGCTCCGTCTGGAGGTCGCAGCCCCAGCTAACCTTATAGTCGAAGCTGCTGTTGTTCTTCTCCAGAATCTCCACGGCCTCGGTGTAGCTCACCCGGCCGAAGTCGGAGGAGACCACGTGCTCCAGCCGCTCCAAAAGCCCCTTGTCCACGAAGCTGTTGAAAAAGGCCAGCTCGTCGGGACAGCGCTCCATGACGTACCGGATCACGAACTTGATCATATCCTCGGCCACGTCCATGTCGCCCTTGAGGTCGCAGAAGGCCATCTCCGGCTCAATCATCCAGAACTCGGCGGCGTGGCGCTGGGTGTTGGAGTTCTCCGCCCGGAAGGTGGGGCCGAAGGTGTACACGTCCCCGAAGGCCATGGCGAAGTTCTCCGCGTTCAGCTGGCCGGAGACGGTGAGGTTGGCGGGCTTGCCGAAGAAGTCCTGGGAGAAGTCCACCTGTCCGTCCTCCGTCAGAGGCGGGTTCCTGGGGTCCAGGGTGGTGACCCGGAACATCTCGCCGGCGCCCTCGCAGTCGCTGGCGGTGATGATGGGGGTGTGGACGTAGACAAAGCCCCGGTCCTGGAAGAAGCAGTGAATGGCGTGGGCGGCCACGCTGCGCACCCGGAAGGCGGCGGAGAACAGGTTGGTCCTGGGCCGCAGGTGCTGGATGGTCCGCAGGAACTCTACGCTGTGGCGCTTTTTCTGGAGGGGGTACTCCGGGGCGGAGACGCCCTCCACCGCGATGGTCTCCGCTTTCAGCTCCAGGGGCTGCTTGGCCTCCGGGGTCAGCACCACCCTGCCGGTGACGATCAGCGCCGCCCCCACGTTCTGGGAGGCGATCTCCTTGTAGTTCTCCAAAGAGGCGGACTCCATGACCACCTGGAGATTTTTAAAGCAGGAGCCGTCGTTCAGCTCGATGAAGCCGAAGCCCTTCAGATCCCGGATGGTGCGGACCCAGCCGCCCACGGTGACGGCCTGCCCAGACAGGGTCTCGCTGTCGGCAAAGACAGCGGCGATTTTCGTATAGCTCATAAATCTTCACCCATTTCTTGTATTTAGCGGTAAATTCCGTATCATGGTCTTTGATTGTACCACGGTTCTTTTCATTTTACAAGGGGGCCCGTCCACCTTTCGCGCGCCTTAGACAAAACTTCCCAAGAAGCGCCGTATATGGTATAATGTGGTTTGTTTTTGGAGAGGAGGCGGAGCCGTGACGGTTATGGAGATCAGCGAGAGGACCCCTGTGCTGATGGAGCGGCTATTGGCGGTCTGGGAGCGCTCCGTACGGGCCACCCACGCGTTTTTGTCCCAGGAGGAGATCCTGCGTATCCGGCAATATGTTCCGGAGGCCTTGGCCCGGGTGCCTCTTTTGGTCACGGCGGAGACGGCTCCGGGCCGCCCCGCCGCCTTCATGGGGCTGGAGGGGCGGAGCCTGGAGATGCTGTTTTGGACCCGGCTTTCCGGGGCCGGGGCGTCGGCGGACGGCTTGTCCGCTGGGGAATGGAGCGGCACGGTCTGGACCGGGTGGCCGTCAATGAGCAGAATCCCCAGGCCGTGGGGTTTTACCGCCACATGGGCTTTGAGGTGTATAAAAGGACGGAGCGGGACCAGCAGGGCGGCCCGTACCCGCTGCTGTACATGCGCCTGCCGGGCGCCCTCGGAGAGGGGGAGGCGGCGGGCTCCGCCTGGCCCGCGGCGTCGACTTGTAGGATGTAAAGTGTTTGTAAAAGCAGCGCAGGCGGTTCCCTTTTGGGAACCGCCTGCGTTTCTCAATGGCACTCCGGCAGGGGGACGGCGGTCCGGACAAAGTCCTGCCGCGGTCAGCGCCCCATCTCGGCGATGTAGATCTTCGGGTTCATCTTTCTCGCCAGGGCCAATACCGCGCGGGCATCCTCGGGGGTCATCACAAAGACCCGGGTGGAGATGTCCTTTCCAAAGTGGAGCATCACATTGGGGGCCGCCTTCCGGGGGTCCCGATGAATGGTGGTGATCTCCGCCCAGGTCCAGCAGCTGTGCTGGGAGCAGCTGAACAAGCGGCTGTAAATGTCCACACCCTCCTGGGAGACGATGTGCTCCTTCTGGAAAAAGCAGGCCAGAACTGCCATCAGCATCACCGGCACATAGATCCACTGCTTTCGCGCGATCTCCAGCAGGAGCATGCAGACCGCCAGAAGAAGGAGGACTGCTTTGACCCAGGGCCTGCGTTGGCGCAGGATTCCGTAGTAACGCATTTACTTCCGCGCGGCCTCTGGCTTCGCGGCGCCGCGGATTTTGGCCAGGGCGGCCATAGCTTTCTCATGGGCGTCGTCCGGGGCGCCGGCAGGCGCGCCGCCGGTTTTCAGCCTGCCCAGAACATTGGTCCGGGAGCCGTCGGCGTAGAGGATGTTGCCGCCGTAGCTGGCTGTGATGATAGCGTAGATGGGGTTGATGATATTCATGAAGCAGAAGGGCAGATAGGTGAGGGTGGGCACGCCCAGAATCCGGGAGTGGTACGCGCCGCAGGAGGACCAGGGGATCAGGGGGGACCACAGGGTGCCGCCGTCCTCCAGGGTCCGGGAGAGCATGTTGCGGCCCAGGCCCAGCTCGTCGTACTTGTCCTTGTACATGCTGCTGGGGATGATGAGACCCAGGTATTGGTCGCACATGGTGGTGATGCAGAACATGGAGGTCAGAATGGTGACCACGATCAGCTGGAAAGGCGTTTTGACCTTCTTAATGAGGCTGCCCAGCAGGGACTCCACCGCGCCGATCTTCTGGAGGATGCCGCCGAAGCCCACGGCGATGATCACCAGGTTGTTGGTCCAGAGCATGCTGTCCATGCCGCCCCGGTTCAATAGGGTGTCGCACAGCTCGTTGGCCGTCTCGGCGGAGTAGCCGTAGTGGGCCATGGTGATGCAGTCGGAGAAATTGGCGCCCTGAAAGATCACGGCGAAGATGCAGCCCACCACGGAGATCAGCAGCACGCCGGGGATGGCCGGGATCTTTAAAAGAGCCACCACGATGATGAACAGCACGGGCAGCAGCAGAACGGGGCTCATATAGGCGTAGTGGTCCACAATGGCCTCGGACAGCTCGTTGGCCATCTGGGGATCGTAGCTGGCGCTCCCCTGGAGGGAGATAACCGCGTAGATGACGATGGCGATCACAAGGCTGGGGAAGGTGGTGGTGACCATGGCCCGCACGTGATCAAAGAGCCCCGTCTGGGCGGAGCCGGCGGCCAGGTTGGTGGAGTCGGACAGGGGGGAGAACTTGTCGCCGCAGCAGGCGCCGGAGAGGATCATGCCGGCCACCAGACCCGGATGCAGGCCCATGGTCTCACCGATGGCCATAAAGGCGATGCCAAGCGTTGCCACCACGGTCCAGGCGGAGCCCAGGGCGATGCCCACAATGGCGCAGAGGATGCAGGCCAGGGGAAGGAACATCCCGGGGGTGATGCACTTGAGGCCGTAGTAGACCACGGCGGGAATGGTGCCGCACCACTCGAAGGAGCCGATGAGGCAGCCCACGCAGAGGATGATGATAATGGCCTCCAGAGACTGGTTTACGGCGTCCAGAGCGCTGGCCAGCATCTCCTTATAATTATAGCCGCAGCGCCAGCCGACCAGCATGGCCACCGCGCACGCCATCAGCACCGGGATGTGGGGGTCCTGTCCCCAGTCGAAGACGTAGTTGGAGATCATGATCCCCAGCAGGACGACGATGGGAATCAGCGCTTCAATTTTGTTTGGCAGACGTTTGGCAGGGTTCTTCTGTGTTTCCATTTCTCTTCTCCTTGATTGATGATAAATGATAACTGTGGAACCGCCTGTGCAGCTGAATCTCAGCTCATGCGGGTCCACAGCGTCTTGGAACGTGGACAGTCTCCTTTCCCGTCAAATATGACTCATATCCTTAAAATGTTCCCCTGATTATTTTACACTGGACAACGCCCATTAACAATATATGGTTCGTCATATTTGGGCGGCGGCGGTTGTAGAATGTGAACAAATCACCCCTGCCGCGCCGGCGTATGAAAGACCGGACCCCGCCGCCGTCCGCGGGGTCCGGTCTCCTGCGTGTTCAGTTCAGGGTGAAGTACACCCACAGCCCCAGAGGAAGAAGGATCTGGAGGGCCAGAATGGCGGGAATGCCGAAGCGGAAAGTCCTGTGCAGGGTTTTGTGGCGCCAGACCCGCATTCCCAGCAGGGCCCCCACGCTGCCCCCCAGGGCCGAGAGGAGGAAGAGGGTCTTCTCCGGCACCCGGCGGGTGCTCTCGCGGGTCTCCTTCCGCTTGGCCTTCCACTTGTCGATTCCAAAGACGAAAAACGTCACCAGGTTGATGGCGATCAGCCACAGGGCCAGCAGGCCCCGGGGGGAGCCTGCCGCCGCCCAGAGAAAGTCGTTGTGCCCCTGGGGAAGATATACAGGTTTCATCTCAAACAGCTCCTTCTCCCCGCCAGGGGGAAAATTTAAGATCTTGTACCAACGGTGAAAGCATTCAGAAGCGGGGCGATTGGTACGGCTTCTCAAAATTTGCGGGGGGGGGGCTCAGGATCTTACCGGCAGGTATCCTGATACTCCGAGGGGGTCATGCCCGCCAGCTTCTTGAAGGTGGCGGAGAAGTAGGTGATGTCCCGGTAGCCCACCAGCTCCGCCACCTCGTAGACCTTCACCCGGCAGTCCCGCAGCAACTCCATGGCCTTGTGAATGCGGTACCGGGTGAGATAGTTCAGGAGGGTGTAGTCCGTCTCCCGCTTAAAGGTGTGGCTCAGGTGGCCCTCGCTGATCCCCAGGTGCTGGGCGATGGCGGCGATGCTGATGCTGGGGTCGTTGTAGTGCTCCCCGATGTAGTCCATGGCCTCCAGCACGTATTTGCTCTTGTTCCCCTTTTTAAGGCCGGGCAGAGGGCCCTCTGCCCTTTGGGGCCCGGCGGCGGATCCAATCCGCCGCCGGAGGGCGGTCACCGCTCTCTCCAAATCCCCGTCGTGGAAGGGCTTAAGGAGAAAATCCACCGCCCCAAGGCGCAGGGCGCTCTGGGCGTAGGTGAAGCTGTCGTAGGCGGTGAGGATGATGACGTAGACGTTGTTGCCCCGCTGCCGCAGCTGCCGCAGCATCTCGATGCCGTCCATCTGGGGCATCTTTAAATCGGTGATGACCAGGGAGGGGTCCAGCCGCTCCACGGCGTCCAGGGCCTCCAGGCCGTTGGCGGCCTCTCCCACCACCACGCAGTCCAGGGCGGCCCAGTCCACGGCCAGAACAATGCCCTTGCGGATCAGCTCCTCATCCTCCACCACCAGGACTTTTAACATGGCTCTTTCTCCTCTCTCCGGGCCGGCAGTACCGCCGTCACCACGGCGCCGGCGCCGTCAGGCCCATTTTCCAGAAACAGGCCGCAGCCCTCCCCATAATATTTTGTGAGAATCGTGCTGACGTTGTAGAGCCCCAGGTGCTTCCCGGCGGGACTCAGGCTTTCGTACCAGCCCGCCGCCAGCTCCTCCGGCAGTCCCGCGCCGTTGTCCCGGACGGTGATGCGCAGCATCTCCGCCTCCTGCCGGACCGTCACCTCCACCGCGCCGTCCGCCGCCCCTTCCAGGCCGTGGAGGATGGCGTTTTCCACCAGGGGCTGGAGAATCATTTTGGGGATCAGGCAGTCCGCCAGTTCCTCCGGCAGCTCCACCCGAAAATCGAAGGCCCCGGACATGCGGATTTCCTGGATCTCCACGTACCGCTCCAGAATTTCCATCTCCCGCCGCAGATAGACAAACTCCTCCGGTGAGATGCAAAAGCGCAGAATATCCGCCAGATTCGCAGACATTTCCGCCACCTGAGGGATTCTGTTGATCTTGCTGATCCACTTCATGGTGTCCAGCGTATTGCACAGGAAGTGGGGGTTCAGCTGGGCCTGGAGCATCCGGATCTGGGCCTGGTTCAGCTCCCGCTGGTTCTCCACCAGCGCCTCCCGGTTCCGGCGCAGGGCCTCCACCATGTTGTTGAAGCGGCGGTTCAGCTCTCCCAGCTCATCCTCTCTCCCGGCGGGGACGCGGACGTCCAGGTTGTCGTGCTCCACCTCTCCGATACCCTGGCGCAGCCGCTGGATGGGCCGGAACATCTGGCGGCTGAGGGTCAGGCTCATGAAGATGGACAGCGCCACGCACACCACCGCGCACCCCAGGCTCACGGTGTACAAAAGGCGCAGCGTCTCCTCCGTAAATACCTGGGGCCGCCGGAGCACCAGGTACAGCCCGCTCTTCTCATGGCGCCGCGCCGCGTACAAAAACTCCTCCGCCGGATCATCCAGCCCCTGGCCCGCCAGCAGGCGGCTCCGCAGCCGGGGCGCCAGGGCGTCCGCCAGGGAGGGCTCAACGCAGTACACCGGCCGCCAGTAAGGGCTCAGCAGCACCAGATCGTTCTGGGCGCCGTACTTGCCCTCCAGCAGCTGGCGAAAGCCCGCGTAGTACACGCTGATGACCAGGTACCCCGCCTCCCGGCCTCCGGGGGCGGTGAGCTTCACCGCCCCCCGCAGCAGGGGAGATTCCGTGTCCGTCACGTCTCCGCAGGCGGTGAGGCGCAGGGGCTCCCCGGGCTCTGAGGCGGCGCGCAGCGCGCCCCAGCCGGTGGGGAGCCGCTCCTCTCCCGGAATCTGCCGGGTGGAGTACCGCCAGCGGCCCTGGAGGTCGTAGAGGTCAAAGGCGGCGTAGGTCCGGGCCTCTCCCGCGGCGGAGAAGAGCTCGCCGTTCACCAGGGTATCCTCCTCCCCCTCCTCCGCCAGGGCCCGGGCGGCGACGGTACCGTTTTGGAGACGGGCGGCGGCCTGGGAGAAGGCGTCAATGGCCGCGTCCAAGGCGGCGGCAGCCGCCGTGAGATGCTCCGCCATCTCCCGCTCTGCCTCGCTGGCCATCCGCAGCCGAAAGATCTGCAGCATCATGGCCGAGCAGGCCAGCAGGGGGATCAGGGAGGCCGCCAGGAACCCCGCGAAAAGCCGCCGGCGAAAGGAGGGCGTCCGTCTCATGGCTCTGCCTCCTCTCCCAGGTAAAAGGCCCAGCTCATGAGTACCGCGTCGCGGCGGCCGCTGGCCTGGGCCACGTCGTAATCCGCCATAGGAATCTCCTCCAGGGGGACCATGGACGCCTGGGGCTCCACGTCCCCCCGGACGGAGCGGCGGCAGAACTCCCCCGCCAGCAGCTCCTGGACCTCCCGGCTGACGGTGAAGTCCAGAAACCGTCTGGCGTTCTCCGCATGGGCGGCGCCCCGGATCAGGGCGCTGCCGTCGGGCACACAGCTGCTGCCGTCCGCCGGGTACACCAGGGCGATGTTGTCCCCGGCGGCGATGCGCTTCAAAGCCGTCTCCTCCAGGGTAACGCCCACCAGGTCCGTGCCGCCGGCCACGGAGCGCACCACGTCTCCCGACCCCTCCAGCTGCCGCCCGTCCAGATTCTCCGCGAAGCGGCGCAGCGTCTCCTGGTCGTCGCCGCCCACCGCCTCCAGCATGGTTACAAGGGCGGTGAAGCTGGAGCCGGACACCGCCGGATCGGCAAAGGCGACGCGCCCCCGCAGCCGGGGGGACAGGAGGTCCGCCCAACCGGTGACGCCGCCGTCCGGCACCAGCTTGGTGTTGTACACCAGCACCACCGGCAGGGCGGAGAAGGGGGTCCAGAGCCCGTCCGGACTGCGGAACCACTCCGGAATCTCCGCCGCCGTGCACACGTAGGGGGTGAAGCAGTCCCGGTAGGACTCCAGGCTCTCTACGCCGCCGCCGAACATCACGTCCGCCCCGGGGCTGTCCGACTCCTCACGGATCCGCTCCAAAAGCTCGTTGGTGCCTCCGGCCACCACGTCCACCCAAATGCCGGTGCGCCGCTCGAACTCCTGGACGATGGGCCAGTAGACCTCCTCCTTGTGGGCGGTGTAGATCACCAGCCGCTCGCTCTCCGCCGGGGCGTAGGCGGCGGTCTCCGGCTCTCCCGCCCCGCAGGCGCTCAGCGCCGCCAGCAGCGCCGCCAGCAGCAGCGGACAGATCCTCTTCACGGCAGGCTCCCCCTTCCCATGGGTGATTTATCCATAGTATACCACAGGTCCGGCGGGGTTTTCATCCAAATCCGACAAAAATATCAGAAGAAAACAAAAAAACGCAGAATTGTCCCCTGTTCTTTTTTTTCATCTTCTCATAGAATAAAATTAACAACCGGCGGAATTTGGAAGCGTCGGATTTTGTTGAAAACACCGAAGGAGGAACTGAAATGAAAAGAATCTCTGCACTGCTTCTGACCTTGGTCATGCTGTTCACCCTCACCGCCTGCGGCGGCGGCAGCAATCCCCCCGCCCAGGAGAACACCCCGCCGGCCCAGACCGACGACGGCGCCAAGCAGGACACGCCCGCCCCCGCTCCCGCGGACGACGCCAGCCTCACCGAGACCCAGAAGATCATCAAAGAGGCCCAGGGCATGACCCTGGAGGAGCTGGCCAAGAAGGCCATTGAGGAGTCCAACGGCAAGATGTTCTACGGCGTGGGCAACTCCAGCCGCGGCAAGAGCGCCCTGCCCCTGTTCATCGAGTACCTGCAGACCATAGACTCCGGTTACAGCATGGAGTTTGAGTGGCAGCAGCCCAAGAACAACAAGATCTTCGACCAGCTCACCGCCGACTCCCTGAAGGACACCGGCACCTTTGCCATGACGCTGATCCAGGACGGTAACCAGATTGAGAGCAAGATGGTCCAGACCGGCATTCTGGACACCTTCATCCCCAAGGAGTGGGCTGAGGCCAACGGCACCACCGCCGACGCCTATGACGGCTACCTGGCCCTCCAGACCCTGAACAAGGTCTTTATGTACAACAACACCGGCTCCAAGACCTACGACAACTGCTGGGACTTCGTGGCCGAGGGCGAGCACGGCCTGTACATGGACATCGACTCCGAGATCGTGGGAAAGAACTTCCTGTACATGCTCACTGAGGATACCTACGCCGGCTGGCTGAAGGAGGCCTTCAACGCCCTCTCCGCCGACGAGCAGGCCTATTTCCAGCCCACCATTAAGGCCATGGAGTCCGAGGCCGCCGACCTTGGCCTGGGGGCCGACGGCGCCTATGCCCTGGCCTGGATCAAGCTGTGGGTGGAGAGCTACAACGCCCAGACCGACGACGGCCCCATCTGCAACACCCTGGTGGACAAGTCCGCCACGGACCAGTTCGGTCTGCTGGTGTACTCCAAGCTCCGCTCCGTGGAGGAGTCCAGCTCCGTGTCCGTCAACAACATCAACGTGGCGGCCTATGACGACGGCTACACCGGCATCGGCGGCTACGGCTACTGCCACTACCTCTTCGTCACCGACAACTCCCCCCTGCCCTGGACCGCCTGCGCCTTCATCGCCTATATGACCGAGACCGTGGACGGCTTCTCCGCCTGGGGCAAGGACATGGGCGGCTATTCCTCCAACCCCACCGTGGCGGAGGGCACCGAGGCCCAGTACGGCCACTCCAAGGGCGGCATGGCCGAGGATGGCACCACCGTGGAGTTCGAGGCCAAGAACGACCGGGGCTACGACTGGTGGACCACCGACGGCAAGCTGGTTCTGGAGGACCCCACCTACTGCGCCGATGTATCCTTCACCGTGGGCAGCTGGGTGGAGATGCTGACTAAGTACAGCGCGGGTTAATCCACAGACGTGAAAGAGCGCAAAGTTGTGACCGTGAATACCCTCAAGGAGACGGAGATGAACGCCCGCGCCCGGGAGGGCTGGGAGGTCCGGGCCGTCGTGCCCTGGAACCCCTGGGAGGGCATGAGATGCCAGCTGGTCATGACCTTTGCGCGGGCTGTTTGAGCGCAGTCTGCTGATCCAATCAGGTCCGGGGGGCGCGGACGCGCGCCCCGGACCTTCTCTATTCCCACTTGCTCTGAAAGGACGGATTCTTATGTCCAAAGCAGTCATATTCGACATGGGCGGCATTCTGCTGGACTTTCCCATGCTGGAGCTCACCGCCGCCTATTCCGACACGCCGGAGGACGCCCGTCTTCTGGACCAGGCCATCTTCAAAAGCCCGGAATGGGTGGCTATGGACCGGGGCATCGTGTCGGAGGACCAGGTTCTCTCAGCCGCCCGGGAGCGTCTGCCGGAGCGTCTGCACGGCGGCGCGGCCCAAGTGATCGAACACTGGGATGAGTTTTTGTTCCCCAAGCCGGAGATGAACGCCCTGGCCCGGGAGCTGAACGCCCTGGGCGTGCCATTGTACTTGCTGTCCAACACCTCCGCCCGCTTTTACCGCTTCCGGGAAAAGATCGAGATCTGGCCCCTGCTGAAAGGCGCCCTGCTCTCTTTTGAGGAGAAGCTCCTCAAGCCGGACCCGGAGCTCTACCGGCGCCTGTTCTCCCGGTTCGGCCTGGCCCCCGGGGAGTGCTTCTTCATCGACGACCTGCATCTGAACGTGGAGGCCGCCCGCTGGTGCGGGATGGAGTCCTTCCGTTATGAAAACGACATCTCCCGGCTCCGCGCCGCCCTGCGCCAGGCCGGAATCCCCGCCGCCGCGGAATGTTAGGAGGAGTTTCTATGAATCAAACGACCACCCTCCAGGCCAGCAGGTTCACCATTTTCCTCAATAAGGTCAAGACCTTTTTTTCCAAGCCCCACAACGTTATCCTGGTGCTGATGGGCATTGTGCTGACGGTGACTACCGTGGCCCCCATCATCGCCATCGTGGAGGACACCTTCAAAATCCACCCCGGCACCATTGACGCCCACCTCACCGGCCAGGCCGCGGGGTACACCGTGGTGAACTATGTGGACCTCTTCACCAGCCGCCTGGCAAAGACCAATCTCTGGACGCCCCTGCTGAACACCGTGCTGCTGGCGGTGGGCACCTGCGTGGTGTCCATCCTGTTTGGCGGCGTGTTCGCCTTCCTCATTACCCGCACCAACCTGGCCTGGCGGAAGTACCTCAGCTCCATCTTCATCTTCCCCTACATCATGCCCCAGTGGACGCTGGCCGTGGTGTGGCAGAACCTCTTCAACTCCAACGCCGTCACCGGCACGTCCAACGGCCTGCTGGCGGCCACCCTGGGGGTGAACATGCCGCTGTGGTGGTGCCAGGGCCTTTTCCCCAGCCTTGTGGTGCTGGGCCTCCACTACGCCCCCTTCGCCTACATCTTAATCGGCGGCATCTTCCGCAACATGGACGCCAACCTGGAGGAGGCCGCCACCATCCTGGACACGCCCAAGTGGAAGATCATGTGCAAGGTGACGCTGCCCATGGTGAAGCCCGCCATTCTCTCCACCATTTTGCTGGTGTTCGGCAGCTCCATGGGCTCTTACCCGGTGCCCCACTACCTGGGGCTCACCACCCTCTCCACCAAGTATGTCTCCATGAACTCCAAGTACACCGGAGAGGCCAGCATTCTGGCCATTATCATGATGTTTTTCGGCGTGGCCATTATGCTCTTAAACCAGCTCTCCCTCACCAGCCGCAAGAGCTACACCACCGTCACCGGCAAATCCGGCCAGATCTCCAAGATCAACCTGGGCCGGGCGGGAAAGTACGTCATCGCCCTGGCGCTGGTGATCGTCACCTTCTTCACCAGCATCTTCCCCATCGTCTCCTTCGCCTTTGAGACCTTCCTGCCCAACCCCGGGGACTACTCCTTCCTCTACACCGGCGACGCCGACAACCTCACCACCAAGTGGTGGGTGACGGACGAGAATGTCTCTGAGAACGGCATGTACGGCCAGAAGGGCATCCTGCACAACGAGACCATCTGGCGGGCCTTCAAGGGCACCATCTGGGTCAGTGTGTGCTGTTCCCTGATCGCCGGCACCATTGGCACCCTCATCGGCTACGCCGTGTCCAAGAACCGGCGAAGCAAATGGGCCAATTACGTCAACAGCGTGGCGTTTTTGCCGTACCTGATGCCCTCCATCGCCGTGGGCGTGGCCTTCTTCATCCTGTTCTCCAACCAGTACGTGAACCTCTTCAACACCTACACCCTGCTGATCATCACCGGCACCATCAAGTACATCCCCTTCGCCAGCCGGAGCTCCCTGAACTCTATGCTCCAGCTCTCCGGCGAGATCGAGGAGGCGGCCATCATCCAGGACATCCCCTGGATCAAGCGGATGACCCGCATCATCATCCCCATCCAGAAGTCCTCCATCATCAGCGGCTACCTGCTGCCCTTCATGACGTGCCTTAGGGAGCTGAGCTTGTTCATGCTGCTGTGCACCCAGGGCTTCATCCTCTCCACCACCCTGGACTATTTTGACGAGATGGGCCTGTACGCCTTCTCCAGCGGCATCAACCTGATTCTGATCGTTACCATCCTGGTGTGCAACACCCTGGTCAACAAGGTCACGGGAGCCAGCCTCGATAAGGGAATAGGAGGCTGAGTTCGCTGGAAACCCGCCTCACTGGACTTTCGGCGGGGGATTCCGCTCCGGCGTCCCGGCTGTCCGCCTGCGGAGCCGGTTGGACGCCCGCTCCCCGCGACGTGTTTTTCCGGGGTATGTCCCGTGTAAACAGATGAAAATTTATTTCGCCGCTGTGCGGCGAAACTCCGCGAGACTTTATATGTTGAGGAGGTCAAATTATGCCTGAAATCAGATTGGAACATGTCACCAAGCGCTGGGGCAAGTTCTACGCCGTGGACGATTTGGATCTGGTGATCGCCGACAACTCCTTTGTCACGCTGCTGGGTCCCTCCGGCTGCGGCAAAACCACCACATTGCGGATGATCGCCGGGCTGGAGACTCCTACCAGCGGCCGTATCACCATCGGAGAGAAGGTGGTGTTTGACAGCGCGTTGGGTATCAACGTTCCCGCCAACAAACGCAAGGTGGGCTTTTTGTTCCAGAACTACGCCCTGTGGCCCAACATGACCGTCTACGAGAACATCGCTTTCGGCCTCTCCAACATCAAGGAGGCCCTGCCGAAGGTGGACTTTGAGGCCAGAAACGCCGCCCGCTTGGCGGAGATCCTCGAAAGCCCCGGCGAGGTGGTAAAGGTCCTGGAGGACTGCCGGGATAAGACGGGAAAGATTGACGAGAAAAAGGCCTGGATCAAGCTCATCGACGCCTTTACCATCTCCCTGTACACCGCCAAAAAGCTCTACGGCTATCACCTGGAGAGCGGCAAAGACGTCTCCGCCGAGGCCGCCGCCCTGCGGGAGAAGGCGGAGAGCGCCAGAAAGGCCCAGGGGCTCAACGGCAATTTCGAGGCCGTCCAAAACGGGCAGGTGGTCCAGGAGGTCCGGAAGCTGACGAAAGAGGAGATCGACCTCTCCGTCCGCCGGGTGTCCCGCATCGTGAAAATCGGTATGTTTATGGACCGCTATCCGGCGGAGCTCTCCGGCGGGCAGCAGCAGCGGGTGGCCATCGCCCGGACCTTGGCGCCGGAGCCCTCGGTGCTGTTTATGGATGAGCCCCTGAGCAACTTGGACGCCAAGCTCCGTCTGGAGATGCGCTATGAGCTCCAGCGGCTCCATGTGGAGACCGGCTCCACCTTTGTCTACGTCACCCACGACCAGATGGAGGCCATGACTCTGGCCACCCAGATCTGCCTCATCAATAACGGCGTGCTCCAGCAGTATGACGCGCCGCTGACCGTGTATAACCGTCCGAACAACCTGTTTGTCGCCGACTTTGTGGGGAACCCCTCCATCAACTTCGTGGAGGCCAAGGGCGCCCAGCGGGGAGACGGAGCTTTGGAGCTCACCGTTTTCGGCGGCCAGAAGGCGGTGTTCAAGCCCAACCGGCCTCTGGATCTCTCCGGCTGGTTCCAGGCCCGGGATGACCGCGATCTGGCCCTGGCCATGGAGCACAAGCGGAAGGCCGCGGAGAAGGGCTTTGTGGAGAAGGGCAACAAAGACGAGACCTTCCGCTACCACATCGCCAAGGTGGAGGAGGAGGACCTGTCCCTCCAAGAGGAACCGGTGCTGACCAACGAGGATCTGGTGCTGGGCATCCGCCCGGAGTTTATTGACATCACAGCCGACGGCGCGCTCTCCGGCGAGATCTACGGCGCCATGCCCACCGGTATGGAGTCCACCATCAAGGTCCGGGTGGGGGACTTCCTGCTCACCGGGGTGGTGTTCGGCAGCACGCTCTTCACCATCGGAACCCAGGTCCATGTGGATATATCCGGGGAGAATATCATGCTCTTTGACCGCAAGAGCGGCAAGTGTGTGGCCTTTGGAAGCCTGGAATTCTAAAGCGGGGATTTACCCGCCGGCAGTCGGAAGCCCTCCGCAGGAGGTTCGTGTCCGCAGGCACAAAATAAAATCGCTTTTCCCGCGGCATGTACGTGGAAAAACCACTTTGCCCGGAGTAAGCGTTGAATTGTGCGCCTATGGCGCACAACCGGGGTGCAGAGCGAAGGAATCACCATCTCAAAAAAGTGGCGCAGCCACTTTTTTGAGATGCAGAGAAGGACCCGCCTGAAAGGCGGGTCCTTTTGGTGCTTACTCCGCGGTCTTCGCCGCGTTGGCCTCAGCGGCGGCCTTGGCTTTCTCAGCCTGGGCCTTCTTGATGGCCTTGTATTTCTCCTTCTCCTCCGCCGTGGCGACGGGAAGAATGGCGTCCCGGGGACAGACCTTGGTGCACAGCTTGCAGCCGATGCACTTCTCGCCGTCCACCACGGCCACGCCGTCCACCACGTGGATGGCATCCTTCTTGCACTCCTTCTGGCACAGGCCGCAGCCGATGCAGGAGGACTTGCACACGCTCATGGCGGCCTTGCCCTTGTCGCGGTTGGCGCAGGCCACCTTCACCTTCTTCTCGTTGGCGGGGACGGACACGATGAGCTTCCGGGGACAGGCGCTCATGCAGGCGCCGCAGTTGGTGCACTTCTCCGGGTCCACCACGGCGGTGCCGCCCGGGCCGATGGACATGGCGCCGAACTGGCAGGCGTTGACGCAGGAGCCGAAGCCCAGGCAGCCGAAGGCGCACTCCAGGGGGCCGCCGGCCACCTTGGTGGCGGAGACACAGTCCTTTACGCCCACGTACTCGTACCGCTTTACGGCGTTGGTGCCGCCGTTGCAGCGGACGAAGGCCACCTGCCGCTCGCCGGTGGGGGCCTCCTGGCCCATGATCTTGGCGATGGCGGCGGCGTTCTCAGGGCCGGCGGGGGCGCAGGCGGTGACGGGAGCCGTGCCGGCCAGAATGGCCGCGGCGCAGCCGCCGCAGCCCGGGAAGCCGCAGCCGCCGCAGTTGGCGCCGGCCAGATGGCTCAGGATCTCCTCCTCCCGGGGGTCCTTTTTCACCTCGAAGATCTTGGAGGCCACGGACAGGACCAGTCCGAACAGTGCGCCCAGGATGCCCAGCACCAGGAGCGCGTAAATCACATTCAGCATAATTTCCAGTACCTCCTTACCAGACCTGCAGGCCGGAGAAGCCCATGAAGGCCAGTGCCATCAATCCCGCGGTCACCAGGGCGATGGGGAAGCCGTCCCAGCACTTGGGATAGTCGGCGAAGACCAGCTTCTCCCGGATGCTGGCGAACAGCACGATGGCCAGCAGGAAGCCCAGGCCGCCGGTGATGCCGTACACCACGGACTCGATAAAGTTGTAGTTGTTCTGGATGTTCAGCAGGGCCACGCCCAGCACGGCGCAGTTGGTGGTGATCAGGGGAAGGTACACGCCCAGGGCCGTGTACAGGGTGGGCATGGACTTTTGCAGAAACATCTCGATGAACTGCACCAGGGAGGCGATGACCAGAATGAAGGCCACCGTCTGCATGTACATCAGGTCGAACTTCACCAGGATGAAGGTGTTCACCAGCCAGGTGATGGCGGAGGCCAGGCCCATGACGAAGGTCACGGCGATGCCCATGCCCACGGCGGTGTCCACCTTCTTGGACACGCCCAGGAAGGGGCAGATGCCTAAGAACTGGGAGAAGATAAAGTTATTGGACAAGATCGCGCCCAGCGAAATTGCCAGCAGGCTGAAAATCGTCTCCATTATTTGCTCGCCTCCTTATTCTTTTTCGGCCGGTTCAGGGCCCACTGCATCAGGGCGATGAGAGCGCCCAGCACCAGGAAGCCGCCCACGGGCATGGTCATCATGCCGATGGGGAACTGAGAGGGAAGAATGGCGATGCCCTTGCCGTCGGGGCCCAGGAGGCCGCCGCCGAAGGTGCCGGCGCCCAGGAACTCACGGATGACGCACATCACCAGCAGCACCAGCGTGTAGCCGATGCCCTGGAAGATGCCGTCAAAAAGGGAAGCGGCCACGCCGTTCTTGTAGGAGAAGGCCTCCGCCCGGCCCAGGATGATGCAGTTCACCACGATCAGCGGGATGAACACGCCCAGAGACTTGGCCAGGGCGGGCAGGAACGCCTGAATCAGCAGGTCCACCATGGTGACGAAGCCCGCGATGACCACGATGAACATGGCGATGCGGATTTTGTCAGGCACGATTTTGCGAATCAGGGAGATGATGATGTTGGAAAGCGTCAGGATGATCAGCACGGCCACGCCCATGCCCAGGCCGTTGAAGAACGAGGTGGTGATGGCCATGGTGGAGCACATGCCCAGCACCTGCACCAGAACCGGGTTCTGATACAGCAGGCCGTCCATAAACTGTTTTTTGAGATTCATAAGTAGCTCCCCCTTTCTCAGCCGATGGCGCCGGCCACGGCCAGCGCGGCGTTGACGCCGGCGGTGACGCCCTTGCTGGACACCGTGGCGCCGGTGATGGCGTCCACATTGGTGCCCACGGCCAGCGTGCCGTCCGCGGCGCTCCTGCCGATGAACTGGTCCAGGACACCGTTCTGGTTCTCCATGACCTTGGAGCCGATGCCCGCAGTCTCGGCGTTGTCCACGATGGAGACGCCGGTGACGGCGCCCTCGCCGTCCACGCCTACCATCATCTCAATATTGCCCTGAGAGCCGGAGGCCACCACTTTGATGGCGTAGCCCGCACTGGCGCCGCCCACCTGGACCTCGTACACGGAGTCCAGGGTGCCGCCGCCCGCCAGAGCCGCGGCGCTCATGGCCTCGGTATTTTCCAGCGCATCGGAGAAGGTGGTGGCGTCCGGGTCCGCCACAACGGCCTTCATGGCCGCCACGGTATTCTCCCAGTTGATGGCGGCGATTTTCTCCCGGGTGACGTTGTCCACCAGGCCCAGCAGCGCCGCCACGATGACGCAGGTGACAAACAGCGTCACAGTCAGCTTGATAATATACATGGGGTCCATATCGACCTTTTCCTTGGTCTTCACTTCAGTGCTCATTTCGCTCACCCCTCCTTCTTATCGGATTTCACGACACCGAAACGGGTGGGCTTGGTGTACTTGTCGATCAGGGCCACGCACAGGTTCATGACCATGATGGAGTAGCAAACGCCCTCGTTATAGGAGCCGAAATAGCGGATAAACACAGTGAACAGGCCGCAGCCGATGCCGAAGATGACCTGCCCCTTCTTGGTGACGGGGGAGGTGGCGTAGTCGGTGGCCATGAAGAACGCGCCCAGCATGAGGCCGCCGCCAAAGAGGCTGTACAGCATCCAGTCCACGCCGGAGCCGTATTTGGGGAAGAGGAACGTCAGCACGGCCACGGTGGCGATGTAGCTCACCGGGGTGTGCCAGTTGATGACCTTGCGGACGATGAGGTACAGGCCGCCGATCAGCAGCATCAGGGCGGAGATCTCGCCCGTGGAGCCGGGGATGTGGCCCAGGAACATATCCGCCACAGAGTAGGTGGAGGTCAGGCCCGCCATGTCGCCGGACTTCATGATGGCCAGAGGGGTGGCGGTGGTCACCGCGTCGGCCACGCCGCCAAAGAGGGGGGCCTTGCTCTGGGCGGGATCCACCCAGGTGGTCATCACGCCGGCGTAGCTGCCCAGCAGGAAGGCGCGGCCCGCCAGGGCAGGGTTCACAAAGTTCTTGCCGATGCCGCCGAAGAGCTGCTTGACCACGATGATGGCGAAGAAGTCGCCGATGAGGATCATCCACAGCGGGGTGCTGGGGGGGCAGACAAAGGACAGCAGCATGCCCGTGACCACGGCACTGAGATCGCCCACGGACTGGGGCCTTTTCATGATGCTCCGGTAGGCCCACTCAAAGAACACGCAGCCGATTACCGAAACGGCGGTGAGGACCAGGGCCTCAGCGCCGAACTTGACGACGGCCCAGACCAGAGCCGGCAGCATAGCGATGATCACGTCCAGCATGATGGACCGGGTGGTCTCGCTGCCCCGGATGTGGGGGTTGGACGTGGCGATGAGTTTGAGATTTTTGTAATCCGTCATAGTTGTTTACGCCTCCTTCCGCTCTTGCGCGGCCTTTTTCGCCTCGGCGGCAGCCTTGTCGGCGGCGGCCTTGTCCTTCACCAGCTGCTTGCCGGTTTTGAACATGTGGGTCAAATGCATCCGGGCGGGGCAGGCGTAGGCGCAGGCGCCGCACTCCATGCAGTCCATGATGTGGGCCTCGTTCAGCTCCTCCACCATGCCCTTGGAGG
Source organism: uncultured Oscillibacter sp. (assembly GCA_910585385.1). Taxonomy (GTDB): domain Bacteria; phylum Bacillota; class Clostridia; order Oscillospirales; family Oscillospiraceae; genus Oscillibacter. The sequence continues at coordinate 28,591 of CAJUDV010000006.1, read as the reverse complement.
CGTACTGGTACATAAAGAGGGGCTCCAGGTGCATCGGGCACACGGACACGCACTTGCCGCAGCGGATGCACTGGGGGCTCTCAACGGTCTGCTCCTCCTTCTCGCTAAAGGCCAGGATGGCGCCGGTGCCCTTGGCCACGGGAATGTCAGCGGTGTACTGGGCCATGCCCATCATGGGGCCGCCGGCGATGAGCTTGTAGGTGCTGTCCTTCACGCCGCCGCAGGCGTCCAGCAGCGCGGAGACAGGGGTGCCGATGGGACACTCGATGTTCTTGGGCTCCATGACGCCGGAGCCGGAGACGGTGACCACCTTGTTCACCACGGGCATTCCCTGGGTGACGGCCCGGAAGATGCAGCAGGTGGTGTTGATGTTGAACACGGCGCAGCCGATGTTGCTGGGCAGCCCTCCCGGAGGCACCTGCTTGCCGGTGATGGCCTGGCAGAGCTGCTTCTCACCGCCCTGGGGGTAGCGGCAGTGGAGGGGCTCCACCACCACGGGGGCCTTCTTCTCCGCGATGACCTTGTTCATGGCGTCAATGCCGTTTTGCTTGTTGTCCTCCACGCCGATGACGACCTTGTCCACGCCGAACATCTTGGCAAGATATGTAGCGCCGCCGATGATCTCCTCCGGCCGCTCCAGCATGGTGCGGTGGTCGCCGGTGATATAGGGCTCGCACTCCGCGCCGTTGATGATAACGGTATCCACCTTGCCGATGCCGCCGGAGATTTTCACGTGGGTGGGGAAGGTCGCGCCGCCCATGCCCACGATGCCGGCGTTCTTCACAATCTCCACCATCTGGTCTGGGGTCAGGGCGTCGGGATTAGCCGGGGCCTGGACCTCCTCGCTGAGGGTGTTCTGGAAGTCGTTTTCAATGATGACGGACGTGATGTTTCCGCCCATGGAATAGGGGCGGGGCTCCACGGCCTTCACCTTGCCGGAGACGCTGGCGTGGATGGGGGCGCCCAGCCCCCGGAACTCGCCGATCTTCTGGCCCACCTTCACCTCGTCCCCGGCTTTCACCAGGGGGGTGCAGGGCGCGCCAAAGTGCATCGACATGGGAATGACCACCTCTGCCGGGGCTGGCAGCTGCTCGATGGCCTTTTCATTGGTCGCGGCCTTCATGTCGTTGGGATGAACGCCGCCAAAGAAAGCTTGTGCCATAGTCTTCACCTCATTTTTACTCCTGATAGCGGCCTTCCGCGCGGGGAAAGCCCCATCCACCGGCCTGGGACGGGGCGGACTGCGCTCTGGCGTCTCTATCACATACTGTTCTATATTCTACACCCTGTTTTAAGAAATGTCCAGACTGTGAACGACGGTTTTTGCTGGAATTCACCTTTTTTTCACGCCGTCCTGACAGATAGGGGATCTTTTGACGGATATGGAGGAATTCCCCTCCTCCTCGCCGCCTCCCTTGTCAAGTCCGCCGGAATGTGGTAAACTGTGAGCAGAGCCGGGGCGCCCGGTCACTTTAAAAGAAATTGGAGGTGTCCCACCATGATGGCGGAACTCATTGACAGAAAACGGCTGAAGGCGGAGACGCGGGAGATGCTTGTCACCGCCCAGGTTTCCCCCAAAGGAATGGCGGCGCTGTACCTGGGGCTGGGGCTGCTGCTGAACCTGGTGGACACCATTGCCAACCGGGGCTCCTCCGACAGCCTGATCAGCCCGGTGGGGCTGTTTGTCACCATACTGGCCTCCTTTCTGGGGGCCGTGCTGTCCGTGGGCTTTGTGCTTTACTGCATGGCGATTCGCCGGGGGGAACGGGCGGAGTACCTGACGCTCTTCGACGGCTTTTCCTTCGTGGGGAAGATCATCGTCCTGGAGCTGGTGATGTCCCTGTTCATTGTGCTGTGGTCCATGCTCTTCATCATCCCCGGCATCGTGGCCGCCTACCGCTACCAGTTCGCCCTCTACAACCTCTGTGAGAACCCCGGAATCGGCGCCATGGAGGCCCTGGACATGAGCAAGCGCCAGACCTGGGGTTACAAGGGCCAGCTGTTCATGCTGGACTGGAGCTACTTCGGATGGGTGCTGCTGTCCACCCTTCCCATCTTCGCCGTCGTGGGCTATCTGGTCAACGCCGGCGTCCAGATGGCCTCCGGCGGAAGCTATGTGCCCTGGACCCTGTACCTGCACCCCGGGCAGTTCCTGGTGTGGACGGTCCTGGCCGGCGTATGGTCCTTTGTGGTGAATCTGTTCTACTGGCCAAACCGGCAGTGCGTGATGCTGGGGTACTTTGAAATTGCCAAGCGCACCTCCGGCGTGGGCTGGGGCGCCGAGCCGCCCCAGCTGGGGGACGGCTCCGACAGCGGCTGGACCGGCGGCTGGGGACAGATGTGACTCGTCCTTGCCAAGATAAAGATACAGCGCCCCGGCGGGTTTTAGAACCCGCCGGGGCGTCTGTGTGTCGAAGAGCAGGGGGAGCTGTTTGCCGCCCGCAGGCGGCAAAGATGCTCTCAGGTTTGCTGTTTTACCTTTAATAAAAGGATTTCGCGCCCTGCGGGGCGCGCCCCGGGGCTTTGCCCCAGGACCCCAGGACCCCACAAGCCTTTGAAAAGGCTTGTGCGAAACTTTTATCCGCGCTTTGCGCCTCAGAGATTGGGGAACGTCCTTCTCACATAGCCGCTGCGGCGCAGGGCCGCCAGCAGCAGCGTGGACGCCGCAGCGCCGAAAGCCGCCTGCGCCAGGTTGCTGGGGATTCCCGCCGCCGCCCCCGCCAGGGCGCTTCCAAAGGCCCCGCCTCCGGCGGAGACCAGCAGGGCGTCATACAGCCAGTAGCCCAGAACCATGGGAACTTCTCCCGCCGCGCCGCAGACGATGACGCCGGGGAGGCCCCGCCGCCGGAGGAGCCGGTACAGAAGACCCGCCGTCACGGCCATCACGGCTTTGATCAGCAGCGTCCCCGGCACATACATGGGGTATCCCCCCAGCAGGTCCGCCAGAGCGGGGCCGATGCCCCCGGCCAGCGCGCCGTACGCGGGCCCCAGGAAATAGGCCCCCAGCAGCACCGCCGTGTCCCCCAGGTTCATGTAACCGCCGGTGGGGGAGGGCACCTTAATCACCGTGGTGGCCACACAGCCCAGGGCCGCGAACAGGGCCGTCATGGCCAGCAGTCTCGTCCGGCTGGAGGAGGTTGGCCGCTCCAAAAGCTTTTCCATGCTGCACACTCCTTTTTCTCAATGGATATTGTCATCATAGCCCAGCTGTGATATGATGACAATGTTCAAATTTAACTTTTTTTATAAGGTCAGAAAGGAGGGCGTATCCATGCTGACCTATTCCCTGGAGGAACGGGGCGGACTGCCCCTGTACGAGTATCTGTACCGGCGGATCCGGCAGGACATTCTGGAGGGAACCCTGGCGGCGGGGGAGCGGCTGCCGTCCAAGCGGGCCCTGGCGGAGCATCTTAGGATCTCCGTCGTCACCGTGGAGAACGCCTACCAGCAGCTGGAGGCGGAGGGCTTCCTGCTCTCCAGGCCCCGGCGGGGGTTCTTTGCGGCCCCGGTGGAGCGCCTGCCCGCTGCGCCGGCGGCCCGGACGCCGGCGGAAGAGGCGGAGGAGCCTGCCTGGCGGCTGGATCTGAAGAGCGGCCAGGTGGACGCCGCGCGGTTCCCGGTGTCCGTGTGGGCGCGCCTGATCCGGCAGGTGCTCTCCGAGGGGGGAGAGGCCCTGCTGACCCCCGTGCACCGCCAGGGACTGCCCGCCCTGCGGCGGGCCATCGCCGGGGACCTGCGGGACAGGAAAGGCATGGCGGTGGCCCCGGAACAGATCGTGGTAGGGGCGGGGGCGGAGTACCTCTATCTCCTGCTGGCCCAGCTGCTGGCGGGGGCGGCTTTCGCCGTGGAGGACCCGGGCTATCCCAAAATCCGGCAGGTCTATGCCAAGTGCGGCGCGGCCTGCTGCCCGGTGCCCCTGGATGGACAGGGGGTGGATCTGGCGGCCCTGGCCGCCTCCGGGGCCGGGGCGCTCCATCTCTCCCCCTCCCACCACTACCCCACGGGGCTGGTGACTCCCATCGGGCGGCGGCAGGCGCTGCTGCGCTGGGCGGAGGAGCGGGACGGCGTCATCATTGAGGACGACTATGACAGTGAATTTCGCTTTACAGGCCGTCCCATTCCAACCCTCCAGAGCATTGACGGCGGAGAGCGGGTGGTGTATATGAACACCTTCTCCCAGACCATCTCCCCCTCCATGCGCCTGGGGTTCATGGTGCTGCCGCCAAGGCTCCTGGAGCGGTATCGCCGGGAGCTGGGCTTCTACGCCTGCGCTGTTCCGGCCCTGGACCAGCACGTGCTGGCCCGGTTCCTCGACCGCGGGCACTACGAGCAGCACCTCTCCCGGATGCGCAAGGAATACCGCGCCCGCCGTTCACGGGTGCTGGAGGCCTTCCGGTCCAGTCCCTTCGCGGGGCGCGTTGCCATCTCAGAGCAGGGGGCGGGACTTCACTTCCTTCTGCGGCTGGACACGGCCCGGTCCGATGAGGCGCTCCGCCGCCGGGGGGAGGCCCTGGGGGTGCGGCTGGGCTTTTTGTCGGAATACGCCGCCCTGCCCCGATCTGAGTATGAGCATACCCTGGTGGTGAACTACGCCGGCCTGGAGGCGGAGGATCTGCCCCGGGCCATGGAGCTGCTGACGGAGATATTCGGGGAATAGCGCGAAAGTGCCCCCCGGCGTGAGCCGGAGGGCACTTTTCATATGAGGCGGATTTGCCGGAATTAGAAGAACAGGCCCCAGGCCAGGAAGCCCAGGCAGGCCACAATGCCGGTAAAGATCAGTACCACCACCAGGTAGCCCATGATGTCCTTGGCCTTCAAACCGGCCACACCCAGAGCGGGCAGGGCCCAGAAGGGCTGGATCATGTTGGTCCACTGGTCGCCCCAGGCGATGGCCATGGCGGCCCGGCCTGCCTCTACGCTCAGCTTGGTGGAGGCGGGCATGACAATGGGGCCCTGGACGGCCCACTGGCCGCCGCCGGAGGGCACGAAGAAGTTGACCACGCCAGCGGACAGGAAGGTCCACACGGGGAAGGTGACGGCGGTGGAAATGTTGACGAAGAAGTCGGAGATGATGCCGGCCAGGCACACCTCATTGGCGTTGGTAGCGGTCATCAGACCCATGATGCCGGCGTAGAAGGGGAACTGCAGCAGGATGCCGGCGGAGCCCGCGGCGGCGTCGCCAATGGCGTCCACGTACTTCCGCAGGTCGCCGTGGGCCAGCAGGCCCAGGAACAGGAAGATGGTGTTGACGATGTTCAGGTCCAGCACGAAGGTCTTTTTGGTCCAGAAGAACCACACGATGTAAATGATACCCATGGCGCAGATGATGGCCCAGAGGATCTTGCTGTGCTCCATCTTCTCAGCGGGGGTCTCAACAGTGTACTCCCGCTCCTTCTCCTCCACCAGCGCGGCGGGATTTACCAGAACGGTGTGCTCCTTGTCGGGGTGCATAGCGTAGTTCAGGAAGGGCATGGCCACCAGGATCACCAGGCACATCAGCAGGTTCATGGGGTGGAGCATGGTGTCGCCGGACTGGGCCACAAAGGTCTGGCCGGTGGTGGCGATGGTGTAGCCCTCGCCGCCCAGAGCCAGGGGGATGGAGCCGGAGAGGCCGGCGTGCCAGATGACGAAACCGGAGTAGGCGGAGGCGATCAGCAGGGGATAGTCCACATCGCTGACGCGGCGGGCGATCTCCTTGGCCAGCAGGGCGCCCACAATGAGGCCGAAGCCCCAGTTCAGCCAGCAGCAGATGGTAGAGACAAAGGTGGTGATGAGGATGGCGCTCTTCTTATCCTTGGCCATGCCGGCGATGGAGCTGAGGATGTTCTTGCAGACTTTGGCGGAGGCCAGGGCGGAGCCCAGCACCAGCACCAGGGCCATCTGCATGGAGAAGGCCAGCAGGTTCCACATGCCGATGGCGGTGCCGCCGCGGCCGCCCCAAGCCCAGATCATCTCGATGGGGTTCTGGGCGGTGCCGATGCAGGCGGCCACGAAAACTACAATGGTCAGAATGATGGCGAACAGGAACGGGTCCGGCAGCCACCGGTTCATGATGCGCACGCATCCGTTGGAGATTTTTTTCAGCATTGATTTTCCTCCTAATAAATTGTTAAAACGTGGATGCTCCGAGATTTTGCAGTCTTTATTATAGTCCTCGTTCACAATTTGTCAATATTTATTTCCTCAAAAAAGGGATAATTTGTCAAACCCCAACAGGGCTCCGGAGGCATGGGCCGCAGAAGACGGCACAGGGGCGGCAATTCGCCGCCCCTGTGGATGGTTATTTTCGCCCGGTCAGCTCCCGCAGGGCCTCCAGGGCATCGCCAAAGTCCCTGGCCATGGCAGAGGGATTGCCCCGCAGAATGCGCAGGGAGCGACGGTAGCTCCGGGGCTCCCGGGTGCGGATGACGGCCTCCCGCCGCCGCAGGCGGCCAACGGCATCCTCCAGGTCGGCCCGGTGTTCCGCCAGAGCCTCCTCCGTCAGACCCGGCAGGCTGTCCAGATGCTCCCGGCAGGTCTCCAGGGCCTCTGCGATGGCCTCCAGCACCTCCAGCTTGACCTGGGCGCGGCGGCGCAGCGCCTCCTCCCAAGCGGCCTGACGGCGCTCCGCCCGCCGGGCGCGGGCCTGACGCAGGTCCTGGAGCTCCTCCTGAACGCGGGATTGCAGCAGCAGCTTCTCCACCTCTGTCCGCTCCCGAAATTTCCGCAGGTCGTCCCCGGCGAAGGCGGCGGCCACCTCGGCCCGCCGGGCCAGGCGGCGCAGCTCCTCGTTCTCCTCCGTCAGGCGGGTGAGCACGTCCCGGAGGTCCAGGGCGGCCTGGACGGAGCAGACCAAGTCCGCCGTGAAGGCGGCGGTGAGAGCCAGGGCCGCCGGGTCTACAACCAAGGCGGGGACCCGGGCCAGCAGCCGCCCCACGGGCGGGTGGATAAACCGCACCAGCAGAATGGAGAAGAACCCCCAGGCGATGGAGCTGGTGAGGCAGATGTGGCCGTTCAGATTGAATTTCTGCTTGGAGTAGTCCCAGTAGCGGACCTTGAAGAGCCTCTCCATGGCCGCGCCGGTGGCGTACTCCAGCGCCGTGGCGGCAATCATGCCGAAGAGCCACACCAGATACAGGTTGTCCTCCACCGGGATGACCGCGAAGAGGATGATGATGGCCCCGGAGCCGTAGATGGGCAGCAGCGGCCCGTGGAGAAATCCCCGGTTCACCCACCGGCGCTGGCAGGCGGAGACGTAGCAGGACTCCCAGACCCAGCCGCACAGGCAGTAGAAGTAAAAGAGCAGGGCCCACTGGCCCGCGGTGTAGACATGCATGGTTTCCTCCTCAGCGCTCCACCCGGAAATCGCCCCGGGCGGCGGCCTCCGCCCGGCGCCGCTTCTCCGCCGCCAGGGCGTCCAGCACCCCGCCGATGATCTGGTTGGACACCAGGAACCCCCGGGGCGTCAGGTGCCAGCGGTTCTCCTCGTACACGGCGTAGCCCGCCTCCCGGCACTCCTCCAGAAAGGGCAGGAAGCACCGGAACCGGCGGCGGAACCGGTTTTCAAACGTCTTGGGGTCCAGGCCGTGTACGGTGCGCAGTCCCAGCATCAGCCACTCGATGTCCCGGTCCATGGGGGGGATGCGGTCGCTTTCCGACAGCAGGGGCCCGTGCTCCCGCACGCCCCGGATGTAGCCCTCCAGGTCCTTTTCATAGGCGTACCGGGCGCCGCCCAGGTCCGAGTGGGCCCCGGGGCCGAAGCCCATGTACTCCCCCAGGGTCCAATATTTCAGGTTGTGCCGGGAGGCGCGGCCCTCCCTGGCGAAATTGGAGATCTCATACTGCCTGTATCCCTGAGATGCCAGATACTCCACGGTGTAAAGGTACAGCTCCGCCTGGGCCTCATCGTCCGGCAGTGCCGCATCCTCCCTCTGGGCGAAGAGGGGCGTTCCCTCCTCTACCTTCAGCCCGTAGCAGGACAGGTGCTCCGGCCCCAGGGAGACGGCGGCGGCCAGGTTCTTCCGCCATTGCTCTATGGTCTGATGGGGCAGGCCGTAGATTAGGTCCAGGGAGAGATTCTGAAAACCCGCCTTCCGGGCGGCATCCACGGCGGCGGCGGTCTGGTCCCATGTGTGGACCCGGCCGATTTCCCGCAGCTCCTGGTCACAGGCGGACTGCATCCCCAGGGAGATCCGGTTGAATCCCGCCTTCCGCAGGGATTTCAGCGTCTTCCAGTCCCCGGCGGAGTCGGGGTTGGCCTCCAGGGTGATCTCTGCGTCCTTCGTCACATGGTATTTTTTCAAAACGGTTTTCAGGATTTTCACCAGCCGCTTCTCCCCAAGATAGCTGGGGGTGCCGCCGCCGAAGTACACCGTGTCCGCCAGATACCCGGCGGCGTAGGGGGCCAGCTCCGTCAGGTGGGCGCACAGGGCCTCGGTGTAGTCGTCCATCCGCGCCTCGCTGTCCGGCAGGGAGTAGAAGTCGCAGTAAGTACACTTCTGTTTGCAGAAGGGGATGTGGATGTACAGCCCCAGGGGCTTTTTCTCCGGTTTCATGGGTGATCCCTCCAAAGTTTGCTGTGAGAATAATATACCTCTTTTCACCCGGATTTGCAAGGACGCATATTTGGCGGCAGTTGGGGGACACTAGGGGAAATTTTCCGGAAGAGAGGGATTTCCCCATGGATCTGTCACCCCAGGAGTACCAGCAGTATGTAAAGCAGCGGGCACAGAAGTCCCCGCTGGTAAAGGATGTGGCTCTGGCCTTTGTCATCGGCGGATTGATCTGCGTGCTGGGCCAGCTGATTCAAAACGGCTGGGCCGCGGCGGGATTGAGCCAGGAGGACGCGGGCACCGCCACCTCCTGCTCTTTGGTATTGCTGTCCGCCCTGCTGACAGGGCTGAATCTGTACAACAAGATCGCCCGCTTCGGCGGCGCGGGGACGCTGGTGCCCATCACCGGCTTCGCCAACGCCGTGGTGTCCCCGGCCATCGACTTCAAGAGCGAGGGCTTCGTCACCGGCATGGCGGCCAAGATGTTCTTGGTGGCGGGGCCGGTGATCGTGTTCGGCACCCTGGCCAGCGTGATCTACGGCGTGGTGCTGATGCTGACGGGCGGATAAAAGCGGACCGGGGCGGCCCCAGGGGGGCCGCCCCGTTTTTCTTTTAAAGATAGCGCCGGACCCGCTCCGCGTACCGCCGGTAGTCAGCCCCGAAGGTTTCCAGGCACCACCGCTCCTCCGCCAGAATGATCCAGTGGGCGGAGACCTGAAACACCAGGACGATGGCCGCCAGCGCCGCCGACCGGACCAGAAGGGCCATCCCCGCGAAGCACAGGAAGTAGGACACATACATGGGGTTGCGGGAGAACCGGTAGACCCCTCCGGTGCGCAGTCCCCCGCCGGAGGGGGCGGCGAAGCCGGCCATGGAGGCGGCGCAGAGGGCCAGGCCGCCGAGGTAGCACATCAGCCCCGCGAAAAAGGGGAGGGACCCTGCCGCCCGGACCCGGAGAAAGGGCAGGTACAGAAGCAGCGCCGCGTTGGAGAGCTGATAGACCCAGCAGGCTGCCCGCTCTCCGCCTGCCATGGGGGCGAAATGGGCCGCCCGGCCCACGGCCTCCCGGCTGAAAATGGCCAGCAGTCCAAACCGGATCAGCAGAAAGGGGAGCAGCAGCCACAGACCGTTCATCCGCCTAGTGCTCCTCTTTGGGCAGGATCAGGTTCAGAGCCACCGCCATCAGCGTGGCGATGACCACCGGGGACTTGCCGAAGATCATGGTGAAGCTGTCGGGAAACTGGCTCAGGGAGGCGCTGGCCTGGGAGATGCCTACGCCCAGGGCGGCGGAGAGGCCCACGATGGTGGTGTTCCGGGCCGTCAGGTCCTGAGAGGCGATGAGCCGCATGCCCGTCATGGCGATGGTGGAGAACACGGTGATGGTGGCGCCTCCCAGCACGCACTGGGGGATGGTGGTCAGCACCGCCGCGAACTTGGGGGACACCCCCGCCAGCAGCAAAAACGCCCCCGTCAGGGTGAATACCGTCCGGTTCACCACCTTGTTGGTGGTGACGATGCCCACGTTCTGGGAATAGGTGGCCGTGGGCAGGCCGCCAAAGAGGGCCGCCAGGATATTGGCCGCGCCGTAGGCGATGATGCCGCCCTGGAGCTCGCTGTCCGTGGGGTCACGGTCCATGCCGCCCACGGTGGTGGCGGTGAAGTCGCCGATGGCCTGGATGGCATTGATGGCGAACAGCAGGCCCAGGGCCACGCAGGAGGGCAGGTCGAAGCTGACGCCGAAGTGGAGAAAACGGGGCAGGGAGAACCAGGCGGCGTCCCCCACGTCGGCAAAGCTTACCATGCCGAAGCACAGCGCCGCGATGTAGCCGAAGACCATGCCCAGAAGGATGGAGGCCAGCTTGCACACGCCTTTGCCCCGGTTGTTGAGAACCATCACCGCCGCCAGGGTCAGGATGGCGATGAGCCAGTTCTGCCAGGAGCCGTACACCATGGCCTCCGGCAGTCCCTTTGCCATAACGGATTCGTAGGTGTTGCCCGTGCCGCCGGCCATGTAGTTGATGGCGGTGGGGTAGAGGGAGAGGCCGATGGTGAACACCACCGTGCCGGTGATCACCGGGGGGAACAGCAGGCGGATCTTCTTGACGAAGAGGCCCACGACGATGGCCACCACGCCGCCCACCAGCATGGCCCCGGCGATGGCGGACACGCCGCCGCCGGAGGCGGCGATGGCCTGCATACTGGGGAGGTACGCGAAGCTGACGCCCAAAATCACCGGAAGGCCGGAGCCGAACCGGCCCCCGATGGGGAACAGCTGGAGCAGAGTGGACACGGCGGACATCACCAGGGAGGCCTGGATGAGCAGCACCCGGTCCGCCTGGCTGAGGCCGATGGCCCCGGCGATGATGATGGGCGGCGTGACGCAGCCCACGATCATGGCCACCAGGTGCTGGAGGGCCAGGGAGACGGAGGCGCCCAGAGGAGGCCTTCCGTGGAACTGGAACAGCAGGCGGGAATCAGAGGGGGGCATAGGCATACTCTCCTTTAATATAATCACTGTTTTCCATTATACCATCTGATGCCGGAAAAGCAAGAAAAGGTCAACCTTTTTCCAGCGCCCTTGTGTACAATAATGGGACATACCTTTGTGGAAACTCCCCATAGGGGAAAAGAAATCCTTGATAATCTCTCGGCGCTGGGGTATACTCTTCCCATCATTCCCCAGGCGGAGGAGATACCCGGCTATGATTCGAGAGAAGCGATTTTACTGCGCCTTTTTTGCCCTGACGCTGTCCCTGGCCCTCCAGAACCTGCTGACCTTCGGCGTGAATATGATGGACACGGTGATGCTGGGGCGGTACAGCCAGGACGCCATGAGCGGCGTGAGTCTGTGCAATCAGGTGCAGTTTTTGCTGCAGATGCTGGTCACCGGCGCGGGGGAGGGGGCCGTGGTGCTGGGGGCGCAGTATTGGGGAAAACGGGACCTGGAGCCCATCCCCCACATCATCGGTGCGGCCCTGCGGTTCGGCGGGGCGCTGGCGGCGGCGCTGTTCGCCCTGGTGCTCATGGCCCCGGAGGCGCTGCTGAGGCTGCTGTCCAACGAGGAGGCGGTCGTCGCCCAGGGGGCGCGGTATTTTCAGATCATCTGCTTTACATACGTGATCTTCACCGTCACCAATATCCTGGTGGCCTCCCTGCGGTCCGTGGGCATTGTGAAAATCGGATACGCCGTGGCCTTCTCCACGCTGTGCATCAACGTGTCTTTGAACTACGTGCTGATCTACGGACGCTGGGGCTTTCCGGAGCTGGGCGTCCGGGGGGCGGCCATGGCCACCCTGGTATCCCGGTGCGTGGAGCTTTTGATCGTGGTCTGGTTCCTGAAATACCGGGAGCGGCGGCTGAACCTGACGCTGAAAAAGCTTCTCTTCATCGATAAGAGCTATATCCGGGATTACAGCCGCGTCTCCGCGCCGGTGCTGGTGAACCAGGCCCTGTGGGGCGTGGCCCAGATGGTGCAGACCGGCATCCTGGGCCACCTGGGCGGGGATGTGACGGCGGCCAACGCCATCGCCGTGCAGGTCTACCAGGTGCTCTCCGTGGCGGCCTACGGCGCGGCCTCCGCCTCCGGCATCGTGGTGGGAAAGACCATCGGCGGCGGACGGCGAGAGGCGCTGCGGCCCCTGGTGGCCACCCTCCAGGTGCTGTTCGTGGGAATCGGCCTTCTCTCCGGCGGGGCTATCTTTTTGCTGCGGCGGCCCGTCTTGGCGGTGTTTGGCGGGGCCCTGACGGCCCGGGCCAGGGAGCTGGCCCTCCGGTTCATGGCGGTCATCGCCCTGACCACGGTGGGCACAGCCTACCAGATGTCCTGCGACAACGGCATCATCCGGGGCGGCGGAGACACGGCCTTCAGCGCCAGGATGAACCTGGTCAGCATGTGGGGCGTCGTGGTGCCTTTGTCCGCTGCGGCGGCCTTCTGGTGGATGTGGCCCCCGGCGGCGGTGTTCTTTTTGCTGAAGTGGGACCAGCTCTATAAGATTATTCCCGTGGCCCTCCGGCTCCACAGCTGGAAGTGGGTAAAAAGCGTCACCCGGCCTGGCGGCGGAGAGGAGGAATCGGCATGAGACTTGCCATTAAGACCTGCACGTTGGACATGCCCTATGAGGAGATGCTGGACTTCTGCGTCCGGGAGGGGATTGGGGCATTGGAGATCGCCACGGGCAACTGGTCCGCGGCCCCCCACGCGGACCTGGAGGGCCTGCTGGCCTCCGGAACCGTCCGGGAGCGCTGGCTGGAGGCCCAGCGGCGGCGGGGGCTGGCGCTCTGCGCCCTGAACTGCTCCGGCAATCCCCTGGCCTATAAGCGGGACTGGGAGGTGACGGTGAAGACCTTCCGCCTGGCGGAGCTGCTGGGAGTGCGGAAGATCGTGATGATGAGCGGCCTGCCCGCCGGGTGCCCCGGGGACCGGACGCCGGTGTGGATCACCGCCTCCTGGCCGCCGGAGACACAGGAGATTCTGGACTACCAGTGGAACGAGGTGGCGGTTCCTAAGTGGCGGGAGCTGGAGCGGTTAGCGGCGGAGCACGGCGTCGAGCGCATCGCCCTGGAGAACCACGGGATGCAGCTGGTGTACAACCCGGAGACACTGCTGCGCCTGCGGACGGCGGTAGGTCCCCTGGTGGGAATGAATCTGGACCCCTCCCACCTCTTCTGGATGGGAGGAGACCCCATGGAGGCCGCCCGGGTGCTGGGGGAGTGGGGCGCTCTCTACCACATCCACGGCAAGGACGCCCGGCCGGAGCGGCGGATGAGCGGGCCCAACGGGATGCTGGACGCCAAGCCCATCGGCGCGTTCCGGGACCGGGCGTGGAACTATGTGGCGGTGGGCTCCGGCCACGGGACCCAGTGGTGGCGGGAGTTCTTCTCCGTGGCGCGGATGAGCGGCTATGACGAAGACGTGGCGCTGGAGATGGAGGACATGACGCTGCCCATGCTGGAGGGGCACCTGGCCTCCCTGCGGACGCTGCGGGACGCCCTTTGAGAGAGGAGAGATACGGATGGCAAAACGTGAACGGCCGGAGCGGCCCGCCCCCAGCCGGCAGAGCCGGGCGGGATTGTATGCCATGTGCGGACTGTACCTGGGGTACCTGCTCTTTCAGCTGCTGGACCCCTACTTTACGCCGGGAGCGTCCCGGCCCGCCCTCCACATGCTGGTGCTGGGGGTGGTGATCCTGGGCGGCGGCGCCGCGGCGCTGTTGTTTTTGGCCTGGCGGCTCTACTGGACCCCGGCCCCCCAGGACCCGGAGGAGCCGGAGGCCCTGCCGGAGGAGTCGAAGGACCCCGGCGGGGACGGAGAGGCGGAGGAAACGTGACATGCAAAGCACCCCCGGCCCTCCAGGGCCGGGGGTGCTTTTTGGAAAATCAATCAGGCGGGAGGGCGGGATTACGCCAGGCCGTTGAGCTTTTTGAACAGGGTCTCCGTGTCGGCGGAGGCCACCAGGGCGTCGGTGTCCTCGTCGGTGGAGGCGATGCCCACGATGCGGCCCAGGATCTCCAGGTGCTCGTCGCCCTTGGCGGCGATGCCCACCACCAGCTTTACCTTGTCGCCGTTCCAGTCGATGCCGTCGGGATAGGTCATGACCACCACGCCGGTGCGCTTGATGAGGGGCTTGACGTCGTTGGTGCCGTGGGGAATGGCCACATGGCTGCCGATGGCCACGGAGAAGCTGGCCTCCCGGTCCAGCATGCCCTGGATATAGGCCTCGTCCACGTAGCCGCTGTCTACCATGCGCCTTCCGCAGGCCTGGATGGCCTCCTCGGGGGTGACGGGGGCGCAGCCCAGGACGATGTTCTTCCTCTCCAGCAGGGTGACGGCGGCGGGAGATTCCTCCGCCTCAGGGGTCTCCATGGCGGCGGGGGCCGGGGCCGGGACGTCTTTCCGGGCGTCCAGGAGTTCCTTTACCAGCACGTCGTACTCCGGCGCGCCCATGAAGTTCTTGATGGGGATGATCCGGGCCTGGGGGGCCCGCTGGGCGGCCCGGCCGGAGAGCTCATGGTGGGTCACCACAATCTGGCAGTCCCCGGGGATCTCGCTGACAGGGTGGTGGATGACCTCGATGCCGGTGATGCCGGCGTCTTTGAGCTTGTTGCGGACCATGGTGGCGCCCATGGCGGAGGAGCCCATGCCCGCGTCGCAGGCGAAGACGATCTTGCGCACGTCCCTGGCGTCCACAGAGGCCCCGGTGGAGGCGGCGGGAATAGCCTGGCCCTTGCTGGCGGCCTTGTTGGCGGCCACCTGGGCCTGGGCCTCCTCCAGGCTGGCGTCCTTGCCGAAGAACTTCAGCAGGAAGGCGGAGATCAGGAAGCTGACCACAGCGGCCACGGCGATGCCGGCGATGTTGGCGATGTAGCCGCCCTTGGGGGTCATGAGCATCTCGGCGATGATGCTGCCGGGAGAGGCCGCGGCCACCAGGCCGCCGCCCAGCATGGACAGGGTGAAAATACCCGCGATGTTGCCGATCATGGGCCCCAGAATGACGATGGGGTTCATCAATACATAGGGGAAGTAGATCTCATGGATGCCGCCCACGAACTGGATGAAGGCGGCGGCGCCGGCGGAGGAGCGGGTCTCCTTCTTGCCGGCCACGCAGTAGGCCAGCAGGAGACCTAAGCCGGGGCCGGGGTTGGACTCGATCATGAACAGAATGGATTTGCCGGCCTCCAGGGCCTCGGCGGTGCCGATGGGGGTGAAGACGCCGTGGTTGATGGCGTTGTTCAGGAAGAGCACCTTGGCGGGCTCCACCAGCACGGCGGTGAGGGGCAGCAGGCTGTGCTCCACCAGGAAGCCGACGCCGGAGCCCAGGATGTCCGTGACCACCACGCAGGCGGGGCCGATGACGAAGATGGACAGCACGGCCAGGATGCCGCCGATGATGCCCACGGAGAAGTTGTTGACCACCATCTCAAAGCCGGCGGGGATGTGCCCCTCCATGGACTGGTCGAACTTCTTGATGCACCAGCCGCCCAAGGGGCCGCAGATCATGGCGCCGATGAACATGGTGCTCTCGGTGGAGGCGATGGCGCCCAGGGTGGCCAGCGCGCCGGTGACAGCGCCCTTCTGGCCGCCCACGGCCCTGCCGCCGGTGTAGCCGATGAGGATGGGCAGCAGGTAGGAGAGCATGGGGCCCACCATGTTGTTGATGGTTCCGGCGGGGCCCCACTTGCCCAGCCAGCCGTCGGGGATGAACAGGGCGGCGATGAGGCCCCAGGCGATGAAGGCCCCGATGTTGGGCATCACCATGCCGCTGAGGAACCGCCCAAATTTTTGAACGCGCTCTTTCACAGGAGGATCTCCTTTCCAATTTGCGTTGTAAGGGGGCCGCCCTCGGCGGCCTGGCGGGATTTGGCCCGGTTTGGTTAGGGGTTTAAGGCTGCGCAAGGCGTGGGAACAGGCCGTCCGGAGGGGCGCTCCCTACTGGGCGGTGGAGCCGGCCAGATAGCCCTCCACCCCGGCCAGGGTGGAAAGGCCCATGGCCTCCTGGGTGACCTTCCGGGCCTCGCTCCCCAGCCACTGGCGGATGGCGGCCCGGGTGGGCAGCACCGCCGACGCGCTGACGGAGAACTCGTCCAGACCCCAGGTCATCAGCAGCGGCAGCAGACGGGGGTCCGCGGCGGCCTCGCCGCACATGCCCACGGGGATGCCCGCCTCCCGGGCGGCGGTGATGACGTTTTGGATGGACCGGAGCACCGCCGGCTGGAAGGGGGAGTAGAGCTTTTCCACCTTGGCATTGCCCCGGTCCACCGCCATGGTGTACTGGGTCAAGTCGTTGGTGCCGATGGAGAAGAAGTCGCACTCCCGGGCCAGCAGGTCGGCGATAAGGGCCGCCGCCGGGGTCTCGATCATAGCGCCCAGGGCGATGTCCTTGTCATAGGGGACGCCGGCCTCCTCCAGCTCTTTTTTGCACTGTTCCAGCAGCTCCCGGGCGTCCCGCACCTCGTCCACGCAGGTCACCAGGGGCAGCATGATCTTGATGTTGCGGTTTTCCGCCCCGGCCCGCAGCAGCGCCCGGAGCTGAACCTTGTACAGCTCCGGCCGGTCCAGGCAGTAGCGGATGGCCCGGTGGCCCAGGAAGGGATTTTCCTCCTTGTCCATACCCAGGTACTCAATGGCCTTGTCGCCGCCCACGTCCAATGTGCGGATGATGACCTCTTTCCCCGCCATGGTCTGGGAGACAGCTCTGTACGCCTCGTACTGCACGGTCTCGTCCGGCAGGCTGGCGCGGTTCATAAAGAGGAATTCCGTGCGGAACAATCCGATGCCCTCCGCGCCGGACTGCGCCGCGGCCTCCGCCTCTTCGGGGGAGCCGATATTGGCGTACAGGCCGTACTGTTTGCCGTCGGCGTCCACAGTGGCCTGGTTCCGGTAGACGTCCAGGGCGGCCCTGCGTTTCAAAAACGCCTCCTGGCGGGCCAGGTACTCGCCCCGGGTGCGCTCGTCGGGGTTGAGGATGGCGATGCCCTCGCCGCCGTCCACAATGAGGCCGTCGCCGTCCTTCACGGTGTCCAGCACCTTCTGCACGCTGAGCACCGCGGGCAGCTCCAGCGCCCGGGCCAGAATGGCGGAGTGGCTGGTCTTGCCGCCGGTGGCGGTGAGGATGGCGGCCACATTCTCCTTTTTCAGCCCCACGGTCATGGAGGGGGTCAGGTCCTGGGCCACCAGCACGGTGCCGGCGGGCAGCCGGCTGAGGTCCACGCCCTCGGCGTTGAGCAGAATGGCCAGGAGCCGGGAGCGGATGTCCCGCACGTCGGTGGCCCGCTGGCGCATCAGCTCATCCTCCACGGCGGCGAACATGTCGGCGTACATGGTGCAGATGCTGTCCACCGCCGCCTCGGCGCAGGCGCCGCCGTCAATGGCCTCGTGCATCTGGGAGAGCATGAAGGGGTCGGCCAGCATGGACACCTGGCCGGTGAGGATCTCGGACTCCTTCTGCCCCACCCGCTCCCGAATTTCCGCGGCCATGGCGGAGGTGCGCTGGTTGAACCGCTGGATGCCCTCCTGGAGCCGGGCCTTTTCAGAGTCCTTGCCGGAGTAGGTGACGGCGGAGTAGTCCAGGCTCTCCTCCCGGACGCATACCGCCCGGCCCAGGCCGATGCCGTCAGAGGCGGCGATTCCCCGCAGAATCATCCCGCACCTCCTGTTACATGTCGCCCAGGCCGGATTCCACCAGCTTGACGGCGGCGGCCAGGGCCTCGGCCTCCTGCTCGCCGGTGCACTGGATCTCGATCTCGCTGCCCTGCTTGATGCAGGAGGCCATGAGGTTCATGATGCTCTTGGCGTTGATGGGCTTGCCGTTGAAGACGATGGAGACCTCGCTCTGGTACTTGCTCATCTCCGTGACGAACAGCTGGGCGGGACGCATGTGGAGCCCCTGGGGATTGATGACCTTCGTTTTCGCAGATACCATGATGTTTGCTTCCTTTCCTCATTAAAAATTATAATATCATTATGACCTTTCAATCATAAATCACGCATGTTTTGGGACTGATTTCTCAGACTACCGTCACCTCGGTGTAGTCCTGGAACTCCCGGGCCGGGGCCCGGTCGGTGATGACGGAGGCCTCGTCGATGTGGAGCACCGCCGCCGCGCCGATGCGGCCGAACTTGCTGGAGTCCACCAGCATGTAGGTCTGCCGGGCCCGGGCGGCCGCCAGGGCCTTCACCGCCGCGTCCTCCGGGTCCGCCACGGTGAAGCCCTCTTTCACCGTCACGCCGCCCGCCCCCAGAAAGGCCTTGGTGAAGTGATACCGCCGCAGGGAGTCCATGGTCTCCGCCCCGGCGGCGGAGGCGGTGTCCCGCTTCAGCGCCCCGCCCACCACGTACACGCGGAGGTCCCGCTCCAGCAGCCAGAAGGCGCACTCCATGCCGTTGGTGACGAACAGGGCGCCTGTGGGCTTGAGGTGCTCCGTCATCCGCATGACGGTGCTGCCGCCGTCCAAAAAGACCACGTCGTCGTCCTCGATCAGGGCGGCGGCGTACCGGGCGATGCGCTCCTTCTCCGGAATGTGAAGTCCCCGCTTGACGGACATCTCCGGCTCCTGGCTGAGAAACTCGCTGTTCAGCTGCACCGCGCCGCCGTGGACTTTGCTGAGTTTGCCCTGGGCCGCCAGGGTGTTCAGGTCCCGGCGGATGGTGGCCTCCGACGCCCCGGTGACCTGGCACAGGTCCGTGACGCTGACGGCCCGCCGCTGGGCCAGCTCTGTTAAAATCGCCTCCGCGCGTTGTTCTGCCAGCATCCTGTCACACTCCTTTGTGATTGAAAATGTTTGTTTCTTGTGTTGAGACTATAATACCGTCTATTGCAATCAAAGTCAATATAAACCGATCATTTTCGATCACAAAAAGCGGGCGCAATATTTGTGCAATCCAACAGGAGCGTCAAAAAGAGTCTATGAAAAGTATGGAAATTCACCAAGAAACGAAGCGGCCCCCGGCGCAAAAACATGCCGGGGACCGCTTGCTCTTTGATTGTCAGACGACGGTCAGGGCCCGGTAGACGTCCAGAATCCGGCCGGTCAGGGGATTCTCCGCCGTCAGCCCGGAGTAGGCCGCCAGGGCGGCCGTGGGGCCCTCGGCACGGAGCTTTTTCTGGAGCTCCGCGCTCTGGGGGTCGTCGGGGCAGTCGAAGCGGAGGGCCGCCGCCGCGCCGAAGATCAGGTGATCCACCGGCAGGCCGTAGGAGGCGGTGGTGACCAGGGGCTTGATGAGCCGGTCGCCGGCCTCCAGCTTCCGGATGGGCTCCCGGCCCACCCGCAGCACCTCGTCCTCCAGGAAGGGATTTTGGTAGCGGGCAAAGATCTTCTCCACATAGGCGTGGTGAACATCGGGGTCGAAGCCGAACTCCTTGATGAGGCCCTCGCCGCTCTCGGAGATGGCGGCGTGGACGATGGCTCCAATGGCGCCGTCGGCGATGCTGTCCTTGATGGTCTTGTAGCCCTTGAGATAGCCCAGATACGCGCAGATGGCGTGGCCGCTGTTGAGGGTGAAGAGCTTCCGCTCCAGATAGGCCATGAGGTTGTCGGCGAAGGTCAGGCCGTCGATCTCCGGTTTCTCGCCCTTCCAGGCGGAGGATTCCACGTCCCACTCGCAGTACCGCTCCACGGCGGCGTCCAAAATGTTGTCAAAATTGGGCTTGGGGCAGATGCGGTCCACGGCGCAGTCGGCAAAGCCGATGTGCTCGGCCAGGAAGGCGGCCTCCTCCTGGCTCAGGTGCTTGACCACTTCGTTTTTCAGGCGGGTGGTGGTCCGCAGGCCGTTCTCGCAGCAGACCACGTTCATGGGGGCGGCGTTTCCGGCGGCCTTCCGGGCCCGAATGCCCTCCGCGATGGACTTGGCGATGACGGGCAGCACGTTGGGGCCCACCGCTGTGGTGAGCAGGTCGCACTGGGCCACCCGCTGGGCAAATTCCGGGGAGGTGGAGATCACGCCGTCCACGCCGCTGATGGTGATTTCGCCGGGGTCCCGGTCCAGAATGTGAACGGTGTAGCCGTGGTGGTGGTTCAGCGCCTCAATGATGGGTTCCACCACGTCGGCGAAGGTGACATGCCAGCCAGCCTGGGAAAGAAGCGCGCCGATAAAGCCCCGGCCGATGTTGCCGGCTCCGATTTGGATTGCCTGTTTCATAGCTCCTCCTAAAATTCAATGGCGTTTTCAGGCGGCCCGGGGCCGCTGCTGGAGGTAGTATATCACGTTCCTCCAATCTGAGCAAGGTGAAATGAAAAATGGTTTCAATTGACTGAAACTGCTTAAAAATATGACCAAACTTCATTTTTCAATCACGGCGGGAGCTGCTTTCAATCAAAGGGGCAGGGCGCGTGATGCGCCCTGCCCTTAGAACCTGTATTCATAACCGTTGAACGCCCCCTGGCCGGGCCTTTTCTCGTCATACTGCGTCAATTTCCCTTGAAATCCGTTAGGATTCCTGCGGAAAAATCCCTCACCCATCCGGCATTCCCCGGTTATGAATACAGGTTCTTAATTTGGAGATAACGGCGTCAGACCGTGGCGTACTCCCCGTCCCAGATCACCTTCCGGAACTTCAGCGGGTCCGTGTTTCCCTCGGTGGAGAACATCAGCACCTGGCTGAACCGGTCCAGGCCGATGGCCTCCCGGAGCTCTCCGTACCAGTCGTCCTCCATCAGCGCCGCCAGCAGGCCCATGCCCACTGCGCCGCTCTCGCCGGAGATCACCGTGGGGTCGCCCTTCACGGGCACCGCCAGCATCCGCATGCCCCGGGCGCTGACCCAGTCGGGGCAGGAGACGAAGGCGGAGACGTGGTTGCGCAGGATGTCCCAGGAGATGGTGTTGGGCTCGCCGCAGGCAAGGCCCGCCATGATGGTCCGGAGGTCGCCGGTTACCGCCCGGGGCTTGCCGTCCCCGGCCAGGGCGCCCTGGTAGAGGCAGTCCGCGGCCATGGCCTCCATGACGATGAATTTGGGGGGATCGTTGGGGAAGAGGTTGGTGTAGTAGCCCACCACGGCCCCGGCCAGGCTGCCCACGCCGGCCTGGATGAACACGTGGGTGGGGCGGTTTACCCCCACCTGCCGCAGCTGCTCGGCGGACTCGCTGGCCATGGTGCCGTAGCCCTGCATGATCCAGGAGGGAATCTCCTCATAGCCGTCCCAGGCGGTGTCCTGAACGATGACGCCGTGCTCGGTCCGCTCTGCCTCGGCGGCAGCCAGGCGGACGCAGTCGTCGTAATTCAGCTCCTCAATGGTGACCTGGGCGCCCTCCTTGGCGATGTTGTCAAACCGGGGCTTGCTGCTGCCCTTGGGCATGTGGACCACCGCCTTCTGGCCCAATTTGTGGGCGGCCCAGGCCACGCCCCGGCCGTGGTTGCCGTCGGTGGCGGTGAAGAACGTGGCCTGGCCAAACTCCCGGCGGAAGTTCTCGCTGGTCAGGTAGTCGTAGGTCATCTCGGACACGTCCCGGTCCATCTCCTGGGCGATGTACCGGGCCATGGCGAAGGAACCGCCCAGCACCTTGAAGGCGTTGAGACCGAAGCGGTGGGCCTCGTTTTTCACAAACAGGCCGCCTAAGCCCAGGTAAGCGGCCATGCCGCTGAGCTGGTCCAGGGGGGTGATGGAGTACTGGGGAAAGCTGCTGTGGAAAAAGCGGGCCTTTGCCACGCTGGGCAGAGACATGACGCCCAGCTGCCGGTCGTCGCTTTTGGGCATGCGGTTGACGGTCCACTTGATGGCCTCTTTCATGGTTGATAGCCTCCAGAAACGTTATTTTGAGGGGGATCTCGTTTGCTTCCAGGGACATGATAACACAGAAAAAGAAAAATGCAATACAAAAACTAAAAATTTTTTAGGGAAACTGAAAAAATGTCAGAGACGGTGGAGCGGGAGCGGAATAGACGGCTGTCCGTGCGCGGACGCCCGACCGGATTTCCCGGCAGACTGAAAAAGGCCGCTGGTAAGCGGCCTTTTTCTATCCGTCGGATTCGCTTTTTTCATATTTGGAATAGTATTCGCCTGAGGAAGTCGCCGCCTTTGCGTATACCACACGCTGGTCGAGGGCGGGGGAATAGAGTTCCGTCCCGGCCGGGAGCGTGTTGGAGTAAAAATTCTCATGTACCATTGGCTCGTGCTGTGGGACAACCTCTGTGATAGAACCGAGGCAGACGGCCTCTTCCGGGATCACGGAAACAGTGTGGCCGGTTCCACGATAGACGGAGTCATTTACAAAGATCTGCGGGGGATAATCCCGACCTTGAGAAGCTGTTTTTTTGATCCATAAGGTATGGCGCAAACGCGAGAACCCCTGCCAAGAGCGGGAGAATGATTAAGTTCCGATATTTCATATCTCTCCAAATCCTTCTATAGACCGCCAATGAAACGTCGGGGCAAGCGCCGTCCGCTCAGACGGGGACCGTTTGTCAATAGGGGGATGTGATCCTGCCGTCCAGGAAGTCCAGCACCCGCTGGCGTTGCTCCTCGTCGGTGATGGGGGCGGGGCAGTAGTTGTTCGCCTTGCCGGTGTAGACATAGCAGGGGGTGATCTCCGAGGCAGTGTCAACCAGTTCTCCGTCCTTGACCGTCAGGGTCAGCTGGTAGACCACGGTGCGGTTTTGGGGATACCGGCTGCCGCCGTAGCAGAAGTTTCCCAGGGAGTAGACGATCTCCCTGCCCTGGTAGATCTCCCGGGGCTGGAGCACGTGGGGGTGGCTGCCCAGGACCAGGTCCGCCCCGGCGTCCACCAGGCGGCGGGAGGCCCGGACCTTCCAGGGCTCCGGCGTGTGGACGCCCTCGGCGCCCCCGTGGTAGAAGACGATCTGGAAATCGGACTCCGTTTCCGCCGCCCGGAGGCGGTTGACGATGGAGGCGGCCTGGCCCTCGTTCCAGAGGCCGTTGCAGATCACGGCAATACGGAAGCCGTTTTTCTCCAGGTACAGGGGGTGGGTGTTGTCGCCGTACTGGAGGCCCGCCTCCGTGACGGCTTTGACGGTGTCCTTGTACCCGGCGGCGCCGTAGTCGTTGGTGTGGTTGTTGGCAAGAGACACGGCCTCCACGCCGGAGGAGGTGAGGACGGCGGTGTTCCTCGTGCCGCTGCGGAACCAGAAGGCGGGGTCTGTGTCCTTCTCCCGGGGGGTCAGGGCCCGGTCCGTGAGCACGTTTTCCAGGTTCACCACGGTGAAGTCGTCCTTCTCAAAAATGGACTTTACGCCTTGGAGAAAGTAGGAGGGCTCCTGCTTGGCGGCGTAGTCCAGGAAGTTTCCTGCCGCCCGCTGGCCGTGGCCGGAGGCCAGCAGCATATCCCCCGTGAAGGACAGGGAGATGGTGAAGGAGCCGTCCTCCTCCGGCGGGGCCTGTCCCTCCGGGGAGGCCGGTTCCTCCGGCTCCTCCGGGGGGAGCTCCTCCAGCGGCACCGGCGGAAGGGGCTGGCGGAGGACCGCCGCCTTCACCCGTGAGGGCTCCGGCGGTGATGGAGCGGCGGGCGCCATGACGGGGCAGATGGTCACCCAGAGGGCGGCCAAGAGACCCGGCAGATATTTTAAATTCATGTCCGGTCCTCCGTTTCGTGTTAACGCCGCCTCTGCCGCTCCGCGGCGCGGCGGAGCCGCCGGGCGGCAGGCCCGCGCCGAAAACGCCCGCGGGAAGATCCCCGGCCGGCAAAGGCTTTGCCCGGTGGGAAAGAAGCCGCGGCGTGAGGCTTCCGGCGGCAGTGCGGCGAAGATGAAAAGCGCGGCATTGCGGCGGCGCCCTGTATGCCGCAGTTGGAACCCTTTAATAAAGTATACCATCCCCGGCGGAGGAAGTCGAGAAAAATTTGGCAGTTCACCGGTGCGGTTTCCCCGAAAAAGGATTTGACCTCCCGCCGGTCCGATGCTAAAATATCTCAGAGAACACCTGGCTGGCAAAGCGGTGGGACTATACGGCGGCAGGGGAGGCGTTTTTATGAAAAGTGTGAAGCCCGGACGGGGCCCCTCGGCCATGGGGGCCATGGGGTCCCTTGTGGGTGTGATTTTCGGCGTGATCTGGACCGGCGCTGCGGCGTCAATGGGAGCTCCCGCATTTTTTCTGGCGTTCGGCGTGCTGTTTATCCTTATAGGAATTGTGCAGGCCGTCTACCACTTCAAAAACGCCACGGGGGAAAACCGGTTCTCCGAGTTTGACATCACGGAGGACGGCGAGGAGCCGGACCCCCTGGACCGCCGCGCTCAGGATGATCCGGAGCGGCCCGGCGGCGGGTTTCGCTTCTGTCCCTACTGCGGCGCCAGATCCGGGGAGGGCTTTGTGTACTGCGCCAAGTGCGGCAGACAGCTGCCGGAGATAGAATAGGAGGATTCCCATGAAGATCGGATTGCAATTCGCCATGCCCGTGGAGTTCCGGGCCATGCCCGGCGCGGGGGAGCTGGAGCCGTTTGAGACGGTGTCCGGCGTGCCCTTTTACGACCTGGGCGAGGGGCTGACCGCCTGTGTGGGCGGCGTCAGCAAGGTAAACGCCGCCATGGCGGCGGAGATTTTCTGCCTGAAATACGGCGTGGATCTGATTTTGAACGCCGGCATCGCCGGCTGCGCCACCAGCCTGCCCACCGGCACCCTGGTGGTGGCCCGGGAGTTTGTCCAGCACGACGTGGACACCTCCGGCGCGGGAGACCCCCTGGGGATGGTCTCCACCGTGAACCGGACGGAGTTTCCCACCTGGGCTCCGGAGCGGTGCGCGGCGCTGCTGCGGACCATGGGCTGCGACCCGGTTCTGGGCCGGGTGGCCACCGGGGACTGGTTTGCCGTCAAAGGGGACCGCTCCGCCTGGATCCGGGATACCTTCCGCCCCGACCTGGTGGAGATGGAGGGCTGCGCCATTGCCCAGGTGTGCCTGCGGAACGGCGTGGGGTTTGCAGCGCTGAAATCCGTGTCCGACCACCTGTTTTACGACAGTCAGTTGGAGGAGTATTTCGATTACAGTCAGGCTGTGGAGAACCTGGGCAGGGTGGTTCTGCCCTTCGCCAGATTACTGCAAAAGGAGGAGGCATAATATGGAACGCATCGCCAGCTTTACCGTGGACCACAACAAGCTCCAGCCGGGGCTCTACCTCTCCCGCCGGGACGGGGACGTGGTAACCTTTGACCTGCGGTTTAAGAAGCCCAACACCGGGGACCTTCTGACCAACGCCGAGATGCACTCGGCGGAGCACCTGATTGCCACGCTGCTGCGGAACTCCAAAGAGAAAGACGCCGTGGTCTACTTCGGCCCCATGGGGTGCCAGACCGGTTTCTATTTCCTCTTTGACGGCAGCCGTCTCTCCCTGGAGGGGGCGGTGGCGCTGCTGAAGGAGGTCTTCGCCGCCGCCGGGGCATTTCAGGGGGAGATGCCCGGCAGAAGCGCTAAAGAGTGCGGCAACTACATCAATCTGGATGTGGAGGCCGGCCGGGCCGTCTGCGGGTTTTACGCGGAGCTGATCGCGGACTGGACAGCGGAGCGGCTGTCCTACCAATGAGGGAAAGGGAGGTGCTGTTATGATGGAAAGGGATCGGAGTCGCTGGAAGCGGTATGGAATCGCCGCCGCCTGCGGCGTGCTGGCGCTGGCGGTGATTGCCGGGGCCTATTGGATGGGCCGGTCCGCCGGACCCGGCGGGGACGTGGGGGAGGAGGCGGCCAAGTCTGCCGCCCTGAGCCACGCCGGGATTGCCGAGAGCCAGCTCTCCAGCTACAGGATTGCCCGGGATGAAGAGGGCGGAGCGCAAGTCTACGAGGTGGAATTCACGGCGGACGGCGTTGCCTACGACTACGTGGTCAGCGCCGCCACCGGCAGCATTGTGAAGTTCAGCCGGGACGCGGAGGAGACTGTCCCGCCGCCGGAGGGGAAGACCCCGGCCCCGGAGGGCGGGGACGTCGGCGAGGCTCGGGCCTGGGAGATTGCCTACGCCCATGCCGGCGTGACGGCGGAGGCCGCCGCCGCGCTTCCAGCGGAGCGGGACTATGAGAACGGCGTACTGGTCTACGAGCTGAAATTTTCCTCCGGCGGGTATGCGTACGACTATGAAATCAGCGCTGCCGACGGCAGCGTGGTGAAGTTCGAGAAAGAGGCGGACGCCGGGAGCGCGCCGTCCCAGACGCCTTCGGAGAGTTCCGGCGCGGCGCCTGCCGCCCCTGTCCAGACCCCCGCCGGGAACACCCCGGGCACACCGGCGAAGACGCCCGCCGCCGGGGACATCGGGGAGGCCCGGGCCAAGGAGATAGCCCTGGCCCATGCCGGCGTGACGGCGGACAGCGTCACTGGCTACCGGTGGGAGCTGGATTATGAGGACGGGGTCCAGGTGTATGAGCTGGAGTTCTTCTCCGGCGGGTACGAGTATGACTACGAGATCAGCGCCGCCGACGGCAGTGTGGTGAAGTTCAAGAAGGAGGTCGACGGGACCCGGCCCGTGCAAAGCAGCGGGAACGCCGCTCCGGCCTACATCGGCGAGGCCCGGGCCAAGGAGATCGCCTTCGGCCACGCCGGTCTCGCGGCGGACGCCGTGGTGCGCTGCGCCGTGGAGCTGGACCACCACGACGGTCATGCCGGCAATCACGGCGCGGGCTGCTGCGAGTATGAGATCGACTTCAAGTCCGGCGGATATGAGTACGAGTATACGGTGGACGCCGTCACCGGGGAGATTCTGGAGTTTAAGCAGGAGTTGGATGGCTGACAGAGGGCTTTTTTGCAAAATTTCTCCGAAAACCGTTGACTTTTCCAAATCTCGCTGATATACTTGATGAGCCGCTTTGAATGGGCCTGAAAGCGTCCCTTAGGACCGCCCCCGACAGCGAGCCCGTAATGAAGGAGTTGAAACAAGCATGAACGCAATCATCGTAACCGGCGGCAAGCAGTATAAGGTGGCCGAGGGCGACGTGGTCTATATCGAGAAGCTGGACCAGGAAGCCGGCGACACCGTGAAGTTTGATCAGGTTCTGGCCGTCATCGACGGGGAGAAGGCCACCTTCGGCGCTCCCACCGTGGCGGGCGCCTCCGTGGAGGCCACCGTGGTGAAGAACGGCAAGGGCAAGAAGATCCGCATCTTCAAGTACAATCCCAAGAAGGGCTACCGCAAGCGTCAGGGCCATCGCCAGCCTTACACCAAGGTTGAGATCGCCAAGATCTCCGTCTGAGCATGACCACTGTCACCTTCCGCGTGGAGGGAAACCGGATTGCCGGTTTTGACGCCCGGGGCCACAGCGGCTACGCCGGGGCGGGGGCGGACATCGTCTGCGCCGCCGTCACCAGCGCCATCCGCCTGGTGGAGGCCACCGTCAACGACGTGCTGGGCCTGGCGGCGTCTGTGAAAGTGCGGGAGAGGGACGCGTCCATCTCCATGCGTCTGCCCGGCGGTCTGGCGCCTGCGGCGGAGAGCGCCTGTCAGGCGCTTTTGACGGGCCTGATGGTCTATCTCACGGAGCTCCACGACGAGTACCCGGAAAATATTGAAGTTCTGGAGGATGAGTGAGTCCTCCCCATCTAAAAAACGAAGAAAGGATGGTTCGTTATCATGATTCGTATTGGTCTTCAGTTTTTCGCCCACAAAAAGGGCGGCGGCTCCACCAAGAACGGCCGTGACTCCAAAGCCAAGCGCCTTGGGCCCAAGCGCGCCGACGGTCAGTTCGTCAAGGCCGGGAATATCCTGGTCCGCCAGCGCGGCACCCACATCCACCCCGGTGTGAACGTGGGTATCGGCACCGACGACACCCTGTTCGCCAAGGCGGACGGCGTGCTCCGCTTTGAGCGGCTGGGCAAGGATCGCAAGCAGGCCTGCGTGTACGAGGCTGAATAAAAACACGGTGAGGGGCTCGGACGGTGTCCGGGCCCCTTTTTGCGGGGGAGCGGAGAAATT
This sequence comes from uncultured Oscillibacter sp., assembly GCA_910585385.1. Lineage (GTDB taxonomy): Bacteria > Bacillota > Clostridia > Oscillospirales > Oscillospiraceae > Oscillibacter. The sequence continues at coordinate 731 of CAJUDV010000006.1, read as the reverse complement.
TTCGCGGAAGAGCGCTTGCCGGCGCTGTACAAGCGGCCGGCCCGGCAGGTGATTTGGGACTGTGGGCCCTCTGGATATGCGCCCCGGGAGGGGAGCTGGATGAGAGAACCGCTGGACGGCAGCTGTGAGGCATGCGGGTGATCCGGCGGGCGCCGGGGGGCCGCGCGGAGCATATTTTGGCCCCATTGGAGGAACATAAGGGATAGAGGAGGGGAATTTTATGGCGGCTTCATTTATCGACAAGGCCCGCGTCACGGTCCAGGCCGGCAGCGGCGGCAATGGCGTGGTGGCCTTCCACCGGGAGAAATACGTGGCGGCCGGCGGACCCGACGGCGGCGACGGCGGCCGGGGCGGCTCCATCATTCTGGTGGTGGACGACAATATGTCCACCCTGATGGATTTCCGCTACAAGCGCAAATACGTGGCCGGCAACGGCGGCGACGGCCAAGGCAAGCGGAAGTCCGGCAAGGACGGGGAGGATCTGGTGATCCGGGTGCCCCGGGGCACCCTGGTGCGGGACGCGGAGACCGGCGAGATCATCAAGGACATGTCCGGCAAAGAGCCCTTCACCCTCTGCAAAGGCGGCCGGGGGGGCTGGGGGAATATGCACTTCGCCACCCCCACCCGGCAGGTGCCGCGGTTCGCCAAGGCGGGGCTCCCCGGCGAGAGCCACGATGTGATTTTGGAGCTGAAGCTCCTGGCGGACGTGGGCCTCATCGGCTTTCCCAACG
>CAJUDV010000005.1 GCA_910585385.1 uncultured Oscillibacter sp. | reverse complement strand
TTGCCCTTGACAGGCTGCCCCGGCTGTGCTATGGGTGGCGCGGCGACGGGGGATACATCCAGCAGAGCCTCCGTGGACGAAGCGGGGAAATGGGCGGGTCCCTTCTGGTCACGGTGTCCAGAAGATATACAAAAACACCGCTCCGTTTTGGCGGAAGCGGTGCTTTGCGTAAGGTTGACAGTCCATTTAATTGTTGTGTTTTTGTATGCTCTTGTTAAGGAAAGATACGCTGGTAAGAAATAAAGAGTACCAAGTAAGCAGATCCCTACAAGGATACCCATGAATATATAAAACCCTTTCTGATTGGGATCATCCATGTAGCTCCCCCCTTTAATTTTAATATATGTTATTTTTCGTTAAAAGTCAACGGAAAGGAGGACGATTATGCCGGAAACTTCCATTGTTATCACAGCAACGGATCATTTTTCTGCCGCTATGAAAACCATGCGGGAGTCCAGTCAACATTTTACAAAAGATTTGAACGGTATGCAGAAAAAGCTGAATGAACTCAACAAGACAAAATCCACACTGAAAGTCAATACGGACAAAGCCCGGCAGGAACTCCGAGCCGCAGAAAAGCAATTTTCGGAAACAGGGGACGCAATTGCCAAGACCATTTTGGAGGGGAAACAACTCACCTTTGAGGAGGCCCGGCGGAATCTGTCTCTGGTCGCAAAGGAAGCGTCTAACGTTGAAAAGCAGATGCTGAAAACCGGAAAGGCGTTCAGTAAGACAGATAATACAGCCACAGGCGGAATGTCCAGCGCAAAATCTCTTTTAAACGGACTGGCAAGTAGTGGGCTTGCCAATATGTTTAATGGCTTAGCTCAAAATATTGCAAACACATGGGTAAGTAGCTCCTTTGGGACCAATGTAGGCACAGTGTTTTCCTCTGCACTTTCTTCAGTAGCCAGCGGCGCAGCAATGGGCTCCATGTTTGGTTCTGTGGCTGGCCTACCCGGCGCTGCTGTCGGCGCAGCCGCAGGCGGGCTGGTAGGCATGGCCTCGGGAGCTATGCAGAATTGGGAAAAACGCGACGACGCCTTCAAGAGCTATGTACAAGATGCCTACGAGGGCCAGATGTCGGCGCAGGAGGCGTCCCTAACCAGCGGCTCCGCGCTGGCGGCGCAGCGGGAGACGGACCGGATCTCCTTTGAGGCGCTGTTCCACCGTGGCGGCGTGGAGGATATGGGGATCGTGGAGACCTACCTCTCCAACCTGGTGGAGATGGCCAACAATACACCGTTCCTCTACGGCGATCTGACGGCCATGAGCAAGACCCCGGCGACCTACGGGTACAGCGCCCAGGCGGATCAGGCAAAGACGCTGTCCGGAGAGCGGGACTACAACTACATCCTGGACGTGCTGGAGACCATCGGCGACGCCGGGGCGGCCCTGGGGCAGAGCACCGGCGACATGGAGGCCATGGCCACGGCCATCGGGCGGATGAAGTCCAGCAACAAGGCCACGCTGGAGTATCTGAACATCCTCAACGACCGGGGCATCGGCGCGGTGGGGATGCTGGCGGAGGCCAAGGGCGTGGACCAGGGCGCCATGTACGACATGATCTCCAAGGGACAGGTCTCCGGCCGGGAGGCACAGCGGAAGGCGGCATGACCTAATTTTCGCGCTGTCGTCCTATGAGGTGGAGCAGAAGGCGGAGGCTCTCAGGCACCGCCGCTTCTCTGGAGGGAAACGGGATAAAAAGAAAGAATAACCCTTTCGAAAGAGGGAGTGGTCTACTGGTTTCGTTTCCAAATATATACGCAGATACCAACGAGCGCACACGAACAGGCAAGCAACAAAAATCCTAATTCGGCAGATCCAGAAGCAAATGAAACGAATGCTGTCAAAAGGCCAAGAATGACCATGACGATGATAAAAAACAATCCAGGACCATAACTCATGGTAAATTCCCTCCCTTTTTGTTTGATTTTATCATTTTATCCCAACGTATGTCAAGAAGGAGACGATGTATTTGCCCGAAACTTCCATTGTTGTAACGCTGAATGATCGATATTCCGAGACCGCTAAAAAGCTGTCTCAGGTTACAAAGGCTTTCAGCAAAGATGCGGAAGGCCTCGAACAAAGGCTATACGCATTGAATAAAAACAAGTATACCCTGAAGCTGGATGCCCAAAAAGCTAGGCAGGAACTGAAGGAAGCAGAAAAACAGTTTGCCGCTACCGGAAAAGAAGCTGATGGTCTGAAAATGGAATTAGCACAGGCCAACTATGATAACATTGTCCGGAATCTAAAGGCTGTGACAACAGCTGCGGGAGATACGGAAAAAGCTATTTCCAAAACAATGAACAGGGCCGGAAGTAGTAAAGGCGCAGTAGGCATTGTTGATGCAATTGCTCAAGCAGGTATTGCAAATATGGCTAGCAATGTGGCATTAAATGCCAGTAATGCTATTTTTTCGAGTGTACTTGGAGAAGCAGGCGGGAACGTTTTTTCTTCCGGTTTATCTATGGCCATTACCGGTGCGGCAATGGGGTCTATTATTCCTGGAATAGGGACCGCCGCAGGCGCGGTTTTAGGCGGAATCGCCGGTATGGCTTCAGGAGCTATACAAAATTGGGAGAGAAAAGACGATGCCTTTAAAAGCTATGTACAAGATGCCTACGAGGGCCAGATGTCGGCGCAGGAGGCGTCGCTGACCAGCGGCTCCGCGCTGGCGGCGCAGCGGGAGACGGACCGGATCTCCTTTGAGACCCTGTTCCGCCGGGGCGGCGTGGAGAACATGGGAATTGTGGAGACCTACCTCTCCAATCTGGTGGAGATGGCGAATGAGACGCCCTTCCTCTACGGCGACCTGACGGCCATGAGCAAGACCCTGGCCACCTACGGGTACAGCGCCCGGGTGGACCAGGAAAAGGCACTTTCCGGAGAGAAAGACTACAACTACATCCTGGACGTTCTGGAGACCGTGGGCGACGCCGGGGCGGCCCTGGGGCAGACCGCCGGCGACATGGAGGCCGTGGCCACGGCCATCGGCCGGATGAAGTCCAGCAACAAGGCCACGCTGGAGTATCTGAACATCCTCAACGACCGGGGCATCGGCGCGGTGGGGATGCTGGCGGAGGCCAGGGGCGTGGACCAGGGGACCATGTACGACATGATCTCCAGGGGGCAGGTCTCCGGCCGGGAGGCGGCGGAGATCATCCTCCAGGCCATGACGGAGAGCTTCTCCGGGTCCATGCTGGCCCAGTCCAGGACCTTCTCCGGCCTGACCTCCACGGTGGAGGGCCTGACCCAGGAGCTGGACACCGCCATGGGACAAGGCTACAACGAGGGCCGCATGAAGGCGCTTGGCGCGCAGAAGGAATGGCTGGCCGGGGAGAGCGGAGCGGTTATACGCGAAAGACGCCCCGCCGGAGAACTCCGGCAGGGCGTCTTCACTCTCAGCAGCTGCAATTGCAGCAGCAGCTTTCCTCAGTACACTCAATGCTGGGTTCTCCGCTGGCCATGGTCACGCCGTAGCGGATAGGTACAGATACGCAGACCTGCTGCCGAAAGGTCAGCGTGCAGCTGGTGCCGCCGCAATCGGTGGTGCAGGTGACACAGGGGCTGCCCTGGCAGGTCACCGTGGGGGTCCCCATAACGGCGGTGGGATTCAGCGTCAGAGGCGCCGCAATATCCACACACTGTGTAGCCACTTTATTGCAGCCGGCGGGCGGGCAGGCCTCATCCGGCGGACAGGGCTGGAGCGGCGTATGCTCATAGACTTCGTTGATGCGCAAAGATGCTCCCTCATTTCAGTTGAAATACATATGCCACTATTTGCGGCCGCCGCCCCTGCGGCGGCGGGCAAACCGGCGTTCATCAGGTACACGGCCCCTGTTTTAGACACAGGAACCATATCCGGCGTCTCCCGGATACACCCCATCCTATGACGGCAAGCCCGCCTCCGCCACCTGGTCCGCGTGAAAAATTCTTTGCACCGCTTCTCCACTTGTGTTATAATTTTGTTAAAAAAGAGGAAGTCCGCTCTCTATGCCGCGCTTCCACACAGAAAGAGGAACATATGGACGAAAAACAGGAACAGAAATTCCACCAGATGACGGAGACCCCTGTCAGCACGCTGATCTGCCGCCTGGCCCTGCCCTGCATTATCAGCATGCTGGTCACCTCCTTTTACAACATGGCGGACACCTTCTTTGTGGGAATGCTGAAAAGCAATAGCGCCACCGGCGCCGTGGGCGTGGTCTTCTCTCTGATGGCCATTATCCAGGCCGTGGGCTTCTTCTTCGGCCACGGCAGCGGCAACTTCATCTCCCGGGAGCTGGGACGGCAGAATTTTGAGGAGGCCTCCAACATGGCGGCCACCGGCTTCTTCTCCGCCATCGCCGCGGGGGCGCTGATCTGCGTTCTGGGACAGGTCTTTCTGGAACCACTGGCCACGCTCCTGGGCTCCACCCCCACTATCCTGCCCTACACTAAGGCCTACCTGCGGGTCATTCTCCTGGGCGCGCCGTGGATGACCTCCTCTCTGGTGCTGAATAACCAGCTTCGCTACCAGGGCAGCGCGGCCTACGCCATGGTGGGCATCGCCAGCGGCGCGGTGCTGAACATCGCCCTGGACCCCCTGCTGATCTTCACCTTCCGCCTGGGCGTGGCCGGGGCGGCCTGGGCCACCATCATCAGCCAATTCGTCAGCTTCTGCCTGCTGCTGATCGGCTGCTCCCGAGGCGGCAACCTGCACATTCACATCTCCCGGGTCCAGCGAACGTGGGGCTACTACGGGATGATCGTTAGGGGCGGCCTGCCCTCCCTGGCCCGGCAGGGCCTGGCCAGCGTGGCCACCATCTGCCTCAACCGGGCCATCCGCCCCTATGGGGACGCCGCCATCGCCGCCATGGGCGTGGTTCAGCGCATCACCATGTTCGGCGGCTCCGCTATGATCGGCTTCGGCCAGGGCTTCCAGCCGGTGTGCGGCTTCAACTACGGCGCGAAACTCTACCAGCGGGTGAAAGACGGTTTCGGATTCTGCGTCAAGTCCTCCACGGTGTTTCTGCTGGCGGTCAGCACCCTGGGATTTATCTTTGCCCCTCAGCTCATCGCCCTGTTCCGGGATGACCCGGAGGTCATCGCCTGCGGCACGGCAGCCCTGCGGTTTCAGTGTGTCACCTTCTTCACCACCGGCTGGACCGTTATGAGCAACATGATGCTCCAGACCATCGGCAAAACCGGCCCCGCCACTTTCCTGGCCATGGCCCGGCAGGGAATTTTCTTTATTCCCCTGATCTATCTCCTCTCTCACTGCCTCGGCCTGGTGGGCGTCCAGATGACCCAGTCCGCGGCAGACTGTCTGGCATTTCTCTGCGCCATCCCCCTCTCCCGCAGAGCGCTCAAAGAACTGATCTGACATACGCCGCCCCATTCGGGGCGGTTTTTCCTCCATTTTACGCAAACGCTTTCGCATTATATCGTGAAAGCGCACAGCAATATTTTAAATTTTTTGTGTTAAACATGGAATCTCCGTAACAGCTATTGACTTTTTCTACAATCAGCCGCATAATAGCGTTGTTCCCAAGGGTGAGACAGGAAATTTTATTTTTCACTTCTTTGAAAACGTTTGCGTAATTAGATCTCACCCCACAGCATGTCTACCTTGTGATGGCGGGGACCCGTGTCTCCCTGCGGTGCGGGTCCCTCCTCCTGTTTCCCCGTAAGGGGCCGTTTCACACGCCTGTTTCTCCTTTCCTTTTTATAGATGCGCGGCCTCCGTTTTGGCAGAAGCGGAGGCCGCGCATCGCTTTTCAAGCGGCTATTCTCCGCGCCACGGATCGATCTGTTCACCGTAAGGCGCTCTTCAAACGTACCCCGGCATTTCCACGCTTCAGGCGCTTTTTCCCGCCCGGAGAACCGCATCCCCCGGTTATTCTGTCACCATTTTGTTACTTTTTGCATTTCCCCATGCAGGTTTTTCCTGTCGCAGGCCGTCTTTTTTCGCCGAAAGTGGGTCTTAACATCCTATTTTACCGCCAAAACCTTGACAAAAGTGGGAATTGTGTGTATACTAAATACAGTTTTCCGGCTGGTAACAAAAGTTACAATCCAATCCGCCCTCCCCCAGGGGAGCGCCCGGGCCGGGAATCTTTTTCAGGAGGTACGCTTGTGAGCACACAGACTCTGCGAAACAAATTGTACGAATTTTGGAGACGCAGCGGCGTCAATCTCTTTATGGCAGCCATCGTCCTATGCACCGCCCTGGTCATCACGAACCGGGCCGCGGGCATCTATATCGTCAGCGGCGTGGACGACGCGGCCATCGTGCTGGACGGGGACGGAACGGCCCCCGCGCTGGAGAGCAAACTGATCTACACATCCAACGGCAGCCGGGGCTACGATGTCTGCCTGCGCCTGGGCCAGGTGGTCACCGTCCGCCACGACGGGGAGACTTTTACCACCAAATCCCGGCAGGAGTCCATTCTCAAGACCCTGCAGCGCCTGGACATCGTCCCCGGCCCTCTGGAGATGGTGGGCGTCGACTTTACCGACAGCGGTGTGGAGATCACCGTTTCCTCGGACCTCTCCTACTATGAGCACGTGGTTGAAGAGGTGGCCTGCGAGACCGTGCGGGTGGCCAACCCCAAAATGGAGCAGGGCACGGAAAAGGTGGTCCAGGAGGGCTCGGACGGTATCCGCAGCTCCATCTACGAGGTGGTCTGGTCCAACGGGCAGGAAATCGCCCGCCAATTTGTGGAGGAGCTGGACAGCACCGCCGTGGATAAGATCGTGGAATACGGCACCGCCGCGCCGGCCAAGCCCGCTCCCGCGGCTTTTCCCTCTAACGACTCCCCCATTGCCAGCGTCTCCGCCAACGCGGACGGCAGCGGCGTTCTGACCCTGGCCTCCGGAGAAAAGCTGAGCTTCTCCAGCGTCAAGAACATGACCGCCACCGCCTACACCGCCGGGTACGGCGGCGCGGACTACTGCACCGCCACCGGCACCACCGTCCGGGTGGGCACCGTGGCCGTGGACAAAAAGGTGATCCCTCTGGGGACCAGGATGTATATCGTCACCAACGACGGCATCGTCTACGGCACCGCCGTGGCCGAGGACACCGGCGTGCGGGGCAACAAAGTGGACCTGTACTTCAACACCTATGAGGAGTGCATCAACTTCGGCCGCCGCAGCTGCAAAGTCTATATCTTGAAATGACATCCAAAGAACGCCCCGGCGCACATTGCGTGCGCCGGGGCGTTTTTCACCTTATGCGGGGTTTACAGCGTCTCCAGCAGGGCCGGGAGCTGGTCCAGGGCGGAGATCTCATAGTCCGGGACGATGTCCGCTCTGGGCGGCTTCCCGCGGGGATTAAACCAGCAGGCGCGGAGCCCAGCGTTTTTTCCGCCCCGGATGTCGGAGGTCAGGCTGTCCCCCACCATAACGGCGCGCTCCCTGGAAAAGCCCGGGATGGCGGCGAAGCACTTCTGGAAAAAGGCCGGACTGGGCTTGTCCGCCCCCAGGTCCTGAGAGATGAAGATTCCCCGGAAATACCCCTTGATTCCGGCACTCTCCAGCCGCCTGTACTGCACCGCGGCAGTGCCGTTGGAGGCCAGGTACAGATCGTACCGGGGCGCCAGCGCCTCCAGCAGGGCCTCCGCCCCCGGGACGAACCAGTGACCCTCCGCCAGGTACTCCTCGTACCGCCCGCAGATCTCCCCGGCGGAGCGGACCAGCCCCAGCTCTCCAAAGAGAATGTCAAACCGGCCCAGCAGTACCTGCTCCCGGGTCAGCACCCCCTCCTCCAGCAGTTCCCACTGGGCGGCGTTGATGGCGTGGTAGCGGGCCAGAACGGCGTTGTCCGCCGGTACGTCCGCCTCTGTCAGCGCCCGCCGCAGCGCCGCGGCCTCCGCCAGGGAAAAGTCCAAAATGGTGTCGTCCAAATCCAAAAAAACTGTTCTCAGCATCCCCTTCTCCTCTCCCAAACCATGCGGCACTCCGCCTCACCGGTGCTCTCGTCCACGCTCTCTCCCCGGATCTGGAAGCCTTCCCGGCGATAAAAAGCGGCGGCCCGGTCATTGTTCCGGTACACGTTCAGCGTCAAGCGGCCATGGGCCGCCTTGGCCCGGTCCAGCAGCGCCTTTCCGACGCCCCGGGACTGGACCGGCGGCCAGACGAAGATCCCCTCGATGTGCTCCCCGCTCAGGCCCACGAACCCCTGGACCGCGCCGTCTCCGTCCTGCCAGACATAGAGCTCCGCCTGGGGAAACAGGGTCCTCACCGTCTCCAGCTGCCCCTCCCAGTACCGCCCGGGGATGAAATCATGTGCCCTGACATTGGCCGCCAGCCAGATCTCCGCCACCCGTTCCAAGTCGGTGATTTGAAATTCCCGTACCATCCGCCGCCTCCGTTCCGTATCGTTTCGTCCAGTATACCAGCCCGCAGAATTTTGGTCAACCGGGCTTTTCGGCGGACTCTTTTCCAAAAACACCGCCAGGGAGATCTCCGCCGATTTCGCAAAGACGGATTGAAACGAACCCAATCCTGTGGTAAAATTGGTGCGGCAAATCAGGCCTTGTTTGAAAAATGTCAAAACGCCCAAACGACGGACCTTTTTTCGCCGCTCTGCGTTGATTTTCCTTGCCATACACAAAGTATGGCTGCGTCAAACCGCCTTGATTGGCGAAAAAATCTCTCGCCGTTGGGCATTCCGCCATTTATCAAACAAAACCCAAAAATTTACGGGGAGAATCGGGAAATCGCCGGAGATTCCGACGGCTTTGACGGCGCAGGGGCGGACCATTTCCCCGACGCACAAATACGAACCACCAATACTCCCGAAAGGCGGCGCTCTTATGAACCTCTGCGATTACGCTACCATCCGCGCCCTGCTGGACCGGCACGGCTTCCACTTCTCCAAATCCATGGGGCAGAATTTTCTGCTGGACCCCCAGATCCCGGCGGACATCGCCGCGGCCTCCGGCGCGGATGAGACCTGCGGCGTGCTGGAGATTGGGCCGGGCATCGGCCCCCTGACGGCGGAGCTGGCCAAGCGGGCCGGGAAGGTGGTCTCCATCGAGCTGGACAAGACCCTCCTGCCGGTGCTGGCGGAGACCATGGCCCCCTTCCCCAACGTGGAGATCCTCCAGGGCGACGTCTTGAGGCTGGATCTGGCCGCCCTGGCGGCGGAGAGATTTCAGGGCCTGACCCCCGTGGTCTGCGCCAACCTGCCCTACAACATCACCTCCCCCATCCTCCAGAAGCTGGCGGAGACCCCCTGCTTCCGCTCTTTGACGGTGCTGATCCAAAAGGAGGTGGCCCAGCGGCTCTCCGCCCCCCAGGGGAGCCCGGAGGGCGGGGCCTTCTCCCTCTTCCTCCAGTACTGGATGGAGGTGGAGACGCTCTTCCAGGTCCCCCGGGACAAGTTCCTCCCCGCGCCCAAGGTGGACTCCGCTGTGCTGCGGTGCCTCCGGCGAAGCCGGCCCGCCGTGGAGGTCTCCGACGAGGCGTTCTTCTTTAAGGTCCTGCGGGGGGCCTTCCTGCTGCGGCGGAAGACCCTGGTCAACAGCCTCGCCGCCGCCCTGCCGGGAAGCTCCAAGGGAGACATCCAGAGGGCCATAGAGGACTGCGGCCTGCCGCCGGACGTGCGGGGGGAGCGGCTGACGCTCCAGGACTTCGCCGCCCTGGCGCAGGCGCTCCGGGAAAAACCCGGCATTTAATCGTTTTCGCCCTTGCTTTTTTCAAAAGACTGCGGTATGATATACCCAAATCAGCGCAGTTTTCCAGAACAGAAAAACAATTCAACAGGAGGAGTTTTTATGTCCACAAGAGCGTATTACCCCAGAACTGAGATCGGGCCTGGAAAGGTCGGGTTTTCCAAAACCCGCTCCATCATCGAAGCGCCGTTCTACGGCAACAATGTGGTAAAGATCAACTCCCTGCGGGAGGCCTATGACATGGCCAAGAACTCCCCCGGTACCGTGGTCACTGATATGCCCGTCTACCGGGGCGAGGAGTTCGGCCTGGAGCCGGACGCCAAGGTCCTGCTGTTCAACGACGGCTCCATCACCGGCCGCTATGCTCCCGCCCGCCGGATCACCGGCAAGCCCGGCGTGGACACCGCCGCTCTGGACAAGATCGTCATGGACGCCGTGTACGACACCCGCTGGAAGACCATGTACCACGCCGAGGTCTTCATCGGCCTGGACCCCGAGTTCATGGTCAAGGCCCATCTGCTGATTCCCGAGGGGGAGGAGAACCTGCTGTACAACTGGATGCTGAACTTCCAGTATCAGTCCGACGAGTACGTGAAGATGTACAAGAAGTCTCAGCCCGTGGGCGGCGGCAAGGAGTCCGACATCTATATCTTCTCCGATCCCCAGTGGACCGGCGCGCCGGGCCAGGAAGACATCTGCGACCCCAAGTGCCTGTGCTACTTCAACACCGACACCAACTGCGCCGCCATCCTGGGCATGCGCTACTTCGGTGAGCACAAGAAGGGCACCCTGACCCTGGCCTGGGCCATCGCCAACCGCAACGGCTACGCCTCCTGCCACGGCGGCCAGAAGGAGTACACCCTCTCCGACGGCAGCAAGTACGTGGCGGCGGTGTTCGGCCTCAGCGGCTCCGGCAAGTCCACCCTGACCCACGCCAAGCACGGCGGCAAGTACCCCGCCATCAAGGTGCTCCACGACGACGCCTTCATCATCAACTCCGACACCTGCGCCTCCATCGCCCTGGAGCCCACCTACTTCGACAAGACCGCCGACTACCCCGTGCCCTCTGAGGACAACAAGTATCTCCTCACCGCCCAGAACTGCTCCGCCACGCTGGACGAGGAGGGCAAGATCGTCCTGGTCACCGAGGACGTGCGCAACGGCAACGGCCGGGCCATCAAGAGCAAGCTCTGGTCCCCCAACCGGGTGGACAAGATCGACTCCCCCGTCAACGCCATCTTCTGGATCATGAAGGACCCCACCATCCCCCCCATCGTCAAGCTCAGCGGCGCCTCCCTGGCCTCCGTCATGGGCGCCACCCTGGCCACCAAGCGCTCCAGCGCCGAGCGCCTCAAGGCCGGCGTGGACCCCAACGCCCTGGTGGTGGAGCCCTACGCCAACCCCTTCCGCACCTATCCCCTGGTGAACGACTATGAGAAGTTCAAGAAGCTGGTGGCGGAGAAGGACGTGGCCTGCTATATCATCAACACCGGTGACTTCATGGGCAAGAAGGTCCAGAAGGAGGACACTCTGGGCGTTCTGGAGGCCGTTGTCGAGGGCAAGGCCCAGTTCAAGAAGTGGGGCCCCTTCGAGGACATCGAGATCTTCGAGTGGGAGGGCTTCGTGCCCGACCTGGGCGACAAGGAGTACGTGGCCCAGCTGAAGGCCCGTATGCAGGACCGCCTGAACTACGTCACCAAGCTGGACACCGAGGAGGGCGGCTTCAACAAGCTGCCTGAGGACGCCGCCGCCGCCATCAAGAAGGTGGTGGACGAGGCCAACAGCCTGTAAGACGTTTCAACCGGAAAGATCCCCTAAGCAAAGAGCGCCGTTCCCTTGCGGGAACGGCGCTCTTTTTAACAGGAACCGTGAGAGGCAGCGAGTACCGGGCTGCGCCCGGTTTTCCGGTGGTTTTACTCCCTGTCCGGGAATTTTTCGCACAGGCTGTCCAGCTCGGCGATGAGCTCCTTCATCTCCGCCTTTGTCATCACGGCCTCCACCTGGGCGGTGTCGTCGCCGTCCATGGTGTTGGGCAGGTAGAAGGACACATCCACCCGGAAGTCCTCTCCCTCCGCCTGGGCCGCCACCTCAAAGTAGGGGTCCACAAAGTCGCTGGCGTAGCTGTCCCTGATTCCGGCGTTCAACACCTTGAGCCCGGCGGCCAGCTCCCGCAGCTCGTAGGTCAGCAGACAGCTGTTGGAGTCCTTGACGATGGCCCCCTCCTCGTTGACCCAGGTACAACGCAGCACCAGCCAGTTCCGGTCGTCGCTGCCCGCCTCGCCGCCGCCGGCGGGGAACTCATAATTGACGACGCGCAGCTCCAGGCTGGCGTCCTCACTTTTAAATAGCATTTCGATTTCACTCCCTTTTTCAACATCGATCATCTTCCGTTGCTGTCGCAGGAATTTTAGGTATAGCCCAGTTTTGTTGCGCGCTAAAGTTCTTTTTGCTGGCTTTTTCTTTCTCAAGAAAAAGTCAGTCGTTGCGGTGAGCGGCGTAGAACCGGTCGTAATCCGCCAGCATCATCTTCAACAGCTCCGGGGTGTCCAAGCCGTAGGGACAGCGGCTCTTGCAGGCGCCGCAGTGGACGCACTCCTCGATTTTGCGCATCTTGGCGTACCACTCGTCGCTGAGGTAGGGGCGGTATGGGGCCCGCCGCAGCAGGGCCGACATCCGGGCCGCCTGGGGGATGTCAATGCCGGCGGCACAGGGCAGGCAGTAGCCGCAGCTGCGGCAGAAGTTCCCCGCCAGCTCCTTCCGGTCCTGGTCGATGACGGCCTGGAGCTCCGGCGTCATCTCCGGGTCCCGCTCCGTCAGCTCCAGCCACTGATCCAGCTCCTCCTCCCGCTGGATGCCCCAGATGGGCACCACGTTGTCAAACTGCCGCATAAAGCAGTAGCAGGCCGCCGCGTTGTTCAGCAGGCCGCCGGAGAGCCCCTTCATGGCGATGTAGCCCATATCTGCCTCTTTGCACCTGGCCACCAGGTCCAGCTCCTTGTCCGTGGTCAGGTAGCAGAAGGGAAACTGCAGCGTCTCAAAATCCCCGGAGGCGATGGCCTCCCGGGCCACGCCCAAGCGGTGGTTGGTAATGCCGATGTGGCGGACATACCCCTTTTTCCGCATCTCCAGCGCCGCGGCAAAGGCCCCGTCCGGGTCGTTGATGTCCGGCAGCTTCGCCGGGTTGTGGAACTGGATCAGGTCGATGTAGTCTGTCCGCAGACTGCGGAGGCTCTGCTCCATGTGGGCCAGGGCCGTCTTCTTGTCCGTGGCGGCGGTCTTGGTGGAAATGATCACATTCTGCCGCACATCATGGAGGGCCTCGCCTAGTTTTTCCTCGCTGTCGGTGTACATATTTGCGGTGTCAAAGTAGTTGATGCCGCTGTCATAGGCCCTGCGGACCAGTTTTACCGCGTCGGCCTTGGAGATACGCTGGACGGGCAGCGCGCCGAAGGCCGTTTTGGTGACGTACAGCTCTGTGCGGCCCAGCCGGATCTTTTTCATATCTCTTTCCTCCTGTTTTTCCTCCGTACCGGACGGAAAATTTTCCCCAGATGATTCTATCACATTTTGCCGGGTTTGCAAACCGTGGAAAGTGTGATAAAATAGAATATCAACGGAGAGGGGGAACTCCATGGACAGGGAACTGCACTTGAAACTGACCATCCGGCTCTACACCGACGACAACCGGCGCTGTTTCGGCCCCGGCATCGCCACGCTCCTGGAGCGGGTGCGGGAGCACCGTTCCCTGCGGGCGGCGGCCTCGTCCATGGAGATGGCCTACTCCAAGGCCTGGCGCATCATCCGCACCGCCGAGGAGGTCTTTGGCTGCAAGATGCTGGACTCCACCACCGGCGGCCGCCACGGCGGCGGCGCGGTGCTCACCCCGGAGGCGGAGCGGCTGCTTACGGCCTACCGGGCCTATCAGGCCGACGTGGAGCACTACGCCCGGGAGAACTTTCAGAAGTCCTTTGGTTTTTACCGGACCCTGGACCACGAGCCGTGAGAGGAAACCGCGCCGAAAGCGGCGGACGCACTTAGTGCGTCCGCCGCTTTTTCATCCGTCATGCAGTGTTATGTACCGGACTGCGTGGGGTCAATCTCCGTGGGGCTGGGCACAGGGTGCTCCTTGTGCTCCACCATGGCGCGGATCAGCTCCACCGTGCCGCCCAGGCCCAGATAGCTGGAGTCCAGGCAGAAGTCATAGCTCTCCACCGCGCCCCACTTCTGGGAGGAGTAATACTCGTAGTAGGAGGCCCGGCGCTTGTCGGTTTTAACAATGAGCGCCTTGGCCTTCTCCGGCGTAATGCCCTGCCGCTTGGCCACCCGGGCCACCCGCACCTCCATGGGGGCGTGGATGAACAGGCTCAAATGGTTGGGATTCTCCGCCAGGGCGTAGTCCGCGCAGCGGCCGATCATGACGCAGGGTCCCTGCTCGGCGATGTGGCGGATGGTGTTGAAGGTGGCCAGATACACCTGCTGCTCCAGGGAGTCCCCCACGCCGCTGCCGGGCAGGGCAAACATATAGGAGTCCATGGCGATGGAGTACAGCAGGCTCTTGGGCCTCTCGTCAAAGTTCTCCACGATCTTCTCACACAGGCCGCTCTTTCTGGCGGCCTCCCGCAGGAGCTCCTTATCATAAAACGGGATCCCCAGTTCCTTGGCAACCCGGATGCCGATCTCCTTGCCGCCGCTGCCAAACTGCCGTCCGATGGTGATGACTGTGTTCATAGGGGCGCCTCCTCTCTTGGTGATTTTATTATATCACCTCAGGGGGCCAGCGTCAAATAAAATCCGGGGACACCCTTTGGTGTCCCCGGAAATCTCATGCTATGGGCATCTCCCTGCCTAGCCGTCTGTACATGGTCTTTTTCACCGCCCGGAGGATATTCTCATACCCTGTGCACCGGCACAGGTGGCCGGAGAGGTGTTTGCGGATCTCGTCGTCCGTATACTCCTTCCCGCTCTCCAAAAGCTCCACCGCCGACATGATGAAACCCGGCGTGCAGAAGCCGCACTGGATGGCCGCCTCGTCAATAAAGGCCTGCTGGATGTCGCTGAGTTCTCCGTCCGGGCCCATAAGGCCCTCCAGGGTGCGGACGCGCTTGCCCTCGGCCCACACGGCCAGATAGATGCAGGAGTTGAAGGTCTCGCCGTCGATGAGCACATTGCACGCGCCGCACTCCCCCACCTCGCAGCCCTTTTTCACGGACAGGGTGTGGTAGTCGTTCCGCAGCATGTCCGTGAGGCTGGCCCGGACGTCCACCGTCCTCTCCACATCCCTGCCGTTGAGGTTGAAATGAACGGTCTGATACTGGATCTGATGATTCTCCATTACAGCGCACCTCCCGCCAGTTTCACGGATTTGATAAAGGCCCGTTTGGCGCTCTCCACGGCAATGTGGAGGCGGAAATCCCTGGCCGCACGCCAGGAGTCCCGGGGGTTGATGTCCTCCCGCACCGCCTGGGCAAAGCCCTCCGCCAGATCCAGCGAGATCACCTGGCCCGCCGCCAGCTGCTCCGCCGTCCCAGCCCGCAGGGGTACCGGGCCCGCCACGCCGAAGGCCACCCGTGCCCGCTCCACGCGTTTTTTATCGGCGGAGAGACGGACGTTGACCGAGGTTCCCAGTGTGGCGATGTCCATGGCGCTGCGCATGGCGTACTTGATGTAGTGGCCGAAGCAATTCTCGTAGCTCTCTTTTGGAATCAGAATGGCGGTCTGGATCTCCCCCTCCCGGATGTCCACCCGGCCCGCTCTGATGTAGAACTCGGAGATGGGCTGGCGGCGGACGCCCTCCGGACCCGTCAGCTCCACCATGGCGTCCCAGGCGTGGAGGGTGGAGGCGGAGTCGGCGGAGGTGACGCCGTTGCAGGTGTTGCCGCCGATGGTGCCGATGTTGCGGATCTGGGGGCCGCCCACCTGGTCCACGGCCTCCCCCAGCACGTTGATGTACTTTTGAATCAGCGGATCCCGGGTGATGTGGGAGAAGCTGGTGAGGGAGCCGATCCGGAGGGTGCCGTCTTCGTCCATGGACACGCCCCGGATCTCGTCCAGGGTCTGGATGGAGATCAGCTCCGCGCCGGCCCGCCGCCCCTCCCGCATCTGCACCAGCACGTCGGAGCCCCCGGCGATGATCTGTGCCGCGGGATGGGCCAGACGGAGGGCCACGGCATCCTGAACGCTCTTTGCCTGATACAGGGCTTTCATGTCATACATACGCGGTTCCCTCCTTTAATCCTGAATCAGTCCCGCCGCCTTGAACGCGCGGTACAGGACGTGGGGCGTGATGGGGCAGCAGTCGACGGCAACGCCGGTGGCGTTCAAAACGGCGTTGCGGATGGCCGGGGCGCCGGAGCAGGCCGGGGGCTCGCCCAGGGCCTTGGTGCCATAGGGGGACGTGGGCTCCGGATTCTCCACAAAGGCCGCCTCCAGAGCGGGGTGGTCCATAAAGGTGGAGAGCTTGTAGTCCAGCAGGTTGTTGTTCAGGGGTTTGCCGGTCTTCTCGTCAAACTTCAGCTCCTCGGAGAGGCCGTAGCCGATGGCCATGGACATGCCGCCGTGGACCTGGGCCTCCGCCAGAGCGGGGTTGATGAGGGCGCCGCAGTCGTGGACGTTCACCATCCGCAGCAGCTTCACCTTGCACATGGGGATGTCCACCTCCACCTCGGCGAAAGAACAGCCGAAGGAATAGGCGTTGGACTTGATCTGGGCCGTGGTCTCGGCGGTGATGTGCTGGCTGTGCTCCATAGAGTAGAGGCTCTCCGTGGCCAGGTCTCCCAGGGATTTCAGCACCCGCCCGTCGGACTTGCGGACAATCTGCCCGTCCACCAGGTCCAGGTTGCTCACCGGCATCCGGGTCTGCTCATGGGCGATAGCCAAAATCCTCTCCCGCAGCGCCTGGGCCGTCTGCATAATTGAGAAGCCGCCGATGTAGGTCTGCCGGGAGGCGTAGGCCCCGGTGCCAAAGGGGGTGACGTCGGTGTCCTGGGTGGAGATGACGTGGACGTCCTCCAGAGGCACGCCCACGGCGTCCGCCACCATCTGGGAGTAGGCGGTGTCGCAGCCCTGGCCGATCTCCGTCTCGCCGGTCTGGAACTGGAGGGAGCCGTCCTGGTTCAGCACCATGCGGCAGGAGGAGCTCTCTAAGGAGATGGGCCACACGGCGGTGTTGTACCAGAACACCGCAAGCCCCACGCCCCGGCGGACGGGGCCGGTCTGGTCCCTGTACTCCTCAAACTTTTTCAGATAGTCAATGGCCTCGATTCCCTTGTCCATACACTGGTTGAAGGTGTCGTGGTACAGCTCGTTTTTGGAGAAGCCGTCCACGTAGCCAACGGGCATCAGATTCTTCCGCCGGAACTCCAGGGGCGTCATGCCAATCGCCCTGCAAATATCGTCGAT
Source organism: uncultured Oscillibacter sp. (assembly GCA_910585385.1). Lineage (GTDB taxonomy): Bacteria > Bacillota > Clostridia > Oscillospirales > Oscillospiraceae > Oscillibacter. The sequence continues at coordinate 61,192 of CAJUDV010000005.1, read as the reverse complement.
GTGGCTCTCCCCGGCGAACATGGCCTGGGGAATGCCATAGCCCCGCATAGCCCCGGCGGCGGGCCTGTTGGTAAACACCGTCCAGGCGTCGCACTCCACATTGGGGCAGGGGTAGAGCTGGGGGAAGGCATTCATGCCCTTGGCGTTGACGCCGTGGCCGTGGGAGGCGTAGGCCCCCTGGTTGGAGAAGGACTCGAACTTCCGGGCAGCCAGCGTCCCGTCCGGCCGGACGTAGGAGATGATGTGGGTGCGGATGGCGTGGCGGACCCGGTTGGAGACAAAGGTCTCCTCCCGGCTGCACTCCAGCTTCACAAGCCTTCCCCCCACCTGGGTGGAGCACCAGGCGCACAACGGCTCATACAGCGCGTCCTGCTTGTTGCCAAATCCCCCGCCGATGTAGGGCTTGATGATCCGCACCCTTCCCCAGGGCATCCCCAGGGCCTGCCCCACCACTCTCCGGACAATGTGGGGAATCTGTGTGGAGCTGACCACCACCATCCGCCCCGCCTCCTCATAGGCGAAGCAGGCGTGGTTCTCAATGTGGCAGTGCTGAACCGTTGGGGTATCGTACCAGCCCTCGACTTTGATGAGGCCGGGCTCCTGCCGGGCGGCCTCATAGTCCCCCCGGCGGACGTCGGAGTGGCCCAGGACGTTGTTTTCGTACTTCTCGTGGAGCTGGGGCGCGCCGTCCTTCATGGCCTCCTGCACATCCAGCACAAAGGGCAGCTCCTCATACTCAACCTTCAGAGCCCGGACGCCCTGGGCCGCCGCCACCTCGTCCCCGGCGATGACCACCGCCACCTCGTCCCCGTAGTAGCGGACGTGGCGGTTCAAGAGCAGCCGGTCGGCCACATCCTGATGGCCGGGGTCCGTGGACCAGGGATGACCCGCCGTGGGAAAGGGGATGTCCGGCACGTCAAAACAGGTCAGGACCTTCACCACACCGGGAATTGCCTCCGCGGCGGCGGTGTCGACGGACTTCACAAAACCGTGGGCGATGGCGGAGTGACAGATCTTCACCACCAGCGCCTCCCGGCCGCAGAGATCGTCCGTGTACCTGGCGCGGCCCGTGGCCTTTTCCCGGGCGTCCACCCGCGTGACGCTTTTGCCGATGCTCTTGCTCATAGGGAATCCCTCCTTTTGATTTGCATGATTGGGAAAAACCAGATATACTATATCTCAATATCTCAATTAAAACTGAAACAGATGGCGAGGTGTTTTCTATGTTGAAATTAGGCTGTGTGGTCATGGCGGCGGGGAACGCCCGGCGCTTTGGGGACAACAAGCTGGCGGCCCAGCTGGGGGGACGGAGCCTGATCCGCCGGACCCTGGAGGCCGTGCCGGCGGACCTCTTTGACGCCGTGGCGGTGGTGACCCAGTACCCGGAGGTCATGGACCTGGCGGAGGACTTCCGCTTCTCCGCCGTCTGCAACAGACACCCGGACTACGGCATCAGCCACACCATCGCCCTGGGCCTCACGGCCCTGGGGGACTGCGGCGGCGCCATGTTCTTAGTCAGCGACCAGCCCCTTTTGAAGCGGGAGAGCGTGGCGGCCCTGGCCCGATTCTGGCGGGAGCAGCCGGACAAACTGGCGGCCCTGGCCCACGGCGGCGTCCGGGGCAATCCCTGCGTCTTCCCCGCCCGGTTCTTCCCGGAGCTGCTGGAGCTGACGGAGGACCACGGCGGCAACACCGTCATCCGGCGGCACCAGGGGGACCTGCGGCTCCTGGAGGTACCAGAGGAGGAGCTGACCGACGTGGACACCCCCCAGGCCCTGGCAAGGCTCAAAGAGGAGATGGCCTGATACGGCCCGCCGCCCCCTAACGGGGCGGCTTTTTCCTCTTACTTTCTGGTATAGGGCGTGTCCTCCAGGGGGAGGGTTGTGCGGAATTTGCCGTCGTAGCGGTAGTAGGCGTCGGCAATGGCCGGGGCCGTGGGGATAGAGGTGATCTCCCCCACGCCGATGGCCCCGCAGGCCACGTCCAGCCCCTCCTTCTCAACCACAATGGCGGTGATGTCCGGAATCTGATTGGCCCGGAAGAGGCCCAGAGTGCCGTATTTGGCGGTGGGCTTACAGTCCACCAGGGGGTAGCGCTCCGTCAGGGCAAAGCCCATGCTCATCACCACGCCGCCCTCGATCTGCCCCTCCACGGAGAGGGGGTTCACGGCCCTGCCCACGTCGTGGGCCGCCACCATCTGCTGGATTTTGCCGTCCTCGTCCAGGATGCAGATCTGGGTGGAGTAGCCGTAGGCGATGTGGCTGACGGGGTTGGGCACGTCGGCCCCCAGGGGGTCGGTCTTCCCCAGGTACTCCCCTCGGAATTCCCGGCCGTTCAGGGCCTCCAGTCCCCCCTCCGCCAGCGCCTCTCTCAGATCCTGACAGGCCCGGCGGCAGGCCTCGCCGGTAAACAGCGTCTGCCGGGAGCCGGAGGTGGTGCCGGAGTCCGGCGCGAAATAGGTGTTGGACCGCTCGTAGACCACCTGGTCCGGCCCAAGGCCCGTCTGATCGCAGACCATCTGGGTCAGCACCGTGCCCAATCCCTGGCCGATGCAGGAGGCCCCGGCGAAGATGTGGACCCTGCCGTCCTCTACTGTCAGCCGCACCCGGCCCGTGTCCGGAATGCCCACGCCCACGCCGGCGTTCTTCATGGCGCAGGCCAGGCCCACACATTTGGCGCCGTCGTAATAGGGCTTCACCGCCTCCAGCGTCTCCACCAGGCCCGTGGACCCGTCCACAATCTGGCCGTTGGGCAGCTCCTGCCCCGGGCGGATGGCGTTGCGGTAGCGGATCTCCCAGGGGGTGATGCCCACCAGATCCGCCATGCGGTTTAAGAGGCTCTCAATGCAAAAGCACGTCTGGGTCACGCCGAAGCCCCGGAAGGCCCCGGCGGGAGGGTTGTTGGTGTAATAGGCCCAGCCGTCGATCTCAAAATTCTGGTAGTTGTAGGGCCCGGCAGCATGGGTGCAGGCCCGCTCCAGCACCGGCCCGCCCAGTGAGGCGTAGGCCCCTGTGTCGGCGATGACCTCGGCGGCCACACCCTGGATGATGCCGTTCTCGTCGCAGCCCAGGGAGAACTCCATCTCCATGGGGTGGCGTTTAGGGTGGATCAAAAGGCTCTCCGCCCGGGTGAGCTTCACCTTCACCGCCCGGCCCGTCAGGCAGGCGATGAGGGCGGCGTGGTGCTGGACGGTCACGTCCTCCTTGCCGCCAAAGCCCCCGCCCACCAGGCAGTTGCGGACCTTCACCCGCTCCGCCGGCCACCCCAGCATGGTCATGATCTCGTGCTGGGTGTCGTAGGCACCCTGGTCGGTGGAGAGGACCATAACACCGTCCCCGTCGGGATAGGCCACGGCACACTCCGGCTCCAAAAAGGCGTGCTCTGTCCACGGCGTGTAGAACCGCTGGGTCAGCATGTACTTACTTTTCGCAATGGCCTCCGCCGGATTGCCCCGCTGGATGTGCTTGTGGGTCAGCAGGTTCCCCTCCCGGTGGACCAGGGGGGCATCGGGCAGCATGGCCTCCCGGGGGCTGCGGACCATGGGCAGCTCCTCATAATCCACCTTCACCAGAGCCTTGGCCTGGGCCAGGATCTCCGGCGTCTCCGCCGCCACCAGACAGATGGCGTCCCCCAGATAGTGGGTGATGTCCCCCACGGCGATCATGGTATCCCAGTCCTGCTTCAAATGGCCCACCTTGTTGCTGCCGGGCACGTTCGCGGCGGTAAACACCCCCACCACGCCGGGCAAGGCCTTCGCCTCCTCGGTGTGGACGGCCAGCACCCTGGCCCGGGGATATTCGCTGCGGACAGCGCTGCCGAAGATCATGCCGTCCATATGGACGTCATCGGGGTAGACACCTGTACCGGTGACCTTCTCCTCCACGTCCACCCTGGGCACCCGGGCGCCCAGGGACCAGTCCTCTATAGCCTGGGGGACCTCCCCGGACCGGAACAGCTCCGCCGCCAGCAGGATGGCGTCGATGATCTTCACATACCCGGTGCAGCGGCAGATGTTGTTGCGGATGGCAAAGGCCGCCTCCTCCCGGGTGGGATTTAAGTTCTTGTCCAGCAGGGCCTTGGCGGAGATCACCATCCCCGGGATGCAGAAGCCGCACTGCACCGCCCCGGCGCGGCCGAAGGCGTATGTATAGACCTCCCGCTCAAACGCGCTGAGACCCTCCACCGTGAGGACCGCCTTGCCCTCCAGCTTGTCTGTCAGGGGGACGCAGGCCTTAGTGGGCCTGCCGTCGATGAGGACCGTGCAGGTGCCGCAGGCGCCCTCGCTGCACCCGTCCTTCACAGAGGTCAGGCCCAGGGTGTCCCGCAGGTACCGCAGCAGCTTCTGGTTTTTTTCCACAGTCACAGTTCTGCCATTTACAGTAAACGTCGCCATAAAAGACTCCTTGTTCCCGTGCCCGCCCTCGGTCCCACGGATGTGTGATTTTCGGAAAGGTCAACCTTTCCTGTCTTGTACATTATACCTGAAATCGCGGCGGCGCGCAACCACACTTTTGTCAATTCGTTATTCTACTTTTAGTCCAACGGCGGCAGTTCCCACCCCACCGCCAGAGCCCCCCTTCGGACGGAAATCCGGGCCGCCGGCTTTAAAATGTGGTTGCTGACGCCAATGGGAAAGTCCGGCGTCAATACGGCGTTCTCCAACGGGTACTGGAGGCCGGTCTCGTCCACGCCCTCCGCCCGGTCCCCCAGGCAGAACGCGGAGAACAGGCCCCACTCCACCGTCCTGGGGACCTCCAGCGCCTCGTTTTCAATGACGGTCCAGAGAAAGTCGTCCCCGTACAGCCAGCCCCTGGCCCCTCTCCGGCGGAGAAACAGCAGAGACTGGAGGTTGGCCAGGGTGTGGTCCAGCCGTTTTCCGCCGGTGCCGCCGTAGATGAAAAAGTCCGTACACCCCTGTTCCAGCCCCGTTTTGACGGCGGCCAGGGTGTCGGTATCGTCCTTCTCCACCGGCAGTCGGCGGACATGGCCAAAGTCCGCCGGGGGCTCTATGGAGTCAAAGTCCCCCAGGAGGAGGTGGGGGGTGACCTTCTCCCGCAGACAGACCCGATAGCCCCCGTCGGCGGCGATGATGAAGTCCCCGGGATCGCCGGGACGTTCCCGCAGGCCGTAAAAAGTACCGGCGGCAAAGATAAAGCAGCGTTTCATAGGGCCACTCCCTTGTGCGTGTTTTTACCATTGTACCACAGTTTCCGCCTGCTGGCAAACACCCGCCCCGCGGCCGGGGCCGAATATCACAAAAGCGGGAAGCGCCTTTACGCTTCCCGCCTGTTTTTACCGCTTATCCCAGCCCTCCAGATCGTCCATGGAGAGCACCGCCATCACCAGGGCGGTGAGGAACAAAATCGCGTAGCCCACCAGCACGGTGCTCATCAGCCGGTCCACCAGCAGCATGATGAGAAAAAGAGCCGCCGTATCCAGCGCCACCAGCAAGACCTTGGCCCACTTCATGGAGATGCGGTGGAGCATCAAAAGCGCCCGGGGAAAGGCCTTGACCAGAATCTGCACCGGGAACCCCAGGGCGCCGCAGAAGAGAACGAAGAGGACCATGGTGGAGAGGGAGTCGTAGGCCGCTCCAAACCACCGCATAACCGTCTCGCCGGGCATGTCCAGCGACGCGGCCACCGCCATCATCCCCGCCGCCAGCACCGCGCAGCCAATCAGAATCACGATGCGCTTTTTTACCTTTCCGCTCATAGCCTGCCTCCTCATGTCCCATAATACGCCGAAAAGTATACCATGACAGGAATTTTCTGTCAACCGCTCAAAAAAGGGGCCGGACGTCAAGACGTCCGGCCCCGGGAGTACCGCCTGTCAGGGGAGGAAGATGGTTCTTATTCGCCGAAAAACTCTCTGATTACCTCGTCGCAGTTGAGCACAGGCTCCTCGTCCTCGCCCACCAGAGCCAGGAGCTCGGGCATCTCGATGCCCAGATAGGCGGCGTAGCGGGAGAGGATGCCCCGGGCGGCGGATACCGTCACCAGCTCGTCAGGCTTAAATGTGCCGTCCTCGTAGCCCGCGATGAGCCCGATGGACTTGGCCCAGGCCACGGCCGGGGAATACATGTGCTCCTCGGTCACGTCCTCAAACAGTCCGCTGACAGCGACAGGGGCCGGCTGGCCCTCGTGACGCCACAGATAATCCACAAACTCCGCGCGGGTGACAGGACCGCCGGCCAGAGGCACAGCGCCCTCGTCAATCGTGGTACCGGCATCCTCCGCGTCATCCGTGTCGCCGGTGTCATCGGGCTCCTCGGGAACTACGGGGTCCACAGGGTCCACAGGATCAACGGGGTCCACGGGGTCCACGGGATCAACGGGATCAACGGGGTCCACGGGGTCCACGGGATCAACGGGGTCCACGGGGTCCACGGGGTCCACGGGGTCCACAGGATCAACGGGATCAACGGGATCAACGGGGTCCACAGGATCAACAGGGTCCACGGGGTCCACGGGATCAGGATCCACCGGCTCGGGCTCGTCGGCTACGAAGGTCCAGGAGCCTACCACCTTCGCGGTATTGACCAGATTGCCTCTCTCTGTAAGAACAGATGTGTGGCCCCAGCCATCAAAGCGCCAATGGCCGCCTTCAACCGCAATGTCCTCATATGTTTTATCGCAGGTAGCACCGTTGAGGAAAGCATCCATGGAGAGCTTCTGCCCGGAGATGGTCTCAGGCAGCTCAGGCATATCCTCGGGCAGCGTCATGTTCTCTGTGGCGGAAACAAACTCGTATTGCACTCCGTAAGCTTTGCACGCAGAAACAGGCTTGCTGAGCAGCTGATTCTCCTTGATTGTGTAAGCAATCGAGGTGTAATTTGCAGTCTGCGACACAAAAGCCCCCTCGGGATCAATGTCGCTGGTGACATACACATAGTATGTGCCTGCCTCAGGCAGGATCGCCGCAAAGTTCTGCAGCAGCTTCCCATTCTCCAAGCCTGCTCCCATATCGATGGGATCAATCACATCGTTGCCATTGACATCAATAATGCGAACGGTTGCCTGCTTAGCTCCCTGAATAACGCTGCCGCTTTTTCCAAAGTTGCCGCTCAGGATCGCTTGATTTACCTTTGCGTCTTTATTGATGACAAAATCTCCAGCACCACTGGTACCGCCGCCCAATGCGATCAAACTCTCGAGGTCTTCAAGTGTGATCGTACCGGCGCCATAGCCGCCAATAGCAGCTTTGGCTTGGCCAATCGCAACGATATTGCCGCCCTTGATGGTAATGTTGCCATTTTTTTTGCCGTAAGACTTGCCGACACCAATACCCGCAGCAGTACCTGCGCCGCCCTTTGCGGTCACATCACTCTCCTCGACGTCAATATCACCCGTGCTGCCGTAATTGCCGCCGCCGATGCCCGCACCATTCTGACCACCGGTGGCGGTCACTTCACTGTTGTCGATAGTGATGTCAGCAACAGTACCGTAGAGACCTGTACCGATACCAGCACCACTGTTGCCTCCGGTGGCGGTCACATCGCTGTTGTCAATAGTGATGTCAGCAACAGTACCGTAAAGACCTGTACCGATACCAGCACCACTGCTGCCTCCGGTGGCGGTCACATCACCGCCGTTGACGGTAATATTACCCGCTTCACCACGGCTCCCGGTGCCGATGCCCGCACCATCGCTGCCGCCGGTGGCGGTCACATCACCGCCGTTGACGATAATGTCACCCGCTTCACCGCGGCTGCCGGTGCCGATGCCCGCACCGCCGCTGCCGCCGGTGGCGGTCACGTCAGCGTTGTCAATGGTGATGTCGCCGGCAATATCCTTGGAGCCGCCGCCGATTCCGGCGGCGCTGTCGCCGCCCTCAGCGGTCAGCGAACCGTCGATTCCGTTATCATCTTTAATGGTGACAGAACCGCCGTCAGCGTCCTCCTGGGGCTTACCCTTTTCATTGTCATTGTTCAGCTCCAGGCCGGCATGGCCAACGCCGCTTTTCAGGGAGTTGTCCCCGTCCAGCTCGATGGTCACATCGGACCCCGCGCCAACCGAGACAGCCGCCTCGTTTTCGTCGCTGACATCGATGTTGACATCTTTCAGCGTGATCTCAACGTCTTTGACATCGGTGCCGACATCAATCGTGTTTTTGGTTGGTTCTTCGTCCTTCTCCTGCTTGACAACGATGTCTTTATCCTTAGAGCCAGTGTCCTTGTCATAATGCTCATCGTGACCATCCTGCCAGCTCACCGCATCACCATCGTCATTATTCTCCACGTGTACGCTGCCATCACTGATGTCATACTCGACAGCAAACGCCGGAGCCGCCAGACTGGCACACAGAGACAGTGCTACCGCGACGGATAGGAGCTTCTTCATAATTCTCATAAGCAATTCTTTCCTTTCTTTGCAATTTCGGACGCAAAGGGTCCGGCGGCTGGGCTGCCATAGCGCCCTCCCCCGGGGGGAGCCCGCTTTAGGCCCCTCGGCTTTGTGTCCCGCCCTTTCGAACGGTTTACTAAATCCAGTTTTCCAGCAGCCGGGCTGACATAACAGATTAAGTTTGCGGCATGCCGCAAACTTCAAACGGGTACCCGTTTGAAGTGCCGTAGTCCCCATGGCTTTGCGCCCCACAGTTTCCTATGGTTTGCCCTCGCCTTGCGGTTCTCCCCGCCGTCAACGGCGCATCGGCGGCGGGCTCGCTCTCCGGCGGATCGATCCCCATAACGCTCACCCCCTGACAGGCTTTGAAAGCGCCCATGCACTTTCATTTTTATTCTACGCCTATTTTTCCGGCATTGCAAGGCCGGACGGGCAATTTTTTCCACCGGGAGCCGGGAGGGAGGGCGTCCTCGCCTGCCCGCTATTCATATTCTGCCGTATATATATAATGTACGCCCCCTCCCCGCCGGGGTCTTTTAATAATCCCGGCGGAAACCATGTCTCCCATCTGCTGAACAGGTATACGATTTCCTTCCCCTGTTTGATGACGCAATCTGAGAAAATCCCCTCCGCCGCCCAGCAGGGCTCCACGCTTTCCTTATGCACCGTATCCATTTTATAATCGCGCAAATCCCTGTCCGCATTGGGTATCCTGACAGGTTTCGGCGGATTTTGATTCCCCCCGTTTAGTGAACTTGACAATCCCCAAAAATTGGGCTATGATAATTTCAGCACATGCCGCTGCCGAATAGACGGCATAGCAGATTCCATGCTCATCGGTGCATTCCAGTATGAGGAGGTTTGAAGCGAAGCGCAGTCTGTTGCAGGGTACAGAAGGCGCCGGTTCAGCCGGGCCTTCCTAAAATTTCGGCCGTGACCAATTCCGGCATCGGGAGCGCCGCCGCCACCGCGGCAGATGGCGGCGCGGCGTACCGGACTGCCCGGGCACGGTGAAGGGAGTAAAGAAAAGAACTATGATCAACAAAATGAGAACAGCCCAGGAAGCTGTGGCAGGGATCCAGGACGGGATGACCGTCATGGTAGGCGGCTTCCTGGGGACCGGGACCCCCGAGATCCTGATCGACGCTCTGGTGGAAAAGGGCGTCAAGCACCTGACCGTCATCGCCAACGACGGCGGCCTGCCCGCCTCCGTCACCGGCACCACCGACCGCGGCGTTGCCAAGCTCCTCTCCGCGGGTATGATCGACCACATCATCGCCTCCCACGTGGGCATGAACCCCATTATCGGCAAGGGCATGAACGACGGCACCCTGAAGTGCACCCTGGTGCCCCAGGGTTCCCTGGCTGAGAAGATCCGCGCCGCCGGCGCGGGCCTGGGCGGCGTGCTGACCCCCACCGGCGTGGGCACCATCATCGCCGACGGCAAGGAGACGCTGACCATTGATGGCAGGGAGTATTTGCTGGAGCTGCCGCTCCACGCGGACTACGCCCTGTGCCGCGCCAGCATCTGCGACAAATTCGGCAACTTCAGCTGCTACAAGGCCACCAAGAACTTCAACCACGTCATGGCCATGGCGGCGGACACCGTCATCCTGGGCGCGGAGAAGGTCGTTGAGATCGGCGAGGTGGATGTGGACACCTTCACCACCGCCGGCGTCTATGTAAACTATATCGTAGGAGGTGAGCAGCCTTGGCAGATCTGAAGATGAGAATCGCCAAGCGCGCGGCGAAAGAATTTAAGGACGGCGACATCGCCAATCTGGGCATCGGCCTGCCCACCATGGTGGCCAACTGCCTGCCCGAGGGCGTGACCATCGTCCTCCACTCCGAGAACGGCTTCACCGGCCTGCTGGGCGCTCCCGAGAAGGGCAGCGAGGACGTGGACGTCATCAACTCCGGCGGCGCTTACGTCACCTACGCCCCCTACGGCAACTTCTTCGGCTCTGAGGAGAGCTTCTCCATCATCCGCGGCGGCCATGTGGACGCCACGGTGCTGGGCGCCATGGAGGTAGACGAAAAGGGCAATATCGCCAACTGGATCATCCCCGGGAAGATGGTGGCCGGCATGGGCGGCGCCATGGACCTGGTGGTGGGCGCGCGGAAGGTCATCGTGGCCATGCTGCACACCCAGAAGGGGGCCCACAAGATCCTCAAGGAGTGCACCCTGCCCCTGACCGCCGTGGGCGTGGTGGACATGATTATCACCGAGATGGGCGTCATGGAGGTCACTCCCGAGGGCATCGTCCTCAAGGAGCTGCATCCCGACTACTCCCTGGACGACATCAAGGCCGCCACCGGCTGCGAGCTGATTGTCAGCCCCGACCTCAAGCCCATGGAGGAAGAGTAATTTAACCCGTTTCTAAAAAAATGGGGGTCCCGGCACTTGCCGGGACTCCCATCTTTAACAATTGGGAAAAACCGTCACAGCACCTCTCCCCGCAGCGTCAGCACCGCCCGGCCGCCGACGCGGACCCGAACGGCGCCGTCCTCCTGTGTGAGGCGGCTGAGGATCTCCGAGGGTTTGCCCATCGCGATTCCCTGTATAAAGCAGTTCTCCTCTCCGGGGGAAATCAATCCCCGGCGGTACAGGTAGAAGGTCAGCGCCCCGTTGGAGGTACCAGTGGCGGCCTCCTCCGGAATGGCGTACAGCGGCGCGAAATTGCGGCAGTAAGCCCCCTCGCAGAGCCCCTCTGTTTTCGGGCAGAACATGTGGACCCCCACCACGCCGTACCGCTCCGACAGGCGGCAGACCTCCGCCTCGTCCTGCCGGGCCCGGTTCAAAACGGCGATGTCCCGCACCGGCAGCAGGATGTCCAGAAGGCCGGTGCTGACGGCCTGGGGCTCCAGCCCCTCCGGCCGGTCCGCCAGGGTCAGGCCATAGGCATGGTACAGCTCCGCCTGCTCCCCTTGCGAAAAAGTCCGTCCCTCCACGGGCGGGGCCATGTCCATCCAAACGGCCTCCGGCTCCACCGTGACCTTCAGGTCCCCGGAGCGGGTGTGGAGCGCGTAGTGCCCCGCCGGAATCTCCCCGGTCTCCCGCAAAACCGTGAAAGCGGCCACGGTGGCGTGGCCGCACAGGTCCACCTCCTCCGCCGGGGTGAAGTAGCGGATGTGGAAGCTCCTCTCACCGGCGCGCCGGACGAAGGCGGTCTCCGAGTGTTTCAGCTCCCCGGCCAGGGACCGCATCAGCTCCTCCTCCGGAAAGTGCCCCTCCCCCAGGGGCACCACCCCCGCCTGGTTGCCGGAAAAGCGTTGGGCGGCAAAGGCGTCCGCAATGTAAAAGTGCATATAAGTTCCTCCTTTTGTTCCACGGTTTGACAAGGGACAGCACGCAAAGCGGCTGCCCGCTGCCCTTTGTCAAGCCATGGCCGCGCGGTGAAATACCGCGCCCTGTCCGAAATCCAGGACCCTGTATTCACAACCGGGTGGACCGCCGGCGGGCAACCGCCGCAAGGGCAGTGGGATCGGCTTTTTCGCTGCCGCATATCGCCTCAATCAATCTAAATCCCGCTTCATGCATCCCTGTCGTTATAAGAATCCCCCTCCCCTTTGTCAGCGGCCCGCATCCGGCCGCCGTGATCTGCTCCAATCCCCGCGGCCGTTTACGGAAAACGGCCCGGCGCTTGGGCGCCGGGCCGGCAGTCTGCCAATTTCCAGAAAACTCAGGGCTTTTTGCGGCTGAACTCCTTGGGAACCACGCAGGTGCCCTCGGCCACGGCCACGATCACGGGCTCCTCCAGGACGTCCGCCGCGGAGGCGTTGATGTCGGGGCGGGTGGCGATGACCTTGCGGGCCTCGAAGCGCATCTTGCGGGAGGTATTGCCGATGTGGGTGACCTCGCCGTAGGCCTCGATGTAGTCGCCAGCGTACACGGGCGCCTTGAACTCCACGTTGTTATAGGCGCAGAACAGGCCCTCGTCGCCGTCGGTCTTGATCAGCAGCTCGGTGGCCACATCGCCGAAGAGATGGACCATGTGGGCGCCGTCCACCAGGTTCCCGCCGTAGTGGGCGTCTTTGGCGGACATACGCAGGCGGATCAGCGATGTGTACTTCTTCTCTTCCATGTTAAATCACTCCTGTTTCTTAAATTTGCGGATAGCTCCGCGTCCCCTCTTGTCCGGGTCGACGAATTTCATTGTAAGCTCTTTTCCGGTATTTGTCAATCCTGTCACCAAAATAACACTTTTCGCCCTATATGGTCCGGACAAATTGCAAAATCAGCCGCAGCCCGTAAACCAGGATCACGCTGCCGCACACGATGTTGATAAGGCGCAGGACGCGGTCGTTGAACCTGGCGGAGAAAAGGGAGATCACCAGCGTGACGCCGGAGAACCACAGGCACGAGGCGGTGGCGGAGCCCAGCACCAGCAGAGTGCTGTCCGCCCCGGGGTGGCCCACGCGGAAGCTGCCGAAGAGCAGCGTCCCGTCGATGAGAGCCTGGGGATTGAGCCAGGTAACCACAAAGGCCTTGGCCGCAATTCTGGGCAGAGGGATGTCCATATCCACGCTACGATCCATGGACGGCTTCTCCCGGATCAGCCCCACGCCGATCCAGGACACCACCAGCCCGCCCGCCGCCAGCACAATGGTCTGGAGCAGCGAGAACCGCTCCACCAGCGCGCCGATGCCGAAGAAGCAGGCCAGCAGCAAACTGACGTCAAAGAAGATCACAATCAGCGTAATCAGGGCCAGCCGCCTCCGGGACTGGGTCAGGGCGGCGTTGATGACAAACAGATTCTGCATTCCGATGGGCGCCACGTAGGCCAGGCCGATGGCCAGGCCCTGCAAATAGAGGCTCATAAATTTCCCTCCCGTTGTGTGTTTTAATGACCATAGCACAGATCCCGCCGCCGCGCAAGAACGCAGAAATTCGCTACCTGGTAAGGAGGCGCTGACCGTGTCCAGCCACGAGAACTGTCCCTGCATGGAGGAGTGCCCGCTGAACCGGGCGCTGAAGCTGATCGGCGGCAAGTGGAAGATGCAGATTCTCTGCTCTCTCCACAACAACGGCCCCACCCGGTACAATCAGCTGAAACGGACGTTGGACGGCGTGTCCAACACCGTGCTGGCCGCCGCCCTGCGGGATCTGGAGGCCGACGGGCTGGTGGTCCGGCGGGAGTACCTGGAGGTCCCCGTGCGGGTGGAGTACGAGATCGCCCCGCGGTGCCGGTCCCTGATTCCCATTCTGGACGATCTGGGCCGGTGGTGCGATTCCTTTCCCGCTGTAAGCGGCGGCGCAACAAATGGCGGGCCCGGTCCCGCGGACAATGGAGGTGCGGCTCTTTGAAAAAGATTCTGGCCCCCCTGGTGGGGGACGCGCCGATGGTGACGGCCATCGGCCTGTGTAAAAACGCGGGCAAGACCACCGCCCTGCGCCGCCTGATGGCCGAACTGGAGGACGAGTGCCTGGGCCTCACCTCCGTGGGCCGGGACGGCGAGGCCACAGACCTTGTAACCGGCACGGAGAAGCCGGACCTCTACATTAAGCGGGGGGATCTGTTCGCCACCGCCCGTGGCATGATGAGCTTGTGTGATGTCACCCTGGAAGTGACGGCCCTCACCGGGGTCATGACCCCTCTGGGGGAGGTGGCGGTGTTCCGCGCCCTGTCCGATGGCTATATCCAGCTGGCGGGCCCCTCCGCCGCCGGACAATTGAAGCCCCTGTGCGCCAGCTTCACCGCCCTGGGGGCGGACCGGACGCTCATCGACGGCGCCGCCGGGCGAAAGTCCCTGGCGGGGGCCGGGGTGGAGGGCGCCGCCATTCTGTGCACCGGTGCCTCCCTGGACCGGAACATGGACCTGGTGGTGGCGGAGACGGCCCACGTCTGCCGCCTCTTCTCCAGCCGGAGGCCCGCCTCTCCTGGCCTGGCCGCCGCCCTGGACCGCTGCGGGGCGCGCTTCGCCCTCTTCGGCCCCGGCGGGGAGGCCTGGGAGCTGCCTTTGGATGAAAACGGCCTGCCCCGCTGGAACAAGCTCCCCCGGGAACAGTGTGTCCTGTGGGTGGCCGGCGGCGTCACCGACCCGCTGCTGAAAACCCTGGCCCGCCGCGGCGCTCCCATCACCCTGGCGGCGGCGGACGCCACCCACGTTCTGGCGGGACGGAACGTGCTGGAGCTCTTCACCCGCGCCGGGGGAACCCTGGTGGTCCGGCGGGAACTCTCCATCGCCGCCGTGGGGGCCAACCCCTGGTCGGCCTACGGCTGGCACTTTCAGCCCGAGAAATTTGAAGACGCCCTCCGGCAGGCCCTGACCCTGCCGGTGGTGAACGTAAACGAGAAGGAGGACTGACCATGGAACTGACCCTTGAACTGCGGGAGGAATCCGGTCTCCAGTGGGTGCTGGAGCGGCTGACCCCCATGTCGCCCTTTGGCCGCGCCGCCGCCCGGGCTCTGCGGTGGTACGCCCCCGGGGAGGAGGCCGCCCTGGAGACGGAGCTGAACAACGTGGCCCTGGCCCTGGAGCTCTGGAACGCCGCCGGCTCCGCCCCTGCGGAGACAGCGCCCTGCTGCTGCGGCGCCCCCCGGCTGGACCCGGCGACCCTCAAGGACGCCGCCGCCCTTCTCCGGGGGCTCACCCGGTGCCTCCCCCTGTTTCACGACATCCGCGGCTCCCTGGACCGGGACCCGGAGAACCCCTTCGACCTGGTGGAGCTCTTTGAGATCAAGCACTTCCTGGTGACGCTGGAGCAGCTGACCCAGGCCTACGCCAAGCTGCCGCCCTTCCAGGACCTGGCCTTTTTGCCCATGGCGGAGTCCCTGGACCTGCTGGACCCCGACGGACGCCGCCTGCCGGCGTTCTCCGTGTCGGAGGCCTACCACCCCGGCCTGGGTCCCCTGCGGGCGGAGAAAACCGCCCTGGAGCGGGCCATCCGCGCCGCCGGCGAGGAGGAGAGGGCCGCCCTCCTGGACCAGCGCCACCGCCTCACCGTGCAGGAGGACCTGCTGGAGCTGGAGGTCCGGCGGGGCCTCACCCGGCGCCTCATGGCCCGCCGGACAGACTTCCTGGCTAACATGGAGGCATTGGGCCGGCTGGACCTGTTCCTGGCCAAGGCGAAACTTGCCAAGCGGTACGGCTGCGTCCGGCCCGTGCTCTCCGGCGGGGCGGAGATCTCCCTCCGGGGCCTGCGCCACCCCCAGGTGGCCGAGGAGCTTGCCCAGCGGGGGGGGGCGTTCACCCAGCTGGACCTGGAGCTCTCCACCGGCTGCGCCGTCATCACCGGGGCCAACATGGGTGGCAAGACCGTCTCCCTGCGCTCAGCTGTGCTGAGCCTGCTGCTGTGCCAGTGCGGCTTTTTCGTTTTCGCGGCCTCCGCCCGGCTGCCCCTGTTCCACGAGGTGGCCCTGATCCTGGCGGACACCGGCCCCGGCTCCGGAGGCCTCTCTTCCTTCGGGCGGGAGGTCCACCTGCTGGACCGGCTGCTCCAGCGCACCCGGGGCCAGCGGTTCTTCCTGGCCCTGGACGAGTTCGCCCGGGGCACCAATCCCCAGGAGGGCGCCGCCCTGGCCCGGGCCCTGGTGCAATACCTGGGCACCCTAGACTGCGTGGCCCTGATGACCACCCACTACGACGGCGTCTCCGATGTGGCCGGCGCCCACTACCAGGTGGCGGGGCTGGTCCGGGAGATTCAGGGGGACGAGGAGGACGATCCCCGCAGCCGCATCGCCCGGCGAATGGACTACCGCCTGATGAGCGCTCCCCCCGGCGCGCCCTGCCCCAGGGACGCCCTGCGGGTCTGCCGCCTGCTGGACCTGGAACCGGCTCTGATGGAGCTCTTCCAGGCCGATCTGTGAGGTCCCGCTGGAAAGATATGTCTGCCAAAAATTGCATGGAAAAATCATGCAAAACCGACAATATGAAAAAACTTGACAAAAGGCGCTATTTCGATTATACTGTTTTTGGGCAAAGTGAATAAAGCATGGATAGAGGCGCGGAGCTTGAGGTAGCGGATCAATGAAAAGGGCAGGCAAGTCCAATGTGATCTGTGAATATTTGTTCCGCCGAAAGAGGGTGTGAGATGCCGTCTCCCCTCTTGGACCTGTACGCCCAGAGCGTGCGGTTTGTCATGAAAAGCATGGAGTGCTATTTATGCCTGCGGAAGTAGTGTTTGCGCGCTCCTGTATGGCATAAATAGTCCCTTGTGTTTATGGAGCGCTATCCTAACTCCGCGTATATGAATATGCGGTGTAGGATGGCACTCCAAGTTTTTTTGTGGGAGGTACCAAATGGAGAAACTCATCATCACAGCAGCCATCTGCGGAGCCGAGGTTACCAAAGAGCACAACCCCGCCGTCCCCTACACGGTGGAGGAGATGGTGCGGGAGGCGAAGAGCGCCTTTGAGGCCGGCGCCGCTGTTATCCACGTCCACGTCCGCTGGGACGATGGAACCCCGACTCAGGACAAGGAGCGTTTCCGTGTCGTTCTGGACGCCATCCGGGAGGCCTGCCCCGGCGTAATCCTCATCCCCTCCACCGGCGGCGCCACCGGCATGACTCCGGAGGAGCGCCTGCAGCCCACAGAGCTCTTCCCCGAGATGGCCACGCTGGACTGCGGCACCTGCAACTTCGGCGACGACATCTTCGTCAACGACATGCCCACCATGCGGGCCTTTGGCAAGCGGATGCTGGAGAACAACATCAAGCCTGAGTATGAGTGCTTTGAGATCGGCCATCTGGATACCGTGCTGAACATGGCCGCCAAGGGCCTGGTCCCCGCCGCCCCCATGCAGTTCAACTTTGTGCTGGGCGTCAACGGCTGCACCCCCGCCACCGTGGGCAATCTGGACTATCTGGTCAACAAAATCCCCGCCGGGTCCACCTGGACCGTCACCGGCGTGGGCCGCGGCGCGTGGCCCATGGCCGCGGCCGGCATCGTCATGGGCGGCAACGTCCGTGTGGGCTTTGAGGACAATATCTACTTAGAGCGGGGCCGCAAGGCCGCCTCCAACGGCGAGCTGGTTGCCAAGGTCGTGGCCCTGGCCAAGCTCCTGGGCCGTGAGATCGCCACCCCCGACGAGGCCCGGAAGATCCTGTCCCTGACCAAGTGAGGAAGCGCCGCTTCCCCACGGCTCAGCCATTCCATTTCATCATTTTGTTCATACCATAAATCTTACCATACAAAATTTTTTGAGGAGGAACACCACCATGCAGAAGAAAGGCAACAAGTACGGAACCCACCGCGTCATCGAGCCCAAGGGCGTTTTGACCCAGGCCGCCCAGAAGATCGACAACAATATGGATGAGATCTACTCCAACGAGATTCTCTGCAATGTCACCGCTCTGAACATCGACTCCGCCTCCTTCACCCAGATCTCCGACGCCTGCGGCGGCGATGAGACCAAGATCGGCGAGATGATTATGGGCATCGTGGCCGAGCGCGGCAAACAGCAGAACCCCGTCACCGGCTCCGGCGGCATGTTCATGGGCAACGTCGCCAAGATCGGCGACGACCTCAAGGGCAAGATCGACCTGAAAGAGGGCGACAAGATCGTCTCCCTGGTGTCCCTGTCCCTGACCCCCCTGAAGATCAACAAGATCAAGGCCATCCACAAGGAGATCGACCGCGTGGACGTGGACGCCCAGGCCATCCTGTTTGAGAGCGGCATCTACGCCAAGATGCCCGAGGATATGCCCGAGCCCCTGGCCCTGGCCGCTCTGGACGTGGCCGGCGCTCCCGCCCAGGCCCGGAAGCTCCCCAAGGAGGGCGACAGCGTTTTGATTCTGGGCGCCAACGGCAAGTCCGGCGTGCTCTGCGGCTACGAGGCCATGAAGAAGGTCGGCCCCAACGGCAAGGTCATCGGCGTTGTCCGCAACCCCAAGCAGGTTGCCGACCTGAAGGAGCTGGGCGTGTACACCGACATCGTTGTGGCCGACTGCACCCGTCCCGTGGACGTGATGGAGGCCGCTCTGGCCGCCAACGACGGCAAGGAGTACGATATCTCCATCTGCTGCGTCAACATCGAGAGCTGCGAGATGTCCGCCATCCTGCCCGTCCGTGACGACGGCCTGGTGTACTTCTTCTCCATGGCCACCTCCTTTACCAAGGCGGCTCTGGGCGCCGAGGGCATCGGCAAGGACGTCACCATGATCGTGGGCAACGGCTACACCAAGGACCACGCCGAGATCACCCTGGGCGTCATCCGCGAGAACGCCAAGCTCCGCAAGCTGTTCGAGGAGAAGTACGTCTGATCCTCTCCCCCGGACGCGGGTCCGGCCCGCGAAATAAAAAGTGGAGGTAACCCATCATGAAAGTTTCCCGCCGCGCTGAGCTGTTCCCCCACGTCACCGACGCTGAGTGGAACGACTGGAGATGGCAGATTAAAAACCGCGTCGAGACCCTGGAGGACCTGAAAAAGTACGTCTCCCTGACTCCCGAGGAGGAGGAGGGCGTCAAGGCCTGCCTGGGCACCCTGCGCATGGCCATTACCCCCTACTATCTCTCCTTGATCGATCCCGACGATCCCCACGATCCCGTCCGCAAGCAGGCCGTCCCCACCGGGTCTGAGCTGCACCAGGCGGCCTCCGATCTGCTGGACCCCCTCCATGAGGATGAGGACTCCCCGGCCCCCGGTCTGACCCACCGCTATCCGGACCGCTGCCTGCTGCTGATCACCGACCAGTGCTCCATGTACTGCCGCCACTGCACCCGTCGGCGCTTCGCCGGCCAGAAGGACGCGGGACTCCCCGTGGACCAGGTGGATCAGGCCATCGAGTACATCCGCAAGACGCCCGTCATCCGCGACGTGCTGCTCTCCGGCGGCGACGCCCTGCTCTGCTCCGACGAGCGGCTGGAGTACATCATCTCCAAGCTCCGGGAGATCCCCCACGTGGAGATCGTCCGCATCGGCTCCCGCACCCCGGTGGTCTGTCCCCAGCGCATCACCCCCGAGCTGTGCGCCATGCTGAAGAAATATCACCCCATCTGGCTGAACACCCACTTCAACCATCCCAACGAGATCACCCCCGAGTCTGCCAAGGCCTGCCAGATGCTGGCTGACGCCGGCGTCCCCCTGGGCAACCAGAGCGTGCTGCTGGCCGGCGTGAACGACTGTGTCCACACCATGAAGAAGCTGGTCAACGAGCTGGTCAAGATCCGGGTCCGCCCCTACTACATCTACCAGTGCGACCTGTCCATGGGTCTGGAGCACTTCCGCACCCCCGTCAGCAAGGGCATCGAGATCATCGAGGCTCTGCGGGGCCACACCTCCGGCTTCTGCGTGCCCACCTTCGTGGTGGACGCCCCCGGCGGCGGCGGCAAGACCCCCGTTATGCCCCAGTACGTCATCTCTCAGACGCCGCATAAGGTCGTGCTCCGCAACTACGAGGGCGTCATCACCACCTACACCGAGCCCGAGAACTACAAAGAGACCTGCCAGTGCGAATACTGCAAGGCCGAGCGTGAGGGCAAGCGCAAGACGGAGCTCATGGGCGTTGCCGGACTGGAGCGGGGCCAGGCCCTCTCCATGGAGCCCGCCAATCTGGAGCGCCACAAGCGTGTTCACCACGAATAATCCTCACTGGTCCCACCCGCGGGTCCGCCCAAGCGGACCCGCGGGCGCAGCCCGGTTTGCGTATCCCCAGTCCCCCAATAAACAGATGATTGGATGTGAGCGTATTTGGAATCCAAACTGAACCTTGATTTTAAGCTGGTAGAGCAGGCCCGCGCCCACGCCGCCCAGGTCGCCGACGAGACCCAGCGGTTTATTGACGGCTACACCACCGTGGCCGTGGAGCGCACCATCTGCCGGCTTCTGGGCATCGACGGTGTCAGCGGCGGAGAGGCCTTGGACATCACCGGCGAGAACAGCCTGGGCGTGCCCCTGCCCAGCGTGGTCGTCGATCACCTGATGGAAAAGGGCGCGCTGTCTCAGGGCGCCGCCTTCTGGCTGGGCAACGCCATGGTGGAGACTGGCAAGGGCCCCCAGGCCCTGGCTGAGGAGGTCGGCGCCGGCAGTCTGGACCTGACGGCCCTGCCCGTCCACACCGAGGCGGACATTCACGCCGCTCTGGCCCCCATTGTGGAGGAGAGCCTGAAAAAGATCCGCACCCGCCGCCAGCGCCGGGAGGACTTCATCGCCTCTCACGGCGGCGAAAAGGACGGCCCCTGGATCTACCTGATCGTGGCCACCGGCAATATCTACGAGGACATCACCCAGGCCACCGCCGCCGCCCGCCAGGGCGCCGACGTCATCGCCGTCATCCGCACCACCGGCCAGTCCCTGCTGGACTACGTCCCCTACGGCGCCACCACCGAGGGCTTCGGCGGCACCTACGCCACTCAGGAGAATTTCCGCCTTATGCGGGAGGCCATGGACAAGGTTGGCCAGGAGCTGGGCCGCTATATCCGGGTGTGCAACTACTGCTCCGGCCTGTGCATGCCTGAGATCGCCGCCATGGGCGCCTTCGAGGGCCTGGATGTCATGCTGAACGACGCCCTTTACGGCATCCTCTTCCGGGACATCAACATGCAGCGCACGCTGGTGGACCAGTCCTTCTCCCGGGCCATCAACGCCTACGCGGGGGTGGTGATCAACACCGGCGAGGACAACTACCTCACCACCGCCGACGCGGTGGAGGAGGCCCACACCGTGCTGGCCTCTCAGTTCCTCAATGAGGCCTTCGCCCTGAAGGCGGGTCTGCCCGAAGAGCAGATGGGCCTGGGCCATGCCTTTGAGATTGACCCCGATGTGGAAAACGGCTTTTTGTATGAGCTGGCGCAGGCCGAGATGGCCCGGGAGATCTTCCCCAACGCGCCGTTGAAATACATGCCTCCCACCAAGTTCATGACCGGCAACGTCTTCCGGGGCCACGTGCAGGACGCCCTGTTCAACATGGTGACCATCCTCACCGGCCAGAAGATCCACCTGCTGGGCATGATGACCGAGGCCATCCACACCCCCTTCCTGTCCGACCGGTTCCTGGCCATCCAGAACGCCCAGTATATCTTCCGCACCATGCAGGACCTGGGCGGCGAGATTGTGTTCAAGGACGGCGGCATCATGCAGACCCGTGCCAACGAGGTGCTCAAAAAGGCTACCGACCTGCTGGGCCAGATCGAGCAGCTGGGCATTTTCGAGACCCTGGAGCGGGGCATCTTCGCCGACATCAAGCGCCCCCGCGACGGCGGCAAGGGCCTGGACGGCGTTGTCAGCAAAACGCCGGGCTATTTTAACCCGTTCCTGGAACCCATGATGAAAGGGGGTGCCGCTGAATGAGCTCCGGACTGTATCAGATTCGCGATAAAAACCTGGACACTACCCTGGACCTGACCCGCTTGAAGCCCTATGGCGACACCATGAACGACGGCAAGGTGCAGACCTCCTTCACTCTTCCGGTGAAGGACGACGACCGGGGCGCGGCGGCCGCCGTGCTGGTGGCCCAGAAGATGGGCCTGTCGGAGCCCAACGTGGCCCTGCGGCAGAAGCTGGATGAGAACTTCACCTTCTACGTGGTCTACGGCTCCCTGACCCACACCGTCAACTACAACGAGATCGTGGTCCAGACCGTCACCGACGAGGTGATGGACATGCACGAGACCGACGAGTTCTTAAAAGAGCGCCTGGGCCGCAAGATGGTGGTCATCGGCGCGTCCACCGGCACGGACGCCCACACCGTGGGCATCGACGCCATCATGAACCGCAAGGGCTTCGCCGGCCATTACGGCCTGGAGCGCTATGAGATGGTAGAGGCCTATAACCTGGGCAGCCAGGTCCCCAACGAGGAGTTCCTGCGCAAGGCCGCCGAGGTCAATGCCGACGTGCTGCTGGTCTCCCAGACCGTCACCCAGAAGGACGTCCACATTCAAAACCTCACCGAGCTCATTGAGCTGGCGGAGGCCGAGGGGGTCCGGGAGAAGTACATCTTCTGCTGCGGCGGCGCCCGCGTTACCCACGCCCTGGCCAAAGAGCTGGGCTACGACGCCGGCTTCGGCGCCGGCACCTACGCCGACGATGTGGCCACCTTCACATCGAAGGAGCTGGTTCGCCGCCTGAACAAGTGATCCGTCCGTCCTGCCTGAGGCAAACGCGAAAGGCCGGGAGTCCAACTACTCCCGGCCCCTCGCGGTATCCATTTGTATAGCCGGCAGCGTTAAAGCGCATCAAATGGATGTTTTAACAGCCGGGCAGCCCGCTCAGCCGCGTATGACGCCATGCAACCGGCGCGGCAGGGCGGTCAGGCGCTGTTGGAACGTGCCGCAGATACTTTATTCAGTCTGTTGACTATAAAAGAAGGGAGGTCACTGAGGCAGGACGGCTGATTGGGAGTATATCCCAAAATTTTTCCACTCACAACCGATTTTGGGATACACTCTGAGGCAAAACCCCATCCCCGGCGCATTCATTCGCGCGGACACCGGCTGAGAGAACCGGATGTCCAAGAGAGAAAAGGAGGTTTCGCAATGCAATCCCTGAGAAATTTGAAGGACAGACTCGGTAAGGTCCTGCTGGTCATGTATGCCCTGGTACCCCTCATGACCACCTTTGCCCTGGCGGCTGAGGACGGCCAGAGCAAATTCTACGGCACCATCTGGTCCCTGGTTCCCCCCATCGTGGCCATTGGCCTGGCGCTGATCACCAAGGAGGTCTACTCCTCCCTGTTCCTCGGCATTCTGGTGGGCTACCTGATCCAGATGGAGTTCAACCCCGTGTCCGCCATCACCGCCCTGATCGCCGACCTGGGTGACAACATCGGCGGCAACGCCGGCATCCTGATCTTCCTGGTGGTTCTGGGCACCATGGTGGCCCTGATGATCCGCGCCGGCGGCTCCAAGGCCTACGGCGACTGGGCTGTGGAGCACCTGAAGACCAAGAAGAGCGCTCTGTGGTCCACCTTTATCCTGGCCGCCATTCTGGGTGTGGACGACTACTTCAACAATCTGACCACCGGCAACGTCATGCGTCCCGTCACCGATCGGCACCAGATCTCCCGCGCCAAGCTGGCCTACATGTGCGACGCCACCGCCGCCCCCATCTGCATCATGATGCCCGTCTCCTCTTGGGCTGCCGCCGTCACCGGCGTTATCGACAACGAGGAGCTGGGCTTCCAGATCTTCTGCCGGGCCATCCCCTATAACTTCTACGCAATCCTGACCATCGTGTTCATCATCGTCATGATCGTGCGGGATATTGACTTCGGCCCCATGAAGCTCCACGAGGACAACGCCAAGAAGGGCGACATCTACACCACGCCCGAGCGTCCCTTCGCCGGTGCCGAGGAGATGAAGTTCAATCCCAACGGCAAAGTCATTGATCTGGTGATTCCCGTCATCATCCTGATCATCGGCTGCGTGGGCGGTCTGATGTATGCCGGCGCCGCGAACGGCGGCGAAGGCCTGCTGGGCATGTTCGCCAACACCGACGCCTTCGTGGGTCTGCCTCTGGGCTCCACTGTGGCTCTGCTCATCATCTTCATCTATTTCATGATCCGCAAATCCATGAAGTTCGCCGAGCTGATGGACTGCATCCCCGAGGGCTTCAAGCAGATGGTTCCCGCCATCCTGATCCTGTGCTTCGCCTGGACCATCGGCGGCGTGACCCGGTACGGCCTGGGCGCTCCCGACTTCGTGGCCGGCCTGGTAGAGTCCTTCGGTCCCAGCCTGTACAAGATGCTGCCCGCCGTGATCTTCCTGATCGCCTGCTTCCTGGGCTTCGCTACCGGCACCTCCTGGGGTACCTTCGGCATCCTGCTGCCCATCGTGCTGGACGTGTTTACCCCCGGCGGCTTTGCCAACCTCACCGCTGACGCCCTGAACGAGGTGCCCATCCTCATGGTCGGCATCGGCGCCACCCTGGGCGGCGCGGTCTGCGGCGACCACTGCTCTCCCATCTCTGATACCACCATCATGGCGTCCTCCGGCTCTCAGTGCTACCACCTGAATCACGTGGTAACCCAGATGCCCTACGCCGTGTGCGTGGCGGCCATCGCCTTCGTGAACTACGTGATTACCGGCTTCCTGATTGACTTCGTGCCGGAGATCGTCTGCCTGCTCATCGCCATCGTCTCCACCGTCGTGGTGATGGTTGTGCTTGACAAGATGTACAAGAGCAAGAAGACAGCGTAACCCTGGCAAAATCTGGTTTCCGCACATACATGATTCCGCTCCACTCCGTTTGGAGTGGAGCGGAATTTCTCTTTTCAGCGGCCCAAGGCGCGGAAGGCGGCCCAGGGACTCTCGGACCAATACAGCCGCTTTTCGGCGGCGGGCACCCCGGCGAGGTACACCAGGCCTTCTTCTTTCTTCATGGCAAACTCGTAAATCTTCTTCATAGCTGTATGCTCCTTTCTTGTTTCTGTACCCAGTATACTCCAGCCCACAGCATTACACAAGCGAATATTTTTCATATTTTGCATGAGAAAAGAGAATGTTTGAATGAACACCATCAAATGTCAGATCTTTCTAAAGGCCGTGGAACTGGGGAGCATTACCCGGGCAGCGGAGGACATGGGGTACACACAGTCGGCGGTGAGCCGGTCTATCGCTGACCTGGAGCGGGAGTGGGACGTCACCCTGCTGACCCGGAACAAGGACGGAGTGGTCCTCACCGCCCAGGGGGAGTCCCTTCTGCCGGACATTCAGTCCCTGTGCAACGCCCAGCGAACCCTGGAGAGCCAGGTCTCCGCACTTCACGGCCTCACCAGCGGCACGCTGCGGGTAGGCACCTTCACCAGCGTCTCCATCCACTGGCTCCCGGGAATCATGAAGGAGTTTCTGGCCCTTTACCCCGGCATCCGCTTCCAGCTGGTCAGCAAGTGGGAATTCACCGAAGTGGAGGAGCTGGTACGGCGGGGGCTGGTGGACTGCGGCTTTCTGGGCCTTCCAACGGGGGACAGCCTGGACGTCTCCCCGCTCCGGCGGGACCGGCTGCTGGCGGTACTCCCTCCGGACCATCCGCTGGCAGGGGCAGAGCGTTACCCTATGGCCCGTCTTACGCAGGACCCCTTTATCCTCATTCAGGAGGATCGGGACATGGAGATCTCCCGCATCTTCCAGGAGGAGGGCCTGCGGCCCAACATCCAGTACACCCTCAGCGATGATTTTGCCATTCTGGCCATGGTAGAACAGGGCCTGGGCGTCAGCATTCTCTCGGAGATGCTGGTGCGGAGCACCAACCGCCATGTAACCGCCATCCCCCTGGAGCGGCCCCGCTACCGAGAGATCGGGCTGGCCGTCCGCCGGGGCGCCCCCATCCCACCCCTGACCCGCTGCTTTCGGGATTTCGTGCTCCAGTGGCTGGAGCAGACGCCTTGACCCCAGATACAGCGGGCCCGAAACCCGCGCCGCAGTCCAGCGGCAGGCCCCGGGACGGCCTCTTTGAGCGCCGCAAGACAACTATCTATGATTTTTTTGAATGGATACTATTATAATTCCTTGCTTGCACGAATGGTAAAATCCAGCTATACTGGAGAAAATACAACCCGCTGAAATGGAGTGATAGAATGAATACCGCTCTCGGCACGCTTTGGAATCTCACCGGCTATATCGCCGCGGTGGCCCTGGGCGCATGGCTGGGGTCCCGTCCCCCCGTGCGCGCGCGCCCTCTGCCTTGGCTTGGAAAATTGCAGCTGGCGGCGCTGATGATCCTGATCGTCTCTCTGGGGGTAAAGCTGGGCGCCGACGATGAGGTCATCGACTCCCTGGGTCAGATCGGCTGGACCGCCTTTTTGATCACCGTGGCCGCTATGACCGGGTCCGTTCTGGCGCTGTGGCTTCTGCGCCGCTTCGTACTGCGGCTGGACCGCCAAGGTCTTCCGGCGGGCGGCGGCGCCTCCGCCGAGGCGGCGGGCGAGGGCGGCCAAAAGGCCGGCAACTCCCTGACCAAGTGGATCGTAGGCGCGGTGGCCCTGGGAATGCTGGCGGGTTACTTTCTGGTCCCGGACGCCGTGGTGGCCTACTGCGGACAGGTGATCGACCTTGGGCTGTACCTGCTGCTGTTCCTGGTGGGGATGGACATGGGGCGGCAGGGCACGGTTGTCTCCGATATTAAGGCCGCAGGCTTTCAGGTGCTGCTGATCCCCGTGGCGGTGGCCGCCGGCTCTCTGGCGGCGGCGGCTTTGGCGGGTCTGGCGCTGGAGATCGGTCCCAAGGACGCCATGGCGGTGGCCGCCGGCTTTGGCTGGTACTCCCTGGCCCCCAGCCTTCTGGCCCCCTACTCCCTCCCGGTCTCCGCCGTGTGCTTCCTGGCCAACGTCATGCGGGAGGTCTTTGCCATCCTGGCCATTCCCCTTGTGGCCCGGCGCATCGGCTTTGTGGAGAGCGTGGCCCTGCCGGGAGCGGCCGCTATGGACACGGTTCTTCCCGTGGTCATCGGCGCCACCCACGAGCGGATCACCATCTACTCCTTCACCAGCGGCGTAATTCTCTCCCTGGCGGTGCCACTGCTGGTGTCCGCCATCGTGGCGCTGTGACGCCCTTATATTAAATGTAGAGAGGAGCCCTCCCATGGACGAATTCTGGCGCGATAAGCACTACTCCCACTTCTCCCACAGGAGCTGCGAGTTCTTCCCCTGCCACCAGGGGGTAGACGCGGATTCCTTCAACTGCCTCTTCTGCTACTGCCCCCTGTATCTCATGGGGGACCAGTGCGGCGGGCGGTTTACGTACACCGACTCCGGCGTCAAGGACTGCACCAGCTGCACCATTCCCCACCGGCCGGAAAACTACGGATACATTACCCAAAAGCTCTCTGAGGCGGCCGCCAGGCAGTCCCGGAAAAGATGAAGAAAGTACCGGCCGGGTCTTGCGTTTTTGCAAACGTCGTAGTATAATAATGTCGAAAAATGAATATCGCAAAGCAGTCGGAGCCGTTCTCCTTTTGGGAAACGGATAATAGGGAAACAGGTGCAAGGCCTGTACGATCTCGTCACTGTATGTAATGAGCGCGCTGTCTGCGTCCAAACAGGACAGCCACTGGCGAACGCCGGGAAGGCGATGGCGCGCGATGATTTACGAGTCAGGAAACCTGCCGCCTGCTGGTACAGGAATACCATCCGGTGTTCCAGATCACGAGGGCTTGATTGTACCGCTTCCCCTTTTTAGGGCTTGCGCTTGTGGTCATCTTCATGAAGATGACCGCTTTTTTTGTCCTGCGTATTCCTGTACCCTGAAGCCGCTGATGTAAAATTTTGCCATACATCAGAGGGGCGGAGACCGTTCTCCCCCCGGAAACACAAGGAGGAGTACACAGATGAACAATAAGAACCTGCTTTCCCTGCTGATTGTGGCCGCCATAATGGCCGGACTGCTGGCTGGATGCGGCGGAGACAAAACTCTTGCCGCCCCTCAGGACCCCGCTCCCGCCCAAAATACTCCCGAGGAAAATGAGACGCCGGAGCCCGCCGAAGAGGACGACGAGGACTACTCCACCGGCGACGCCTCTTTGGACAATTCCCGGAATCAAGACGGCATCGGCGAAGACGAGCTGCTGGTCATCAGCTTCGGCACCAGCTATAACGACAACCGTCGGCTGACCATCGGCGCCGTTGAGGAGGCCATGGAGAAGGCCTTCCCGGACTGGTCCGTCCGCCGCGCCTTTACCGCCCAGCTCATCATCGACCGGCTCCAGCGCCGGGACGGCCAGGTGATCGACAACGTGGGCCAGGCTCTGGACAGGGCCGTGGAGAACGGCGTCAAGCGCCTGGTGATCCAGCCCACCCACCTGATGGACGGCCTGGAGTACAACGACGTGGTCAACGAGGCCGCCCAGTACGCCGACGCCTTTGAGGCCATGGCCATCGGCGCGCCCCTGCTGACCTCCGACGAGGACTTCCAGATCGTGTCCAAGGTTATGGCGGAATCCGCCGCCCAATACGACGACGGCAAAACCGCCGTCTGCTTCATGGGCCACGGCACAGAGGCCGCCTCCAACACCGTCTACGCCAAAATGCAGCAGGTGATGGCCGACGCCGGATACACCAACTGCTTCATCGGCACCGTGGAGGCCGCCCCCACTTTGGACGATGTGCTGGCGCTGGTGCAGGCGGGGGGCTATGAGCGGGTGGTGCTTCAGCCCATGATGATCGTCGCCGGCGACCATGCCAACAACGATATGGCCGGTGAGGACGAGGACACCTGGAAGACCGTATTTGAAAATGCCGGCTATGAGGTGGAGTGCGTTCTAAAGGGCCTGGGCGAATATGAGGCCATTCACGACCTGCTGGCCGCCCATGCCCAGGCCGCCATTGACCAGCTGGGATAAGCGCACCCCCCTGGTTTGAAACGCCGCTTAATTCCACCGAGCGTCAGGCCGGTCTCCGGTCCGGCGCGCAAAAATACGGAGGTTATCAGTATGAAAAAATTCTTTCTCCCTCTGCTCTCCCTGGTCCTGACGGCCCTGCTGGCCGTCGGATGCGGCGCCGCGCCGGACGCTGCGCCCGCCCAACCGGAAACTCCGCCCCCGGCGGCGGAACCGGAGGCCCCGGAATCCCCTAAGTCCGAGGTCGCCTCCACCGATCAAATGGCCCCGGTGAAGGACGTGGTGGACCCGGACATGGAACCCGTCCATGCCGGCGCCCTCCAGGACGGCACCTATCATATCGCGGTAGACTCCAGCTCCTCCATGTTCAACGTCACCGCCTGTGAACTGACGGTGGAGGCGGGCCAAATGACCGCCGTGATGCACATGGGCGGCAAGGGGTATCTTTACATCTTCCCAGGCACCGGCCAGGAGGCCGCTCAGGCGGAGGAGGGCGCCCTGATCCCCTTTACCGAGGACGGCGACGGCGCCCACACCTTCACTTTTCCGGTTGAGGCCCTGGACACGGGGCTGGACTGCGCGGCCTTCAGCAAGAAAAAGGAGATGTGGTATGACCGCACTCTGGTCTTCCGGGCGGACTCCCTGCCCCAGGAGGCCTTCCGGGAGGGCGCCTTCGCCACGGCGAAGACTTTGGGCCTGGCCGACGGCAGCTACACCGTCTCTGTTGCGCTGGAGGGCGGCTCCGGCAAGGCCAAGGTGGACTCCCCCGCCGCGCTGCGGGTGGAGAGCGGCGCGGCCTATGCCACCGTGGCCTGGGGCAGTTCCAGCTACGACTATATGCGCATCGGCCAGGAAAAATTTCTCCCCCTGAATACCGAGGGCAATTCCACCTTTGAGATCCCCGTGGCTTCCTTTGACCGCAAGCTGGTGGTCTACGCCGACACCACCGCCATGAGCACCCCCCATGAGATCGAGTACACGCTGCGCTTCGACTCCGCCTCCATCGAAAAAGCGTCATGACCGCATTGACTCGCCCGCTGCTCCGGGGACTTTTGGCGATGGCGCTCCTGCTGGCCCTCTGCGGCTGCGGCCAAACCGCAACGCAGCCGCCAGCGTTGGACCCAGAGGAGCCCCAGGGCCTCTCCTGGGATACGCTGGAGTATCAGCGCAGCCTGGAGATCCTCTACGCAGAGCAATTTACTGTCGATTTTTATACTAATGGTTATCAAAAAATAGCCATTGGAGACGGCAACCGCTATCTGGTGGTGCCGGAGGGGGCGGAGGTCCCCTCCGGCGTCCCGGCCGAGGTCACGGTGCTGCGCCAGCCTTTGGACAGTATCTATCTGGTGGCCACCTCCGCCATGGACCTCTTCCGGCAGCTGGACGCCATCGACGCCATCACCCTGGCCGGCCTGGACGCCTCCGGCTGGTACATCGAAGAGGCCCGGGAGGCCATGGAGGCGGGGCGCATGGTCTTCGCCGGAAAATACGGCGCGCCGGACTACGAGCGCATTCTGGACCTGGAGTGCGACCTGGCGGTGGAGTCCACCATGATCTACCACAATCCCGAGGTCAAGGAACAGCTGGAGCGGCTGGGGGTGCCGGTACTGGTGGAGCGGTCCAGCTATGAGAGCCACCCCCTGGGCCGCATGGAGTGGATCAAGCTCTACGCCGCGCTGCTGGGAAAAGAGGCGGAGGCCGCGGACTACTTCGGCGGTCTCATGGAGCGGCTGACCCCCATTCTGGAACAGGAGAACACGGGAAAGACCGTGGCCTTTTTCTACATCACCTCCACCGGCGCGGTGAACGTGCGCCGCTCCGGGGACTATATCGCAAGGTCCATCGGCCTGGCCGGAGGTGTCTACGCCTTCCCGGATTTAGAGGGGGACGAGGGCGCCAAATCCACCATGAATATGCAGATGGAGTCCTTTTATGAGGGGGCCCGGAACGCCGATGTGCTGATTTACAACAGCGCCATTGACGGCGAGCTCCAGACCATGAGCCAGCTGCTGGAGAAGAGCGGCGTCCTGGCGGACTTCAAGGCCGTGAGAGAGGGAAACGTCTGGTGCACCGGGAAGAATCTCTTCCAGGAGAGCCTGGGCCTGGGAGATCTGATCACGGATCTCCACACCATTCTCTCCGGGGCGGACGCCCCCCTGACCTATCTGCACCATCTGGACTGACGGAGGCGAGACCATGAAATCAGCCCGCTCCCGCTATTGGGGAGCCTTCCTGCTGCTGCTGGCTCTGCTGGCTTTGCTGGTAGTCTGGAACATCAACGCCGGCAGCGTCCCCCTGTCCGGGAAGGAGATCCTCCGCATTCTCTTCAGCTCCGCCGACGGCAGCACGGAGTACGGCATCGTGCGCACCCTGCGGCTGCCCCGAATCTGCGCCGCCGTCATTCTGGGCGGCGGGCTGTCCGTCTCCGGCTTTCTGCTCCAGACCTTTTTCGCCAACCCCATTGCGGGCCCCTTTGTGCTGGGCATCTCCTCCGGGGCCAAGCTGGCGGTGTCCCTGGCGATGATCTCCATGCTGAGCCGGGGCGCTGTCGCCGGATCGGCGCCTCTGATCGGCGCGGCCTTCGCGGGCGCCATGCTGTCTACAGGCTTCATTCTGCTGATCTCCCAGCGGGTAAAGCGCATGAGCATGCTGGTGGTCTGCGGCGTAATGATCGGATACATCTGCTCCGCCGTCACGGACTTTGCCGTCACCTTTGCCGAGGACTCCAACATTGTCAACCTCCACAACTGGTCCATGGGCAGCTTCTCCGGCATCTACTGGGACAGTGTGGCGGTGATGGCGGCCGTAGTGGGCGCCGCCATGGCGCTGTCCTTCCTCCTTTCCAAGCCCATCGGAGCCTATCAGCTGGGGGAGGTCTACGCCCAGAACATGGGCGTCAATATCAAGGCCTTCCGTCTGGCGCTGATTCTGCTGTCCAGCGTCCTCTCCGCCTGCGTCACGGCCTTCGCAGGCCCCATCTCCTTTGTGGGCATCGCCGTGCCCCACCTGGTGAAGAACCTCTTCCGCACCGCCAGGCCTATTTTGATCATCCCTGCCTGTTTTCTGGGCGGCGCGGTGTTCTGCCTGTTCTGCGATCTCATCGCCCGGACGGCCTTCGCCCCCACGGAGGTCAGCATCAGCTCCGTTACCGCCGTCTTCGGCGCGCCCATCGTCATCTACATGATGGCCTTCCAGCGGGGAAAAACCAATCTCTAAACCACACAAGGAGGCGCCTTCGGATGCGGGATTATCTGTACACGGAAAACCTGGCTGTCGGCTACAACGGCCAGCCCCTCATCCAGGATATCTGCCTCCATCTGCGCCGGGGGGAGATCATGACCCTCATCGGCCCCAACGGCTCCGGCAAGTCCACCATCCTGCGCAGCGTCATCCGCCAGATCTCCCCCCTTCGGGGCACGGTGTATCTGGACGGCCGCCCCATGGACCGCATGGCCGCCCTGGAGGTCGCCAAACGGCTCTCCGTGCTGATGACGGACCGGATCCACCCGGAGCTGATGACCTGCCGGGACGTGGCGGCCACCGGCCGCTACCCCTACACCGGGAAACTGGGTCTTTTGACGCCGCCGGACTGGGAGAAGGTGGACGAGGCCCTGGCCCTGGTCCACGGGGAGGAGCTGGCAGACCGGGACTTTGCCCAGATCAGCGACGGACAGCGCCAGCGCGTCCTGCTGGCCCGGGCCCTCTGCCAGGAGCCGGAGGTCCTTGTGCTGGACGAGCCCACCTCCTTCCTGGACATCCGCTACAAGCTGGAGCTGCTCTCCATCCTCAAGGACATGGTGCGCCGCCGCAAGCTGGCGGTGCTCATGAGCCTTCACGAGCTGGACCTGGCCCAGAAGGTCTCCGACTGCGTGGCCTGTGTCCACAACCACACCATTGAGCGCTGCGGAGCGCCGGAGGAGATCTTCACCGCCGGGTATATCCTGGAGCTGTACGACGCCGCCCGGGGCAGCTACAACCCGGACTTCGGCTGTCTGGAGCTGGAGCCCCCCGCCGGGACGCCCCAGGTGTTCGTCATCGGCGGCGGCGGCAGCGGCATTCCGGTGTACCGCCGCCTCCAGCGGCAGGGGGTGCCCTTTGCCGCCGGGGTCCTCCACGAAAACGACTTGGACTACCCGGTGTCCAAGGCCCTGGCGGCGGAAGTGATCTCGGAAGAGGCATTTTCCCCTATTGGAGAGACCGCTTTCCGTCTGGCGGCGGAGAAGATCGCGCGCTGCGCCCAGGTTCTCTGCCCCCCCTCTACCTTCGGGCCCATGAACGAAAAAAACCGGCTTCTCCGGGAGCTGGCGGAACAGGCGGGAAAGCTTCTATGAGCGCGGAATTTGAACACTATATCCTCTCCGGCGGCAGGCGGCTGCGCTGCGGCTACACCACCGGCACCTGCGCCGCTCTGGCGGCAGCGGGGGCCGTCCGGCTGCTGCTGACCGGGACTCCGCCCCCCTCCGTCTCCCTGGAAACGCCCAAGGGGCTCACCGTGGAGGTACCTCTGGAGTCCTGCGTCCTCTCAGGCGGACGGGCCTCCTGCGCCGTCCGCAAGGACGGCGGGGACGACATCGACGCCACCACCGGACTGCTGGTCTTCGCCCACGCGGAGCGGCAGGACCTTCCCGGCGTCTCCATTGAGGGCGGCCAGGGCGTGGGCCGGGTGACCAGGCCCGGTCTGGACCAGCCTGTGGGCGCCGCCGCCATCAACCGCGTTCCCCGGCAGATGATCCGGGAGGCAGTATTGGCGGTGTGCGGCGAACTGGGCTGCAACGGCGGTCTGCGGATCACCGTCTCCGTCCCCGGCGGAGAGGCGGTGGCGGAAAAGACCTTCAACCCCGCTCTGGGCATCGTGGGAGGCGTCTCCATCCTGGGCACCTCCGGCATCGTGGAACCTATGAGCCTCCGGGCTCTGGCAGACACCGTCTCCCTGGAGATCCGCCAGGCCGCGGCTCTGGGAGGCCGCCGCATCATCCTCACTCCCGGGAACTACGGGCTGGACTTCCTCCGCGGCCAGGGGCTGGACAGGCTGGGCGTTCCCGTGGTCAAATGCTCCAATTTCATCGGGGACGCTCTGGACGCCTGCGCCGGGTCGGGGTTTGAGACCGTGCTGCTGGCGGGGCATATCGGCAAACTGGGAAAACTCTCCGGCGGCATCATGAACACCCACAGCCGTTTTGCCGACTGCCGGACGGAGCTGTTCTGCGCCCACGCGGCGGCGTGCGGGGCCTCCACAGCGGTGTGCCGGGCACTGATGGATGCCGCCTCCTCCGACGCCTGCATCGCGATTCTGGACGGCGCGGGCCTGCGGGAAGCGGTGCTGGAGCGGATGCTCTCCGCCATCCACCGTCATCTGGTCCGCCGGACCGGAGAGGCCTGCCGGACCGGCGCCATTTTGTTTTCCAACGAATACGGCTCCCTGGGGCAGACGGAAGCTGTAAAGGAGATCATGGAAGCATGGAAATGAGACAAGGCGTACTCTACGGCGTGGGCGTGGGGCCCGGCGACCCGGAGCTGCTGACCCTCAAGGCCCTGCGAACCCTGGAGCGCTGTCCGGTAATCGCGGCCCCCCGGACAAGGGGCGGAGAGATGCTGGCGCTGGACATTGTGCGGCGGGCCACACCTCTGGAGCATAAAACCATTCTGCCCCTGGACTTCACCATGTCCCGGGATCCCGCCGTTCTCCATGAATCGCACCTGCGGGCAGCGGAGACCATCGCCGCCCATCTCTCGGCGGGGCGGGATGTGGCCATGCTGAATCTGGGGGACGTGTCCATCTACGCCACCTTCGGCTATCTGATGGGAATCCTCACCGGCGGCGGATACGAGGCGGTGATGGTCCCCGGCGTTCCCAGCTTCTGCGCCGTGGCGGCCCGGCTGGGTACCAGTCTCACCACAGCCGCCTCTCCCCTGCACATCCTCCCCGCCAGCCGGGATACCTTGGCAGAGCAGCTGGAGCTGCCTGGCACCAAGGTGCTGATGAAGTCCGGCAGGCAGCTCCCCCAGGTGGCGGAGCTCTTAGAGAGAAAGGGCCTGCTGGAGCGGGCTGCCATGGTACGGGACTGCGGCCTGCCAACGGAACAGGTCTGCCGGGACCTCACGCACCTGCCGGAGGACACGGGGTATTTCGCCACCGTCATTGTAAAGGAGTAAGCTATGATTCATTTCGTGGGAGCGGGCCCCGGCGCGCCGGACCTCATCACTCTCCGGGGCGCGGAGCTCTTAAAAACAGCGGATGTAGTGGTCTACGCCGGCAGTCTGGTAAACCCGGCGCTGCTGAAACTGTGTCCGGCAGGCTGTGAGATTCACAACAGCGCGGAGATGACGCTGGAGCAGGTTCTCTCTGTCATGGAGACAGCGGAGCAGGAGGGAAAGACCACCGTCCGCCTCCACACCGGGGACCCCTGCCTCTATGGCGCCATCCGGGAGCAGATGGACGCGTTGGACGCCATGGGGATTCTCTACGACGACACGCCGGGGGTCTCCAGCTTCTGCGGGGCGGCGGCCGCCGCCCAGGCGGAGTACACCCTGCCGGAGGTGAGCCAGTCCGTGGTCATCACCCGCATGGCGGGGCGGACGGCGGTGCCGGAGCGGGAGTCCATCGCCGCCTGGGCCAGCCACGGGGCCAGCATGGCAGTCTTTCTCTCCGCGGGGATGCTGGAGGGCCTCCAGACAGAGCTTTTGAAGGGGACCTACACCTCCAATACGCCGGCGGCTCTGGTGTACAAGGCCACCTGGCCGGAGGAGAAGGTGGTCCGGTGCACCGTTGGCACCCTGGCGGAATCCGGCCGGACACACCAGATCTCCAAGACGGCCCTGGTGCTGGTGGGAGATTTCCTGGAGCCAACCTACCAGCGCAGCAAGCTCTACGACCCATCCTTTACCACGGGATTCCGTGAGGCGTCCCAATGACCCTCCGGTTGCTGGCTTTCACAGACCGGGGCTTTGCCCTGGCCCAGACGCTGGCCGGGGCCTTAGACGGCGAGGCCGCGCGCTGCGGCCCGTCTCCAGGCCTTGCGGAGTGGACCGCGGAATCCTTTTCCCAGGCGGACGCCCTGATTTTTGTGGGGGCGGCTGGCATTGCCGTGCGGGCCATTGCCCCCCATATCCG
Source organism: uncultured Oscillibacter sp. (assembly GCA_910585385.1). Lineage (GTDB taxonomy): Bacteria > Bacillota > Clostridia > Oscillospirales > Oscillospiraceae > Oscillibacter. Next base: position 25,526 of record CAJUDV010000005.1, on the reverse strand, counting down.
CCACAAGGCCGCCGACCCGGCGGTGGTGGTAGTGGACGAATCGGGCCGCTTCGCCATCCCCATTCTCAGCGGCCACCTGGGCGGGGCCAACGACCTGGCCCGGAACATCGCCGCCCAACTGGGCGCAGTGCCGGTGATCACCACCGCCACGGACGTCCGGGGGCTCTTTGCCGTGGACGAGTGGGCCAAGCGGCAGAACTGCCGGGTGCGGAATCCGGAGGCCATTGTCCGCGTTTCCTCCAAGGTTCTCTCCGGCGGAACCGCCGGCATATACAGCCCCTGGTCCATCTCGGGCCGGCCGCCAGAGCACGCGGCCCTGGCGGCGGAGAGCGGCTGCGACGTCAGGCTCACCGTCCGCCGGGAGAGCGGGGACGCTCTGTGCCTGATTCCCGCCATTGCCGTACTGGGGGTGGGGTGCCGGAGAGGCGCCTCCCAAACGGCGCTGGAGCGGGCCTTCGCGAAACTTCTGGAGACCAGCGGCCTGGATTCCCTGGCCTTCCATCAGGTGTGCAGCATCGATCTGAAGCGGGACGAGCCAGGACTTTTGGCCTTCTGCCAATCCAGAGGCCTTCCTCTCGTGACTTTCTCCGCCCAGGCCCTCCGGGCCGTGGAGGGGGACTTCTCCTCCTCCGCCTTTGTCCAAAGCGTCGCCGGGGTGGACAACGTGTGCGAGCGGAGCGCGGTTCTGGGCAGCGGCGGAGCGCTGATCGTAAAAAAACACGCGGGAGACGGCGTGACCATGGCGGCGGCCCTGGCGCCCTTCTCCCCGGATTGGAGATGGCGGGATGAATAAAGTCTACGTGGTGGGCATCGGCCCCGGCGGAGCGCAGCAGATCACTCCCCAGGCCCGCGCGGCTATGGACCAGGCGGCGGTGCTGTGCGGCTACACCGTGTATATCGATTTGGTGCGGTCTCTCTACCCGGGCAAAGAGGTCTTCACCACCCCCATGACCCGGGAGTGGGAGCGGTGCCGCCGCTGCCTGGAGCTGGCCCAATCCGGGCGGACGGTGGCAATGCTCTGCAGCGGCGACGCCGGGGTCTACGGCATGGCCGGTCCCCTTCTACAGCTCGGCCCGGAGTTTCCGGAGGTGGAGGTGGAGGTGGTCCCCGGCGTCACCGCCGCCCTCTCCGGCGGAGCGGTGCTGGGGGCGCCGCTGATGCACGACTTCTGCGTTATCTCCCTCTCGGACCTGCTAACCCCCTGGGAAACCATCGAAAACCGCCTTCTCTGCGCCGCCAGGGGGGATTTCTCCATCTGCCTGTACAACCCCTCCTCCAAAAAGCGGGCCGGCTACCTGCGGCGGGCCTGTGACATCCTGCTGCGGGAAAAGGCCGGAACGACGGTCTGCGGCTGGGTGCGGAACATCGGCCGGGAAGGTCTGGAGCGCCGCGTGCTGACCCTGGCGGAGCTGCGGGAGGAGACGGTGGACATGTTTACCACCGTGTTCATCGGCAGCAGCGCCACCCGGGAGATCGGCGGCTGGATGGTCACCCCCCGGGGCTATGAGGCCAAAGCATGAGGCTGCTGATTTTCGGCGGCACCACCGAGGGCCGTGTGCTGGCGGAGCGGGCCGCCTCCCTGGGAGCGGAGGTCGCCGTCAGCGTGGCGACGCCCCTGGGGGCCGAGGAACTGGCGGGGCTGTCCGGCGTCCGCGCGCTGACGGGCCGCCTGGAACAGCCCGCCATGGAGGCGCTGCTGGCGGATTTTGACCGCTGTGTGGACGCCACCCATCCCTACGCGAAGATCGTCACCGCCGCGGTCCGGGCCGCCTGCGAAAACACGAATACGCCCCTGCGGCGGCTTCTGCGGGCCGAAAGTCCCGCGGAGGGCGTGATTCGGGTGTCCGGCTGCGCCGAGGCCGCCGCTTTCTTGGCCGGACAACGCGGCAACATCCTGCTGGCCACGGGGGCCAAGGAACTGACGGCATTCTCGTCCCTCTCGCCGGAGCAGCTCTTCGCCCGGGTGCTCCCCACCCATGAGAGCATCGCGGCCTGCGAGGCCCTGGGCCTGCCACACCGGAACATTCTGGCTCTTCAGGGCCCCTTTACCCAAAAGCTGAACGAGGCCATACTGGAGCAGTACCGCATCGCGTGGCTGGTGACTAAGGACGGCGGCGGCCCCGGCGGCTTTGGAGAGAAACTGGCCGCCGCGCAGAGCACCGGGACCCGTCTGGTACTGGTGGAACGCCCATTGGACGGCGGAGACGATTTGGAGACAGTCCTATCCTGGATCAAGGAGGGGTTATCATGCGGGTGACACTGGCGGGCCTGGGCTGCGGTGCCATGGCCACCGTTACGGCAGAGGTCGGGGAGGCTCTGGCCCAGGCGGATTATCTCATCGGCGCGGCACGGCTGCTGCGCCGGCTGCCGGAGGAGCTCACCCCCCGGCGGGAGTGCGCCACCAAGCCTCAGGAGATTCTGGAGCTGCTGCTGGCCTCCGGCTGTGAAAATACCTGCGTGCTGTACAGCGGGGACACCGGCTTTTACTCCGGCGCCCGCGGGCTTCTGCCCCTGCTGGAGGAAAGAGGCGTCGAAACCCGGGTACTCCCCGGCGTCTCCAGCGTGCAGTATCTGGCCGCGCGGATGGGCCGGCCCTGGCAGGACTGGCTCCTCCGCTCCGCCCACGGGGTGGACTGCGACGCCGTGGAGGCGGTGTGCCGGGGCAAAGCCGTCTGCTTCCTCACCGGCGGCGCGCTGGGTCCCGGGGACCTGTGCCGCCAGCTGGCGGAGGCGGGGCTGGAAAACCTGCCTGTCGCCGCGGGGGAGAATCTCTCCTATCCGGAAGAGCGGATCACCCGGGGCACGGCGGCGGAGTTCGCCGGACGCGCATTCGCCCCCTTGAGCGTCCTCCTGGCGGAAGCCGCCCCCACCCTCTCCTGGCGGACCCCCGGCATCCCAGACGGAGACTTCCAGCGGGGCAGCGTCCCCATGACCAAGCAGGAGGTCCGCTCCGCCGCCCTGGGCAAGCTGGCCGTGGGGCCGGAGGATGTGTGCTGGGACATCGGCGCGGGCACGGGGAGCGTCAGCGTGGAGCTGGCACTCCACTCCCGGTCTGTCTGGGCCGTGGAACGGGATGCGGAGGCCCTGGCTCTGCTGCGGGCCAACCGGCAGCGGTTCTGCGCCTGGAATCTGCGCATTGTAGAGGGCTGCGCCCCGGAGGCGCTGGAGGGCCTCCCTGCCCCCAGCGCGGTCTTTGTGGGCGGCAGCGGCGGGGAACTGCCGCTGATCCTGCAGGCTGTCCACAACGCCAACCCCCGGGCCCGAATCTGCGTCTCCGCCATCGCCCTGGAGACGCTGAATGCCGCCCTGCGGGGCCTCACGGCCCTGGGATACGAGGCGGAGGTGGCACAGATCGCCGTCAGCCGCTGCCGCCCCGCCGGGACGCTCCACTTGCTGACGGCCCAGAACCCGGTGTTCCTCATCACGGGGGTGCGGCCTTGAGGCGGCTGATGCTCACCGCCATGGCCAGCGGCAGCGGCAAAACCACTGTCACCTGTGCCCTGCTGGCGGCTTTGAAGCGGCGGGGCATCCCGGCGCAGTCCTTCAAGTGCGGCCCGGACTATATCGACCCCATGTTTCACACCCAGGTTCTGGGGACCCCCAGCCGGAACCTGGACCTCTTTTTGCAAGGCCCCCAGGGCCTGTGGCGCACCCTGGCCTGCCAGCGCGCGGACTTCGCCCTGGTGGAGGGGGCCATGGGATTCTACGACGGCATAGGCAGCACCGCGGAAGCCAGCGCCTGGCAGACGGCGGACACGGCGGGCATCCCGGCGGTGCTGGTGCTGCGGCCCTCCGGCTCCAGCCTGACTCTGGCGGCTCAAGTGCGGGGGCTCCAAACCTTCCGCTCCCCCAGCCACTTGGAGGGACTGCTGCTGAACCGCTGCAAGCCCAACCTCTATGCTCATCTGGCCCCCACTCTGGAGCGGGAGACAGGCCTGCCGGTGCTGGGATACCTGCCCCCTATGGAGGAGGCGGTCTTTCCAAGCCGCCATTTAGGGCTGTTGACCGCTGGAGAAATCGCGGACCTCTCCTCTCGGATCGAAATCCTGGCCGCTCAAATGGAGCGGACCGTGGACATCCCCGGCCTTTTGGACCTGGCGGACAGCGCCTGCGCGCCACGCGCCGCTTCCGCGGCTGTTCCACCCCGCTGCCGCATCGCCGTGGCCAGGGACGAGGCCTTCTGCTTTTTCTACCAGGACAATCTGGACGCTCTGCGGAGAAGCGGCGCGGAGCCGGTCTTTTTCAGCGCTCTTCGGGACAAGGCGCTGCCTTCGGACGTCCACGGGCTGTACCTGGCGGGAGGGTATCCGGAGCTCCACGCCCAGACCCTGAGCGAAAACCAGACCATGCGGGAGAGCATCCGGCAAGCCGTTTCGGCAGGACTGCCCACTGTAGCCGAGTGCGGCGGCTTCCTCTACCTCCAGCAAACGCTGGAGGATGAACAGGGAACCCCCTGGCCCATGGCCGGCGTACTGCCGGGCCACGGCTTCCCCGCCGGCGGCCTGCGGCGGTTCGGCTACCTCACCATGACGGCGGAAGCGGACAGCCTGCTGCTGCGGAGGAAAGAGGCCGTCCCCGCCCACGAGTTCCACTACTGGGACTGCACGGAAAACGGCGCGTCCCTGCGGGCCCAAAAGGCAGGCCGGGAGACCTCCTGGCGCTGCGGCTTTACCTCCCCCTCCCTGTACGCCGCCTTCCCCCACCTGCACTTTAATGGCACGCTGCCTTTGGCCCGCCGCTTCGCGGACCAGGCCGCCCGCTGGAGAGAGGAGCACACATGAAATCGCTTTCAGAAATTTTAGAGCAGATCACCGGCCCGGATGAGGCCGCCGGAGCCGCCTGCCGGGCCCGGTGGGACGGCCTGGCCAAGCCCCTGGGCAGCCTGGGCCTGCTGGAGGACTCCCTGGCCCGCATCGCGGCGGTGACCGGCGATCCCGACATTGCCCTGGAGCAGCGGGCGCTGCTGGTACTCTGCGCCGACAACGGCGTCGTGGCCCAGGGGGTTACCCAGTGCGGCAGCGGCGTCACCGCTTCCGTGGCCCGGGCCCTGGCCGCGGGGGAGAGCACCGTCTGCCACATGGCCCGAACCGCCCGGTGCCAGGTGATCCCCGTGGACATGGGAATGGCGGACTTCCCCTCCACTCCCGGCGTCTGGGACCGCCGGGTGCGCAGCGGCACGGCGGACATCACCCAGGGCCCCGCCATGACCCGGGCGGAGTGCCTCCGGGCCGTGGAACTGGGGGCGGACCTGGTGCGGGAGTGCCGGGACCGGGGCGCGGCCATCATCGCCACAGGGGAAATGGGCATCGGCAACACCACCACCTCCAGCGCTTTGGCCTCTGTCCTGCTGGGAAGGTCCCCGTCGGACGTCACCGGCCGGGGGGCGGGCCTCTCCGACCATGGGCTCGCCCGGAAAATCGCCGCCATTGAACGGGCCGTCTCCGTCAACCACCCGGACCCATCAGACCCCATCGACGCCCTGTCCAAGGTGGGCGGGCTGGACATCGCAGGCCTCTGCGGAATCTTTCTGGGAGGCGCGCTGTACCGCGTTCCCGTGGTCATCGACGGATTTATCAGCGGCACGGCGGCGCTGTGCGCGGCACGGCTGCGGCCCGGGGCGGAGTTCGCCATGCTCCCCAGCCACGTCTCCGCCGAGCCGGCGGGGGGGCTGATGCTGAGGGCCCTGGGCCTGACACCCCTGATCACCGCGGGAATGCGCCTGGGCGAGGGCAGCGGCGCCGTGGCGGCCCTCCCCCTGCTGGACATGGCCCTGGCGGTCTACCACAGCGGCCAGACCTTCAGCCGTCTTGGCATTGACGCCTACACGCCGCAGTAAGGAGACCTCTATGTTTACACTGGTTATCGGCGGCGCCGCCAGCGGCAAGAGCGAATACGCCGAGCTGCATGTCACGCGCCTGACCGGGCGGCGAATCTATCTCGCCGCCATGCGGCCCTGGGACCAGGAGTGCCTCGGCCGCATCGCCCGCCACCGCCTCCTCCGGCGGGACAAGGGCTTTGAGACTGTGGAGCGGTACACGGACCTGGCGGGCCTGGCGCTCCCGGCGGAGGCCAACGTCCTGCTGGAGTGCATGAGCAATCTCACCGCCAATGAGCTCTATGACCCGGAGGGCGGCGGCGAGGAGGCGGTCCTCCGGGGCGTGGAGGCCCTGCTGTCCCAATGCCGTCACCTGACCGTTGTCACCAACGACGTCTTTTCCGGCGGCGTGGCCTACGGAGAGGGCACCCTCCGCTACCTGCGCGCCCTGGCCCGGATCAACCGCGCCCTGGCGGCGCGGGCGGACACCGTGGTGGAAACGGTCTGCGGACTGCCCAACTATTTGAAGGGAGGCCCTATACTGTGAAAACCGTCATGGGCGCCGCGGCCGCCGCGTTTTCCATGTTTTCGGCCCTGCCGGTCCCCCAGGTGCCCTGGGACCAGCGAAACATGCGCTGGATGCTGGCGGCCTTTCCCCTGGTGGGTCTTGCCGCCGGCGGAGCCTGCTGGGGCTGGAGCGCCCTGTGCGGCCTTCTGGCCCTGCCGGACATTCTCCAGGGAGCCGGGCTGTGCCTGCTGCCGGTGCTCATCACCGGAGGCGTCCACCTGGACGGCTACGCCGACACCTGCGACGCCCTGGCCAGCCATGCCTCCCCTCAGCGGCGGCAGGAGATTTTAAAGGACCCCCACCTGGGGGCCTTCGCCGCCATCCGACTGTGCGTCTATTTTCTGGCCTCTTTCGCCCTGTGGACGGCCCTGCCCCGGTATGACGGTCCCGCTTTTCTCCTGGCCTTCTGCCTCTCCCGCGCCCTGTCCGGACTGGCCATCGCCGCCCTCCCCCTGGCCCGGAACACCGGACTGGCCCACACCTTCGCCGCGGCGGCGGACCGAAACCGGCTCCGCACCTTGCTGGCGGTCCTCTCTGCTCTGCTGGCGGCCCTCTTGTGTCTGCGGGGCATGGCGGGAATCTCTATGACAGCGGCGGCCCTGGGTGTATTTCTCCGCTACCGCTCCATGGCCCAAAGGCTCTTCGGCGGCATCTCTGGAGATCTGGCGGGCTGGTTTCTGCAAACTGCCGAGCTGTGGATGCTGGCCGCGGCCTGCGCCGCGCAGTACCTGGAATCCTGTGGGCCGTTCATGTAGGATGGGGGTATGGACTTAGGCCTTGTTTGAAAAATGTCAAAACGCCGTCTTGGAGCATCTTTTTCCGCCAGGACTGCGTTGATTTGACTTGAAATCCGTCAGGATTCCCGCGTCAAATCGCCTTGCCTGGCAAAAAAATCCGCCCTAATCCGGCATTCCGCCAATTTTCAAACAAGGCCTAATCTCCGCCGGACACCCGGCAAACATCCGCCGCGCGTTGGGGCGGGTCAAATATTTTTAACGCGATAACCGGCGAAATCCGCCGGGAAGCCATGGGTCTGGGCTTATGCGGACAGGCCCTCATGAGGAGGCAGTTATGATCTTTATCACAGGCCCGCTGCTGGCGGGCAAACAGCGCTATATCCGCGAAACCCTGGGTCTCTCACCGGACGAATTCGCCCGGCGGGCCGTGTGGGACGTGCAGGACCTGGCGGCCCGGGAGCCGGATCTGCCGGCCCTGGCGGAGGCCCTCTCCCAAAGGGAGATCGTCATCGCCACGGAGATGGGCGGCGGCGTGGTGCCCACAGACCCGGAGGAGCGGGCGGCCCGGGAGGCCGCTGGACGCCTCAGCTGCCTGCTGGCGGAGCGGGCGGACTCGGTGGTGCGGGTCTGCTGCGGCCTGCCCCAGGTGCTGAAGGGAACGCTCCCGTGCTGATCTATCTTCTGCGCCACGGCGCCACGGCCTATAACGAGGATGGCCGCTACCAGGGCCGGACGGACCTCCCCCTATCACCATCGGGCCGGGCGGCCCTGACGCAGGCGGACTTCTCCCCGGAGACGGTCTGCGTCTCCCCCCTCTCCCGGGCGGCGGAAACCGCCTCCATTCTGTTCCCCGGCGCAGCGCAGATTCCCGTCCCCGCCCTGGCGGAGATGGACTTCGGCGCCTTTGAGGGCCGCAGTTTCCGGGAGATGGAGCACGACACGGACTACCGCGCCTGGGTGGAGGGCGGCTGCGCGGGGCGCTGTCCCGGCGGGGAGAGCCGGGAGGCCTTCTCCGCCCGGGTGTGCGGCGCCTTTGCCCATCTGGTGGACGGGGCGCTGGCCTCCGGCGCAGAGTGCCTTGTAATTGTGGCCCACGGCGGCGTCCAGATGGCGGCGCTGGAGCGCTTCGCCCTGCCCCGACGGGGGTATTTTGACTGGAGGGCCCCCTGCGGCGGCGGCTTTTTGCTGGACGCCGCTCCCTGGGGGACACGCCGCCTGCTGGACCTCGCCGGGGAAATACGGTATGCAAAGGACTGATTCCATGGAAATCGTCTTCGCCGCCCTGGGCGGCTTTGTCCTGGACCTGCTGCTGGGAGACCCGGCCTGGATGCCCCACCCGGTGGTGGCCATGGGCCGGTGCATCACCTCTCTGGAGCGTCGTCTCCGAGCCGCCTTTCCCAAGACGCCCAGGGGGGAGCGGACCGCCGGAAGGGTTCTGGCGGCGGCGCTGCCCCTGGGGACTCTGGCCCTCTCCCTGGGCCTGCTCCGGCTGTGCCGCCTCATCCACCCCGCCCTGGCCTTTGCGCTGGAGATCCTCTGGTGCTGGCAGTCCCTGGCGGCGCGGGATCTGGCGGAGGAGAGCGAACACGTCCGCCGCCGCCTCACGGAGGGCACCCTGGAGGAGGCCCGGCTGGCGGTGGGCCGCATCGTGGGGCGGGATACCGCCGCCCTCAGCCCCCAGGGCGTGACCCGGGCGGCGGTGGAGACCGTGGCGGAGAACTTCGCCGACGGCGTGGCCGCTCCCATGGTCTATATGCTCCTGGGCGGCGCTCCCCTGGCCCTGTGCTGCAAGGCCGTCAACACCATGGACAGCATGGTGGGCTACAAGAACAACCAATACCTCCACTTCGGCCGCGCCGCGGCGAAGCTGGACGACGCCGTCAATTTCCTCCCCGCCCGGCTGGCGGCGCTGCTGCTGGTCCTCTCCGCCGGCCTCACAGGGGAGAATCTCCCCGGCGCCTGGCGGATGTGGCGGCGGGACCGCCGGCGTCACGCCAGCCCCAACTCCGCCCAGACGGAGTCCGCCATGGCCGGGGCTCTGGGCATCCAGCTGGGCGGGCCCGCGTCCTACTTCGGGCAGATCCACCATAAGCCCACCATCGGCGACCCCCTGCGGGAGGCGGAACCCGGGGACATCCGCCGGGCCAGCCGGATGCTGTACGCCGCCAGTGTTCTCTGCCTTGCACTGCTGTGCGGCCTGCGGGTTTTTATCATAAAAGGAGTGAGTCTATGACAGATCACGGCGGCGACTGGGCCGGCTTCCTCGAGACATACGGCGCTCCCCCGCTGGATTTTTCCGCCAATATCAGCCCCCTGGGGGTGCCGGAATCCGTCCGGCGGGCGGCGGAGGCCTCTCTGGCGGAGGCTGGGCGGTACCCGGACCCCCTGTGCCGGGCCCTGCGGGAAAAGCTGGCCTCCTGTCACGGCGTTCCGGCGGAGTGGATTCTCTGCGGCAATGGGGCGGCGGACCTGATCTACCGTCTGGCGGCGGCCCGGCAGCCTAAGACCGCCCTGGTCACCGCTCCCACCTTCTCCGAGTACGAAAACGCCCTGACTCTCTGGGGCTGCCGCGTCTCCCGGTTCCCCCTGTCTGAGGAAACCGGCTTCGCCGTCACAGAGGACATCCTTTCCCGCATTACGCCGGAGCTGGATCTGCTGTTCCTGTGCGAGCCCAACAACCCCACCGGCCGCACCACGGACCGCCGCCTGCTAAAGCGCGTTCTGGATCGCTGCTCCGCCAGCGGCACGCTGCTGGCGGTGGACGAGTGCTTCAGCGACTTCCTGGATGACCCGGCATCCCACACCCTGCTGGATGACCTCCACCACTTTGAAAATCTGGTGATTCTCCGGGCTTTTACCAAGAGCTACGCTCTGGCGGGACTGCGGCTGGGGTACGCCCTCAGCCAAAACCTCTCCCTGCTGGAAGCCATGGCCCGGTGCGGCCCGCCCTGGGCCGTGTCCGGCCCCGCCCAGGCGGCGGGCATCGCGGCCCTGGAGGAGAACCTGGAACCCCTCCGGCAGCTGGTCCGCCGGGAGCGCCCCCGCCTCTTTGCGGGGCTGACGGCTCTGGGCTGCCGGGTCTGCCCCGGAGAGGCCAACTACCTGCTGTTCTTCTGCGGCGCGCCCGCCCTGCCTCAGAGACTGTCGGAGCGGGGCGTGCTGATCCGGGACTGCTCCAACTACCACGGCCTGGGCCCCGGCTGGTACCGGGCGGCGGTGCGGCTGGAGCATGAAAACACCACATTTTTGAAGATTTTGGAGGAGGTGCTGTAAATGGCGCGGTGCATTATGGTGCAGGGCACCATGTCCGGCGCGGGAAAGAGCCTGCTGGCGGCGGCGCTGTGCCGCATCTTCCGCCAGGACGGCTGGCGGACGGCCCCCTTCAAGGGCCAGAACATGGCTCTGAACAGCTATATCACCCGGGACGGCCTGGAGATGGGCCGGGCCCAGGCGGTCCAGGCCCAGGCGGCGGGCGTCGAGCCGGACGTGCGGATGAACCCCGTGCTCCTCAAGCCCTCCAGCGACACGGGAAGCCAGCTCATTGTCCTGGGGGAGGTCCGGGGCCAGTATGAGGCTGCCGGCTACTTCCGGATGAAAAAGAGCCTGGTCCCCGAGGTGCTGGGGGCCTATGAGAGCCTTGCCGCAGAGTATGACATCATCGTCATCGAGGGGGCCGGCAGCCCAGCGGAGATCAACCTGCGAAACGCCGACAGCTTTGTGAACATGGGCCTGGCGGAGCTGGTAAACGCCCCGGTGCTGCTGGTGGGGGACATCGACCGGGGCGGCGTGTTCGCCCAGCTCTACGGCACCGCGGCGCTGCTGGAGCCCCATGAGCGGGAGCGGATCGCGGGCCTTGTCATCAACAAGTTCCGGGGAGACCCGGCGCTGCTGAAACCGGGCCTTGCCATGCTGGAGGAGCGGACCGGCATCCCTGTGCTGGGAGTCATTCCCTACACCCGGGCGGACATCGACGACGAGGACAGCCTCTCCCCCCGGCTGGAGGAGACCCGGGCCCGCCGGGCCGTGGACGTCGCCGTCATTCGCCTGCCCCGCATCTCCAATTTCACGGACTTCTCCCCCCTGGAGAGCCACAGCGCCCTGGGCGTGCGGTATGTGGATGGTCCCGCCGCCCTGGGGATGCCGGACCTTGTGATCCTCCCCGGCACCAAGAGTACCATGGACGACCTCCTCTGGCTGCGGCAGAGCGGTTTGGAGGCCGCCGTCCTGAAGCTGGCGGCGGCCGGCATCCCGGTGCTGGGGGTCTGCGGCGGCTATCAGATGCTGGGCCAAACCCTCTCCGACCCGGAGGGCGCAGAACGGGGCGGAACCCTGCGGGGCATGGGCCTGCTCCCCTGCGAGACCGTGTTCTCTCTCCAAAAAACCCGCACACGGACTGCTGCCGCTGTCACGGCGGAGCCCTTTAGCGGGGCGGAGATCGACGGCTATGAAATCCACATGGGCCTCACCCGGCGGACCGGAGGCGTCCCCTTCTGCCGCCTGGAAAATGGTCAGGAGGACGGCGCCGCCGCGGGGACTGTGTTCGGAACCTATCTCCACGGCCTCTTCGACAGCGGCACGCTGACGGAGCGCCTGGCCGCCTGGCTTCTGGGGCGCAAAGGCCTCTCCTCTCAAGAGGCAGCGGTGGAGAGCCGCCGGGCCTATCAGGAGCGCCAGTACGACCTGCTGGCGGCAGACGTCCGCTCCAGCCTGGACATGGCCGCCGTCTACGGCGCCATGGACCGGTACGCCCGGAAGTGAACAAGGAGGACAAATCGCCATGAAAACACGCCACACCCTTCCCGGGGACATTGAGCGGACCAGTATGTCCATCATCGCCGCGGAGCTGGCGGCGCGGGGCATCGTCCTGCCGCCGGAGAACGAGGCAATCGTAAAACGGGTCATCCACACCACGGCGGATTTCGATTACGCCCAAACCCTCCGCTTCACCCCTGAGGCGGCGGAACGCGGCCAGGCCGCGCTGCGCCGGGGAACCCCCATCGTCACGGACACCAATATGGCAAAGGCGGGCATCAGCAAGCCCAGCCTGGAAAAGCTGGGCTGTACGCTCCACTGCTTCATGGCGGAGCCGGAGGTCGCCCGTATGGCAAGGGAACGGGGGATCACCCGGGCGGCAGTCTCCATGGAATACGCGTCGCAGGAATACCCCAGCGCCATCCTGGCGGTGGGCAATGCCCCCACGGCGCTGCTGCGGATTGCGGAACTGATAGAGGCGGGATGGCGGCCGGCCCTGGTGGTGGGCGTACCGGTGGGCTTTGTCAACGTGGTAGAGAGCAAGGAGATCCTCTTCGCCGCCTGCGAAGCCTGCGGCGTCCCCGCCATCGCGGCCATGGGCCGAAAGGGGGGCAGCAGCGTGGCCGCTGCCATCTGCAACGCGCTGCTCTACGCCGCCGCAGAGACCTTAGACCCCGCCGCCCGGGGCTGGCAATAACCGACATAGCCAATACCTTGAAAACCGGCAAACGGTTTTTAAAGCGGGCGGAGCCCAACAGCCGCCTGTTTTCTCCCCGCTCATCATCAAAGGGCCGGACGCTTTTGCGTCCGGCCCCTTCGCTTACAAAAAGACTCTATTCTCCTCCGGCTCCCGGAACTCCCGCTCCAGCATGGCCACATGGGACAAAAACGCCGGATCATCAAAGTACTTCGCCCCCCGGGTGCACTTGCGCACACAGCTCTGGCACTTGATACATGTCCCTGGAACCTCCGCCACGTTTTTCGGATCAATCGCCCCCATGGGACAGGCCCGGACGCAGGCCCCGCAGCTGCTGCACCTGGACAGGTCCGTCCTGGGCTTGGCCTTGAGAAATTTCACCGGCTCTCCGTCCAGCCCCTTTGGAATGTAGTATGCCGCCGCCGGGTCTCCGGGCACCTGGACCAACGCAAAATCTCCCGACAGCGCCTTTTCCGCAATTTTTCCGGCAAACTCCCTAATCTCCGCCATGTCGCTCCAGCCGGGACGGCCGAAGGCAAGCTCGTCCGTAAATGCGTGGCGGCCCACAAAGGCCCCCGCCGCTATGGGACGGAACCCGCCCGATTCCAGCACCGCCCGCAGCTCCGCCAGGGCGTTGTCAAAGCTCCGGTTGCCAAACAGCACCACAGGCACCGCCAGGGCCCCGTTTCCCCGGAGCTTCTCCTGGAAGTCCGGCAGAATTTTGTTGGGCAGCTTCCCCGCGTAGGTGGGAGACCCCACTACCACGAGGTCCGCCGCTGTGAAGGCCAGCGCCGCCGCCCGCTCCACGGGCCGGGTGAAGCTCCGCTCCTCCATGGGCAGACCCAGCCTCTCCGCCAGAGCCTCCGCCGCGGTGCGGACCACCTTGGCCGTGGTTCCAGTGGCGCTGTAATACACCGCCCAGACCTTTTTCAGCTCCATCCTCTTCTCCCCTTTCAAATCTACGGCAGGCGGCGGGAACTCCCGGCGCCTGCCGTTGGGCTATATGGCGAAATCCTCCGGCTTCAGGCGCCGGGTCTCCAGCACCGCCGGGCGGGGCGGCACCCGCTTCATGGGGTCATACCGGAAAGCCCGGCAGCTGTTCTCCACCGGCACGATGCCCCGCTTCACACAGGCCACCTCCCGCTCATTGATCTGCTGCCCCCGCTGGCAGTATACGCACCGGGGGTCTATGTCCTTTCGAAACAGCATCCCTTCGCCTCCTCTCTTACAGGCAGTACAGCTTGACCTCCCCATCCTCAGCCGTGGCCTTGATCTGGGTGATGGGCGTCTCATAGCTGTCGATGATCCGGGTGGCCATGGGGTCCTCCAGCTCCTTCTGGATGGTCCGCCGGAGGTTCCGGGCCCCGTAGGTCCTGGAGTAGGACTTGTGGGTCAGCTGCTCCACCAAAGCGCCGTCATAGGTGAAAGTAATGGCCTTCTCTTTCAGGGAGGCCGCCAGCTCCTCCAGCATGATCCGGGCGATGGATTGGAAGTGCTCCTCCGTCAGGCGGTTGAAGGTGATGACCGCATCCACCCGGTTGATAAACTCCGGGCGCAAAAACTGCTGGAGAGCCTTCATGGCCCGGTCGGCGTCCTGCTCCTGTTGGGTGCGGCCAAAGCCCACGGTGCCCTCCTTGGTGGCGCTGCCGGCGTTGGAGGTCATGACGATGATGGTGTTCTCAAAGTTCACCTTCCGCCCGTGGGCGTCGGTGATCTCACCGTCGTCCAGGATCTGGAGGAGAACGTTCAGCACGTCCGGGTGGGCCTTCTCGATCTCGTCAAAGAGCACCACGGCGTAGGGCTTGCGGCGGATCTTCTCCGTCAGCTGGCCCGCCTCGTCGTAGCCCACGTATCCCGGAGGGGAGCCCACGATGCGGGAGACGGAGTGCTTCTCCATAAACTCGGACATATCCAGCCGGATCAGGGCGTCCGGCGTGTTGAAGAGGTCGCCGGCCAGCTGCTTGACAAGCTCCGTCTTGCCCACGCCCGTGGGGCCCACGAAGATGAAGCTGACGGGCTTGTGCTTGGGGGAGATGCCCACCCGGTTGCGGCGCACAGCGGCGGACACGGCGGATACCGCCTCGTCCTGGCCGATGATGTGGCCCTTGAGCCGCTGCTCCAGCTGGCTCAGGCGCTGGAACTCCTGCTCCCGGATGCGGGAGGCGGGAATCTTGGTCCAGAGCTCAATGACGTGGGCCAGGTTCTCCATGGAGAGCTGGGGGTCCCCCTTCTCGCACAGGGCCGTGAGCTCCGTGTTCAGCTGCAGCTCCCGGCTCTTGAGCTCCGCCATGCGGGCGTAGTCCTCCTCGACCTTCTCCTCCTTCTCCTCCAGCATGGTCCGCTCCTTCTCGTAGTCGTCCAGCTCCCGCTGGATCTGCATCCTGCGGGATATATCCGGGTCCTTCAAGTTCAGGTCAGAGCACGCCTCGTCAATGAGATCAATGGCCTTGTCCGGCAAAAAGCGGTCCGTGATATACCGCTCACTGAGCACCACCGCCTGGCGGAGAATCCCCTCGGAGATCTTCACACCGTGGAAGCTCTCATAGTTGGGGGCCAGCCCCTTTAAAATCTCCACGGAGTCCTCGATGGAGGGCTCGTTCACCGTCACCGGCTGGAAGCGCCGCTCCAGGGCGGTGTCCTTCTCAATGGACTTGCGGTACTCGTTGAAAGTAGTGGCGCCAATGACCTGGATCTCCCCCCGGGAGAGAGCGGGCTTTAAGATATTGGCGGCGTTCATGCTGCCCTCGGCGTCGCCCGCGCCCACGATGCTGTGGACCTCGTCGATCATCAAAACGATGTTCCCCAGCCGCTTCACCTCGTCGATGAGGCCCTTCATCCGGCTCTCAAACTGGCCGCGGAACTGAGTGCCGGCCACCAGCGCGGTGAGGTCCAGGAGATAGACCTCCTTCTCCCGCAGCTTAAAGGGCACGTCCCCGTTGGCAATCCGCTGGGCCAGTCCCTCGGCGATGGCGGTCTTGCCAACGCCGGGCTCGCCGATGAGGCAGGGGTTGTTCTTCTGGCGGCGGTTCAGGATCTGCACCACCCGCTCAATCTCCTGGGCCCGGCCGATGACCGGGTCCAGCTTGCCCTCCTTGGCCTTGTCGCTGAGGGAGATGCAGTAGCTGTTCAAATACTTCCGCTTGCCGCTTTTGGCGTCCTTCTTCTCCCGGCCGCCCCGGGCGCCGCCGTCCTCGGAGGCGGGCTCCTCCTTGGCAGGCTTGTCGCCGGAGGAAAACAGCCGGTTCAAAAACGGGAAGGTAGCGGTTTTTCCGTCCTCTTCCTCGCCGCCGCTCTCCTCGCCGCCGGGCAGGTCCTCGATATTCTCCACACCGTCAAAGGCCTGCATCATCTCCGTATTGATGGTCTCCAAGTCCTCGTCGGAGATGCCCATGCGCTTCATCATGTCGTCCACCTGGGGCAGTCCCAGATCCTTCGCGCACTTGAGGCACAGTCCCTCGTTGATGGGCTTATCGCCGTCCAGCTTGGAGATGAACACCACGGCGACGTTTTTCTTGCATCTTGAACAAAGTGTAGGCTGCATCGTATACCTCCAGAAAATCCAGCGGCCCCGCCGCTGAGCTGCAAAGCGCCCAGCCGGTTAAAGCCGGAACGCAAATTGTAAAATGTAGCTCCCCTCCGGGGAGACGCCCAGTCTCTGCGCCAGCAGAGCCAGCAAGCACACGGCCAAGACGCCCTCCGCCAGGCCCACCGCCGCGCCGCCCAGGGCGTTGGCTCCGTGGAGCACCGGCAGCTTCAGCGCCAGATCCATGGCCTTCGCCGCCAGATTCAGCAGAACCGCCAGCAGCAAAAAAGCGAGAATGTAGATGCCCCCGTAGAAAAGGGACTCCGTAACGCTCTGGGCCACGGCGGACAGGATTGACGCCCCAGTCTCCCGAACACCCTCCCGGGCCTGTTCCGCCAGGTCCTCCAGCCGGCCGCCGGCAATCCCCAGAAGCCCCAGCAGCTCCTCCGGAAGGATCTCCTCCGGTATCTGGCCCACGGCATCCGGCAGCGTCTCGTCCAGCCGCTTTTCGATGTGCCGCTGGATAGCGGGCGCCGCCATCCTCGCCGCGGACGGCGCCAGGGTCTCCGCCGCCAAACGGGCCCCTATCAGAGCCAGCACCAAAATCAGCAGCCCGGCCAGAGCCCGGAACAGCCCCCGTTTCGCCCCGCAGAAGGTAAAACCAATCAAAAGGGCCGCCGCAATGATGTCTATTATAACAGGTACCGTCACATTTTCCTACCTTTCACGCTGTAAACGTTTTGTGAACTCACCGAAAATTTTTCGCTCCATGAGAAGATCCTGGAAATCAGGGTCCAGGGCCCCCCGCGGAACACGATGCGCCGCCGTCCGGCGTATTTCAAGCAAGGCCCCCCAGACCGGTGGGACAGCAAATTGCGCCAGACAGGCGATTCAGCGCAAAAATCCCGGCGGACTTCAAACCAGCCAACGCCGCCGCCTCAAGACAACATTCGGGACTAGGGAAGAAACTGGCTGGCGGACTCCGCCGACAGCAGCAGCGCCGAGCCGTCCGGCCGCATCAGAGCCCCAGAGACGCCGGTAATGCCCCGCAGAGAGGCGTATACCTGCAAGTTTTCATTATACACCACCAACCGGTCCGTGTACAGTACCGCCAGATACCTCCCCGCCGCGGAGAGACCCCGGACCTCCTCATGGATCTCCAGGCTTCCCAGCTCCTCGCCCTCCGCGTCCAAGGTGACCAGCCGCCCCACGTTTCCGGCCTGATAGCGGTTCAGCAGCAGGGCAGTGAACTCCTCTCCCAGGCTGTAACTGCGCAGGTACGCCCCGCCGCAGTCATAGCTGGCCTCCACTCTGCCAGAGTAGGAGGCACAGGTCACGCAGGTGTCCGATACCGTCACAAATCTTCCGTCCTGCTGGCCGGTGGCAAGCACCAGCCCGTCAGAGATGCTGTAATCCGCGAAGGGCTCGATTTTTCCCGGCTCCCGCAGGTCGTACAGCAGCACATTGCTGACGAACACGCCGTTCTCCTGCCCCAGCCGCACCACCGCCAATGTGTTCCCGTCGTCGCTGACCCGGGCCTCCGTCACAAACCGCTCATCGGAGGTCATGTCAAACACCACCTGGCCCATGTCCGCGCTGTAAGCGGTAACGGCGCCCTTGGCGTTCCGCCGCTCCGCCGTCACTGCCAGCATCCCCTTGGCGTTCAGGGTGGCGGAGATCAAGGGCTCATCCTCCTCCGTCTCCAGGCGGAACACCTCTCCCCTCTCATCCAAAACGTACAGGAATCTGCCGCCGACGTCGTAAGCCGCCACCCGGCCGCCGCCCTGGCTCAGGGCCGGAACGGACATCTTCACCTGGGCGGACCAGGTCTCCCCGCCGTCCTTGTTCAAAAGCCGCAGAGAGTTGTCCGACAGCACCACCAGCTGGTCCCCCAGCACCGCGAAGCGGCTGCCCGGGGAGGCGTCATAGCGGTACCGCTCCTCACCGGAACTGGCGGAGCCGCCGTAAGTGAGATACCGCCGCAGCACGTCAAAGCCCGTGCCGTCCCGGTAGGCGGCCGCCAGCACCACGCCCAGCACCGCCGCCAGGGTCAAAAAGAACACGAGAAACCGCCGCAGGCGGCCGGAGCGCCGCTCCGCCCATCCCGCGCCGTCGTCGTCATTCCAGATGTCTTTTGTCCTGTTAGCCATTGAGCCGCTCATCCTCGTACCAAAGTCTTGTGAGGTACAGTCCCCCCGGTGGTACTGTGGGTCCCGCCAGAGTTCGGTCTCCCCTCTCCAAAATGGCGGGGATGTCCTCCGGGGTGAATTTTCCCTCCGCCGCGTAGAGCACGGTGCCGGTGATGGCCCGTACCATGTTATACAAAAACCCATTGGCGCAGACCTTCAATTCCAAAAGATCCCCGCCCCGGGACACATCACACCAGTAGATCGTGCGAACGGTGGACTTCGTCTCCGTGCCCACGGAGCGCACCGCCCGGAAGTCATGGGTGCCCACGAACATATAGGCCGCCCGGTTTAAATATTCCTCGTCCAGCCGCTTGGGGTAGAAGTACGCCCGGTTGACATAAAACGGATTCTTCACCCGGGAGTTGTAGATGCGGTAGGTATACTCCTTTTTCAGGCACGAGCCGATGGCGTTGAAGTCCTCCGCCACCTCGAAGGCGGCTTCCACGGCGATGTCCTCCGGCGTGTGGGTGTTGACGGCAAAGGGCAGCCGCTCCACAGGAATGCGGCTCTCGGTGCGGAAGTTTGCGATGTACCGCTCGGCGTGAACGCCGGCGTCGGTGCGGCCGCAGCCGGTGAGGTGCACTTTCTCCCCGGTGATCTTCTCCAGTGCATTTTGCAGTGTCTCGCAGACAGAGGCGGCGTTTTTCTGCACCTGCCAGCCATGGTAGGCGGTGCCGTTGTACATGAGCTTTAATGCAATGTTGCGCATGGGTCCTCCTCACTCCCAGCGCAGGCCCGGCCTGGCCGCTGCGGGCCAGTGCCGCACAGCCTGACCGTTTTTAACCTCCCACCATCCGGCCGAGAAGGCATAGCGCAGGCCGTACCGGTCCGTGCAGGTAAAATTCACGGCGATGGAATCCCCCTCCTGACAGTCCATCCCTATGGAATCCGGCGTCTGCACACAGGCATCCGCCTCCTCCGTCAGGCCGAAATCCATCCACGGCGCTCCGTCCCGGGCCAGCTCCAGCCTCGGCTCCCAAATCTCCGCCGGGCCGCCCTGTCCGTCCTCCGGGCGGAAGGTCCATCCGGAGAAGATCAGCTTTCCGTCCGCATATTCCGCCTCCCCGCTCCAGCTGTTCAGCTGAACGGGCAGCAGCTCCATAAGGGAGTGGTGGGCACAGAGGGTCTCGGCGTATTTCGCGCCTCCCACTGTGGTCAGAAGCCGCATCTGCACCCGGTCATCGGGCTCCAGGGGCAGCGTAACGCTCCCGGTGTACCGGCCGTCCTCTCCCCTGATCAAAGGCGTCTCCAGGGCGTCGTGGTGCTCCGCCGCGTCCGTCACCACGGAGGCCCTGGCGTTCTCGTCCGCCGCGGCCAGGTCCACAGACACCGCCAGCGTAACGGTCCGCCCCGCCAGGTCCACGCCCTCAACGTCCACGGCGTAGGCAGCGGCGCGCCCGCCCGCGGTGGGTCTTGTCCCCAGCTCCGCTCTCAGCTCCGTCTCGCGCTCCAGCGTCTCCCGCAGGTCGGCTTTCACCGAGTCAAGTTCCATCCGCAGCGTGTCGCATTCATTCCGCAGCGCATCGTACGTCTGGGCCGCCTGTTCCAGGGCCTCCACCCTCCGCTGCTGGAAGAACAGCGTCAGGGCCAGAACCGCGCATAAAACTGCCAGCCCGCCCTGCATCCAATTTTTCCTCACATCCGCCTCCTATTCCCAACTCCCAGTCAAATCAAATCCCAAACCGCCCCAGGGCGATAACCCCCGCCAGGATCACGGCCCCCATGGCCAGCGCGATATAATCCCGCCCCTGGTACTTCAGCACGTGGAGCTTCGTCCGCCCCTGGCCACCGTGGTAGCACCGGCACTCCATGGCCGTGGCCAGCTCGTCGGCCCGGCGGAAGGCGCTGATGAAGAGGGGCACCAGAATGGGAATCAGGGCCTTGGCCTTCTGCACGAGGTTCCCGCTCTCAAAATCGGCCCCCCGGGCCTTCTGGGCGGACATGATCTTGTCCGTCTCCTCAATCAGCGTGGGGATAAACCGCAGGGCGATGGACATCATCATGGCCAGCTCGTGGACCGGCACATGGAGCCGCTTGAGGCCGTTGAGCAGCCGCTCCAGCCCATCGGTGAGGCTGATGGGGCTGGTGGTGTAGGTCATGAGGAAGGTGCCCATAATCAGCAGCATGATCCGCAGCACCATGAAGACGGCGTTGTGGACGCCGGCGTCCGACACGCGGACCGGCCCCCACTCCACCAGATTTCTCGTGCCCGGCGTAAAGAAGAGGTTCAAAAGCCCGGTGAAGACGATGATGAACAGCACCGGCTTGAGCCCCCGCACCAACGCCCTGATGCCTACCCTGGAGACGCGGACGCACACCGCCAGCGTCAGGGCCAGCACGCCGTAGCCCGCCGCGCCCCGGGCGCAGAACAGGGCGATGATGTAGAGCAGCACCAGCAATATCTTCGTCCGGGGGTCCAGCCGGTGGGCTGGGGTGTCGCCTGGGAAGTACTGGCCCAGGGTGATGTCTTTCAGCATGGGGCCCCTCCCTTCTTGAGCGCCAGCAGCTGCCGCTCCAGGTCCTCCACGGTGTACACCGCCGGGTCCACGTCCAGTCCCCGGGCCTTTAACGCCATGGCCACCCGCGTCACCTGGGGCACGTCCAGCCCCGCCTCCAGGAGGGCGTCCGCCTGGGCGAACACCTCCGCCGGCGTGCCGTCCATGAGGATATGGGCGGATTTCAGCACCAGAATCCGGTCCACGTTCCGGGCGATCTCGTCCATGCTGTGGCTCACCAAAATCACCGTGGTGCGGCGGTTGCGATGGAAGTCCCGGATGTTGGCCATCAGGTTCTCCCTGCCCGCCGGGTCCAATCCCGCCGTGGGCTCGTCCAGCACCAGCACCTCCGGCTCCATGGCCAGCACCCCCGCCAGGGCCACCCGGCGCTTCTGCCCGCCGGAGAGCTCAAAGGGGGACTTGTCCAATTGCTCGTCCCGGATGCCCACCAGCCGCGCCGCCTCCCGGACGGCGTGATCCAGCTCCGCCCCAGTCTTTCCTTGGTTCATGGGGCCGAAGGAGATGTCCTTGTAGACGGTCTCCTCAAAGAGCTGGTACTCCGGGTACTGGAACACCAGCCCCACCCGGAACCGCACGTCCCGGATCTTTTTGGGCTCCGCCCAGATGTCCTTTCCGCTGAGCAGCACCTGGCCGGAGGTGGGGCGCAGAAGGCCGTTGAGGTGCTGGATCAGCGTGGACTTCCCGGAGCCGGTGTGGCCGATGATGCCCAGGAACTCCCCGGGCCGCACATCAAAGCTCAAGCCCTCCACCGCGCTGCGCTGAAAGGGGGTGCCGATGCCGTAGGTATGGGTGAGGTTGTTTACTTGTAAAATGGGCTGTATGGTCTCCAAGGCCGTCTCTCCCCCTGCGCGCAGGGACTCCCCCCGCGCATCTGTATTCAAAACGTCTCCGTCCATCCTACTGAATGGCCACAAAGACTGCGTCCTCTCCCGCAAAATAGTCCTCTGTACTGCTGCTCAGTCCGCTGGCCTTCCACGCCTGGTCGAAGGTGATCTCCTCGATGTTGCTGAGAATCGTGTAGGTGGTGTCCTTCACGGCGTTATGCAGCCGCCCCGTCACCACCAGCCTGTACTGATAGGCGCAGTCATCCGTCTTCCATGTGCCGTCGCTCAGTTCATAGTAGGTCTGCGTGGTAACTTCCTCTCCCTGCTCGATCCGCTCCGTGATAAGCTCCTCCGGCGTCTCGGTGAATGTATTGACCACCTCCGCCTCTCCCGAGCAGCCGCACAGAACCAGCGTCAGCAGCAGACCAATCCACATCCGTCGTTTCATGTCCAGGCCCTCCTAGTCTGAATTTCCAAACTCCGCCGCAATGGCGTCCGCGCAGGCTCCCACCGTCAGCGCGTCCAGGGGCACCTCCACCCCATCCCGCCGCAGGCGGTCCAGCAGGTCCACGGTGTCCGGCACCGTCAGCCCCATGTGCCGCAGGGCCTCCACCTGGGTAAAGACCTCCGCCGGGGCGCCGTCCATGGCCACCGTTCCGCCGTCCATGACAATCACCCGGTCCGCCTCCTCCGCCTCGTTCATATGGTGGGTGATGAGCACCACCGTGATGCCCTTCTCCCGGTTCAGCCGGTGGACGGTGGACAGCACCTCCTGCCGCCCGATGGGGTCCAGCATGGCCGTGGCCTCGTCCAGCACGATGCACTCCGGCTCCATGGCCAGCACCCCGGCGATGGCGATCCGCTGCTTCTGCCCGCCGGAGAGGAGGTGGGGGGCGTGGCGCACAAAGTCGTACATTCCCACGGTCCGCAGGGCGTCGTCCACCCGCCGGCGAATCTCCTCTGAGGGAACTCCCAGGTTCTCCGGGGCAAAGGCCACGTCCTCCTCCACCACATTGGCCACAATCTGGTTGTCCGGGTTCTGGAACACCATGCCCACCCGCTGGCGGACGGCCAGCAGCAGGCCCTCGTCCAGGGTGTCCATACCCTCCACATAGACCTTGCCCCCCGTCGGCAGCAGCACGGCGTTGAAGGTCTTGGCCAGGGTGGACTTTCCCGAGCCGTTGTGCCCCAGCACCACCACAAAGCTGCCCTTCTCAATGGTCAGGTCCACGCCCCGCAGGGCGAACACCGGTTCTCCGCCCTCGTCCGCCGGGTAGGCGAAGCGGAGGCTCTCGGTCTCAATCATCTCATTCATGGATACATTCCTCATTGAAATCCACATGGAATTTCCCCGCAAGCCCCGGGGCCGGCCGCCGCAGCGCCAGCCACAGCCAAAAGCCGCAGAGAGTCCCAAAGGTGTTCAGCATCAAATCGTCTATATCGAAGGCCCTGCCCACAAGCAGCTGCCAGGATTCAATAAAGCCCGTGACGCACACCCCCGCAGCAAGGGCGCGCTTCCAGGTGTATCCCCGCCACAAAAGGGGCGGGAAAAAACCAAAGGGCAGGAACATGACAATGTTGCCCAGCAGCGTGTACAGCAGAACCCCGCTGAGGGCAAACGTCTGAAAGGGGATCAGATTCATGTCCCCCAGCCGGAAAAACGGCCCCGCCCAGCCCCAGCGCAGTACGGAAAACAGGTCGAATCCCCACGGCGTCAGCGTCAGCGCCGCCATACCGCCGCCAAACATCCAAAACAGCGCCAGCAGACACTCCCGCAGCCGGGAACTGGCCAGGCCCGCGGCCCGCAGTCTTCTCCGCCGCCCCGGGTACAGGCAGACATACAGCGCCAGCGCCGCCAGAGCGCCGGGCAGCATCCGCGTCAGATACTGCCATGTGAGCCAAACATACCGTATCATATGGCGCTCCTCCGTGCCGTCACTCTGAAAACCATCTCCCCGTGGCCCCGCAGGGCAGGGCAAGTCCCGTCTCCGTGACGGGCAGGCCCAGCTCGTCCCAGGCGCACTTCCCGCCGTACTTCTCCGCCACCAGGATGTTCAGCAGGTACCCCAGCACCGACGGGGCCAGCCCCGTGGTGTAGGAGTTGATGAGCACGAAGAGGGGCCTGTCCGACAGCACCCCGGCGCACAGCTTCACAAAGGGGTACAGGTTCTCCTCCAGCTTCCACACCTCGCCGCCGGGCCCCCGGCCGTAGCTGGGCGGGTCCATGATGACGGCGTCGTACCGCCGCCCCCGGCGGATCTCCCGCTCCACGAACTTGGCGCAGTCATCCACAATCCAGCGGATGGGGGCCTCCTCCAGCCCGGAGAGCCTGGCGTTCTCCTTCCCCCAGGCCACCATGCCCTTGGCGGCGTCCACATGGCACACGCTGGCCCCGGCCTTGGCGCAGGCCACCGTGGCCCCGCCGGTGTAGGCAAAGAGGTTCAGCACCCGCACGGGCCGCCCGGCGCTTTGGATCTTGTCCATGACGAAATCCCAGTTGGCCGCCTGCTCCGGAAAGAGGCCGGTGTGCTTGAAATTCATGGGCTTGACCTGGAAGGTCAGGGGCCCGTAGCGAATCCTCCAGTTCTCCGGCAGGGCCTTCTTCTCCCAGTGGCCGCCGCCGGTGTGGGAGCGGAGATACCGCCCGTCCGCCCGCTTCCACGCGGGGTTTCTCCGGGGTGTCTCCCAGATGGCCTGGGGGTCCGGGCGCACCAGCACCTGGCTGTCCCACCGCTCCAGCCGCTCGCCGCCGCCGCAGTCCAGCAGCTCATAGTCCTCCCACTTGTCCGCAATCCACATCTCGCGTTCCTCCCTACTCCCGCCTCCGCTTCAAGGACGGCGGAACTGGCTGGCATCATATTGGCGCCTTTCGGCGTCATGATATGGTAAATCATTTTATTATACCGCCAATCTCCCGCTCCGTCAACAAAAAACCGGCCTGACATCCAGAACATCTGAAAATGAGGCCGGTTCTGTCTCTTGCGCGTCGGCTGAGCCGGAGATCTCCGGCAGACCTCCATCTCCCGCCGGAATCCCCTTTCTCATAGTAAAGTCAAAGTCCAGCCGCCGGGAAGCCGCGCAGCACGCGGGAGATGAAAGGCGTTTCTTCCAGCCCCGCGCTTTTGCCCCTTGACAGCATGATGTCAGACTGCCATAATAGATGTATGATAACGTCGCCCGCCGCCGCGGGAAACAAAAAGTCAGAACAGGGGGAATCTCAATGAAACGCAAGACCATGGACGGCAACGAGGCCGCCGCCTATGCCAGCTACGCCTTTACCGAGGTTGCGACGATCTACCCCATCACGCCCTCCAGCCCCATGGCGGAGCACGTGGACACCTGGGCCGCCAACGGGATGAAAAACATCTTCGGCCAGCCGGTGCGGCTCATGGAGATGCAGAGCGAGGCCGGGGCCTGCGGGGCCATGCACGGGTCCCTGGAGACCGGGGCCCTCACCACCAGCTACACCGCCAGCCAGGGTCTGATGCTGATGGTGCCGCCGCTGTACCGCATCGCGGGGCAGCTGCTGCCCGGCGTCATCCACGTGGCGGCCAGGACCGTGGGCACCAGCGCCTTTTCCATCTTCGGGGACCACTCCGACGTCATGGCCTGCCGCCAGACCGGCTTTGCCCAGCTGGCCTCCTCCTGTGTCCAGGAGTGCATGGACCTGGCCGCCGTGGCCCACCTCTCCGCCATCCGGAGCCGGGTGCCCTTCATGCACTTCTTCGACGGCTTCCGCACCTCCCACGAGATCCAAAAAATCGACGTGCTGGACTACGGCGACCTGGCGGGCCTGGTGGACCGGGCGGCCCTGGCCCGCTTCCGGGCGGGCGCCCTGAACAGCGAGCACCCCCTGATGCGCTCCACCGTCATCAACCCGGACACGGCCTTCCAGCTCCGGGAGG
>CAJUDV010000004.1:53117-91144 GCA_910585385.1 uncultured Oscillibacter sp. | reverse complement strand
CCAGGGCCGCCGCCCCGGCGAAGTTCTCCCCCTGGGCCGCCAGGGCGAAGGCCAGCCCCACCGCCATACCCTCCGGCACGTTATGTAGCGTGATGGCGGTCATGAGAAGGGTGTTCTGCCGCCAGGTGTCGTCGGCCAGGTCCCGGTTTCGCCGCAGGTGGGGCAGCATGGCGTCCAGGGCCGCCAGGAACACCACCCCCAGCAGCATTCCGGCAGCAGCCGGCAGCCAGCCGGGGAACCGCCCCTCCCCCTCCGCCTGGTCGATGGCGGGCAGCAGCAGGCTCCACACAGAGGCCGCGGTCATCACCCCCGCGGCAAAGCCCAGCATGGCCCGCTGGAACCGGGGCCTGGGCTCCCCGGAGAGGAAAAACACCGTGGCGGCGCCCAGCGTGGTCATCAGGAACGTGAATCCGGTGCCCAGGGCCGCCCATTGTAAGGATTGCAGCATAGCGTATCTCCGCCTTTGATTCAGGTTCGGGCGGAACGCCGCCCGTATGACAGTATAGGCGGCAGCGGGGCAATCGGTGACGGGGGTTGACGGCGGCGGCGCGGTGTGGTATCCTTGACCATGTCCCGCCCCCGGGCGGAGCGATTCAAAAAGGAGTTTGCCCTATGAAGCGTAAAAACGCGGAGAGTGTCGTCTGACCGGGAGGTCAGGACACATCTATCTGAAAACCCTGCCTCCCGTAGAATGACGCCAATTCTATCAGGAGGAACCATCCCATGAACCGGGAGAACAAGAGAAAGACATTCCAAAAAGGCTATTACAAGGCCCATCCCTGCGGCGACGCCTTCCCCTGCAAGGCCTGCGGCTGGCCCGTGGGCCCGGAGGGGGCCGGAAGCGGCCACCGCAACCACTGTCCCAACTGCCTTACAAGCCTCCACCTGGACGTGGAGCCGGGAGACCGGGCGGCGGACTGCGGCGGGCTCATGGAGCCGGTGGCGGTGTGGGTCCGAAAGGGCGGCGAGTGGGCCATTATTCACCGCTGCAAGCGGTGCGGAGCCCTGTCATCCAACCGGGTGGCGGCGGACGACAGCCCCATGAAGCTGCTGTCCATCGCGGCGCGGCCCATGGCGGCACCGCCGTTTCCCATCGAGCACCTGCACAAGCTGGCGAGCCTCGCCGGGGATGAAATAACGGAATGAGCCGGAGGGCGGGACATCTCGGATGTCCCGCCCTCTTCTTATCACCGGCGCGCCGTGGGACCTGCCCCATCCTCCGGTCCCCGCAGGTCCGGCCCCTCCCCGCAGGGGCTCACATACCCCGGCGGGCACAGGTTCTCCTCGCTCCAGCGGAGCATGGCCTCCAGCACCGGCAGAAAGCCCTCTCCCAGCTCCGTCAGGGTGTACTCCACCCGGGGCGGCACCTCCGGGAAGACCTCCCGGCGAAGAAAGCCGTCCGCCTCCAGCTCCCGCAGCTGCCTGGTCAATGTGGACTGGGTGACGCCCTCCAGGCGGCGCAGCAGCTGGCCGAACCGCTGGACCCTGTAAAAGGCCACATACCACAAAATCAAAATCTTCCACTTTCCGGAGAGCACCGACTGCAGCCGGCTCATGGGGACGCAGCGGGCCAGGGCCTCCGGCCCGCTGAACTTGTTCTCGGACATGGGACGCGCCTCCTTCGGGAATTCCGTCGGAGTTCAGTATACCATTCCGGCGGCCCGCTGAAAAGGCCTTGGTACGAAAAAAGAGCGTATCACCCAAAAAAGACAGGACTTGCGCAAAGCCCTCTCCCCTGTTACATTCCAGGGGAAAGGAGCGATACATATGCACTACACAGGCACCATCTGGCGGCCGCCCTACGAGGCCGCGTCCCTCCTGCTGGAGGTGACGGCGGGCTGCACGTGGCACCGCTGCAAATTCTGCACCCTCTACGACGGCCTGCCCTTCCAGTTCCGGATGACGCCGCCGGAGACGGTGGAAGCGGACCTGCGGGAGGCCCAGATGATGGCCCACGACCCCATGGGAAAGCTGGCCGCCCTGCTCCAGGGCCTGCCGGAGCCCGGCGGGGTCCGCCGGGTCTTTCTCACCGGGGCCAACCCCTTCGCGTTGTCCTCTGAGAAGCTGGGGCACATCGGGGAACTGGTCCGGCGGTACCTCCCCGCCTGTGAGACCATCGGCTGCTTCGCCCGGGTGACAGACGTGGGCAGAAAGACGGACGGGGAGCTGAAAGCCCTCCGGGACCTGGGCTACACGGGTCTCAGCATCGGCGTGGAGACGGGCCACGGCCCCTCCCTCCGGTTTATGGACAAGGGCTACGGCCCGGAGGACATTGTGACACAAACCCGCCGCCTGGACGGCGCCGGCATCCGCTATCACTTCATGTACCTGGCGGGCCTTCCCGGGACGGGACACGGCGCGGAGGGGGCCGCCGCGTCGGCGGAGGTCTTCAACCGGACAAACCCCAAAATCATCGGCTCCTCCATGCTCACCCTCTTCCCGGAGTCCCGGCTGTATCGGGAGGTCCAGGCGGGAGCCTGGGCAGAGGAGAGCGAGCTGGAAAAGCTGGAGGAGGTCCGGGTCCTGGTGGAGGGGCTGAAAATCCCCGTGTGGTTCGCCACGCTGGGGGCCTCCAACGCCGTGGTGGTCCAGGGAAATCTCCCGGAAGAGCGCTCCGCCCTGCTGGCCAAGCTGGACGCGGCCCGGGAAGAGGGCCGGGAGGAGGCCCTGCGGCAGTACCGCAGGAGCCTTCCCCACCTGTAAAGGGCCTACTTGCTCTGCGCCCGCAGCACCTGAGTCATGCGCTGGGCGAAGAGGCGGCCCGCCAGAAGCGCCTCCTCCGGGGCGTTTCCGGCGGCGCCCACCTCCACCAGCAGGGAACCGGTGGTGGCGTGCTGGTTGTACCGGGAGTTCCGCAGCAGCAGCGGCCGCATCAGCGTGGGATACTCCGTCAGAAGGTCCTGCTGGAGAGCCACCGCCAGCCGCAGGTTCTCCAGCCAGTCCGGATGGGTCAGGCCGCTGCCGTCGCTGCCCACCACCAGGGTCATCTGGGCGGAGGTCCCCACACCCTCAATGGGCGAGACCACCTTGTACTGGTTGCCCTGGCCGTCCTCAATGGCGTCCCGGTGGACGTCCAGGATGAAGCGGATGGAGGGATACTGGGTCAGGTAGCTCTGGATCGCGGACAGCGCCCGGTCATAGGCCCCGGAATAGGAGGGATAGTCGTACAGCGTCCGGTCGTGGAGGACGGAGATCCCCGCCTCGCCGAACACCGCCGCCATCTCATCCCCCACCTTCACCACATTGTACCGGGTATCCGTGGTGCGGTAATCCCCGGACCAGACTACCTCCGTCCCCGGGGCGGGGGTGTAGGCCTCGCTGCCGTGGGTGTGGAGAATCAGAATCTGGGGCTCTTCCGCGGTCAGCATCGCCGCAAAGGGCTCCCCCAGGGCCGTGAGGGGGATCTCGTGGTCTGTGGAGTTGCTGATGTAGGCCCGGCCAAAGACGGTGTAGCCGCTGGGATCGTTGGGCACCAGGGTCCGGGCGGGAACGCCGTTGTCCGCGGCGGCGGGGGGCGCGTC
The DNA here is from genome assembly GCA_910585385.1 of uncultured Oscillibacter sp. GTDB lineage: Bacteria > Bacillota > Clostridia > Oscillospirales > Oscillospiraceae > Oscillibacter. Next base: position 87,623 of record CAJUDV010000004.1, on the reverse strand, counting down.
GACGTCCATAGGCGTCTCCTCCACCGGGGTGGGGGCCGCCTCCTCCGCCTCCTCGTCCGCGGCGGCGGGGGGCGCCGTCTCCGCGCTCTGCCACAGCTCCGCCACCTCCGCCCGGGCGGACAGCAGCAGCGGCGCCTGGCTGATGGCCAGCACGGCGGCGGGGGACAGCTGGTCCCGGGTCCACAGATCCCCCAGCTCCCACCGCAGCGCCCCAAGGGGCAGGGAGTCCCGCAGGGCTGAAAAGGCCGCGGCGGCGGTGTCGCTGCCGGCTGTCACCGCCGCCGTCCACAGCACCGCCAGCCCCAGAATCCCCGCCTCCAGCCGCCGGAAAAGTCCGGCGGGGAACATGGGCTTTTTTCTCATGTACATCACCTCTGGGACAACCTTATGCGGCGGCGGCGGAGATTAGAAGCGGGCAGACAGATCACAGGAAAACAACCGGAGATCCCGCCGCGGGCACGGCGGGATCTCCGGCGTCTCTACTCTCTTTCAATCTCCGCCTCCGCGGCCAGGTCCGCCGCCGTCAGCGTTCCGGCGGCGTCCAGCAGGGCCGTGCGAAAGCTGCCGGGCCCCCGCCCGCCGGCCCGCTCCTCCGCCCGGCGGGCGCAGGTCTTCCAAAAGGCGGAGGCCAGCAGGGCCGCGGACAGCGGCTCCGGCTCCACGGCGCTAAACACGCCGCACAGAACCGACAGCATGCACCCCGTCCCGGTGACGGAGGTCGTCTGTCCGCTGCCGCCGGAGACCCGCCAGAGGGTCTTGCCGTCTGTGACCAGGTCCTCCGGCCCGGTGAGCAGCACCGCGGCCCGGTGCCGCCTCGCCAGCGCCAGGGCGGCGGCGGACCGTTCCTCCCGGGAGGCGGGGGCGGGGCTGTCCACCCCCTGTTCCCCGCCGGCCTCCCCCACCAGGGCCCGGGCCTCCCCCAGGTTCACCCGGAGGATGGAGACGGGAAAGCGCTCCAGCAGCGTCAGCACCCGCTCCAGCCGCCAAGAGCCGGCCCCCACGCCCACCGGGTCCAGCACCACCGGCCGGCCCAGGCGGGCCGCCTCCCGCCCGCAGAGAAGGCAGGTTTGGAACCGGGCCTCGTCCGGGGTGCCGGTGTTCAGCACCGTGGCGTCGCTGGCGGCGGTGACAGCCGCCATCTCCTCCGGAGCGTGGGCCATGATGGGACTGGCTCCCGCCGCCAGCGCCAGATTGGCGCAGTCATTGGCGGAGACCATGTTGCTGACGCAGTGGATCAAAGGCCGCCGGGCCCGAATCTGGTCCAGGCGGGTAATGTCGGGCATCGGATTCTCCCTCCTCAAAAACGGATCGCCGGGGGACCCGGCCCTCTGGCCGGCCCCCGGAAACCGCTGTTGTCAGCACTCCAAAGAGCTCTTCACGGACCCCAGGGCCCCGCTCTTTTCCAGGGTCAGGACCAGCGCCCCCGCCAGAGCGGAGCCAACCGCCGTGGAGATGAAAAAGGGCGCCACATAGGCGGTAAAGGCCACGGCGCCGGCGTCCGCGCCCATAAAGGCCACGGCCACGGGGTAGGCCAGCAGGCCGCCCAGAACGCCGGTGCCGAAGACCTCCGCCGCCAGGGTCAGCCACAGATTTTTGGACTTCCTCCAAACCAGGCCGCACAGCAGGGCCCCGCACATGCTCCCCGGGAAGGCCAGCAGGCTTCCCAATCCCAGGAGGTTTCGCAGGAGGCTGGCCGCAAAGGCCGCCCCCAGGCCGTACCAGGGCCCCAGGAACACGGCGCAGAGGACGTTGACCATGTGCTGCACCGGGGCGCACTTGCTGGCGAACACGGGGAAGGAGAGCGTACTGCCCGCCACGGCCACGGCGCACAGCACCCCGGCCAGGGCCAGTTTTTTTGTGGAATTGCGCTTCATAAAAAAGACTCCTTTTCAGATGAACGTTCAAAAAGATTTTGTTGCCGCGCCCGAAGACCCGGAATTACTTCGCAGCGCAATAAAATTCTTTTTGCCTCTTTTTCTTTTTCAAGAAAAAGAAGGGCAGGGAGAAAACAGCGGCACAGACAGCGTTTTCCCCTTGCAGGGCAAGGGCCGGACAAATCGTCCGCCCGCAAGGAAAATTCGGTCGGGGCTTCCTGGCCCCCTCTCACGCCGGAACACGGCTTCCCATCGCTGTCAGGAGAGCGCCGGCATGCCGGCGCCTCCCATATGGCCCGGGCCCAGGGCGCTCCCCCTCGGCCCGCTCCCGGAAACCCGGGACGCCTGTGATGTTCTCCTCCCCACGCTCCTCTCTGTCCAGGAAATCAAAAACAGCGGATACCCATGTGGGTATCCGCCTGCGGAAACTCTCATGAAAACTTCCTACGGTGGCATTATCCACATCAGGTAAAAGGGTCGAAGCGTCGCTTCCTCTCAGCCTTGCGGCTCCCCTGTTTTTCACGGTTATTATGGCATTTTTGGGCGGAGCTGTCAAGAGGGCGCGCCGCCTTTTTTCTTTCCCGGCCACACCAGGCTGACGCCGGAGAGCAGCAGATAGACCCCAAAGGGCTTTCGCAGCAGCTCCACGTCCAGGGCCGTGGCGGCCCAGGCCCCCGCCAGGGCCAGGATCACCGCCGGGGGGACGGCGGCCTTCAGGGTGGGCTTGTCCAGGTAGCCGTTTTTCCAGTGGCACACCAGGGCGGAGATGGCGGTGGGCAGGAAGAAGAGGAGGTTGATTCCCTGGGCGGTCCGCTGGTCCACCCCCAGAAAGAGGGTCATCACCAGCAGCAGCAGCGTCCCGCCGCCCACGCCCCAGGCGGAGATGACGCTGGCCCCCAGGCCGCAGAGAAACGGGAGAATCCAGTCCGTCACAGCAGGTACTTCACCCCCGCGTAGAAGAGAAACGCGGCGAAGAGCCACTTGAGGAATTTTGTGGAGACCCTGCCGTAGAGCTTTCCGCCCAGGAACCCCCCTATAAGCCCCCCGGCCAGATACGGCAGGGCGGTGAGGACGGACACGCCGCCCCGCAGCAGATACACCGCCGCCGACACCAGGCACACAGGGAAGATGACCCCCACGCAGGTGGCGTAGAGCTTGCGCTGTTCCAAGCCGCCCCAGCGGGAGAGAATGGGCAGAAACACCATTCCCCCGCCGCCGCCGAAGAGCCCGTTGGCCGCCCCCGCCGCCCCGCCGGCAGCGGCGGCGGCCCAGTTATTTTTCTTCAAAAGAACCCCTCCCCTCGTATGTACCCGTCTCCAGGGTGGGCGGGCGGCCCGCCGGACCGCCCGCCCACAGGAAAAAGGGCCAGGGAAAACCGCGGATTTTCCCGGTTTTTTGCCGGAGGCAAAAAGGAAACTCAAATCATTTTCGCCGCGGCGTGTACGTGGCGAAAACACCTTGCCCCAGCCGCTTTGAGCGGCGTCCGCCAGTCCTCAGACCGGCGAGGGGGAATCTAAAGGGGGGACGAAGTCCCCTCTTTATTTCAGCTTGAAGCTCTGGCAGTCGGTGCACTCCACCATGGTGGGGTTGGTCTCATGGGTGCCCACCTGAATGGTGTTCAGGCCGCAGTACTGGGTGTCCTGGCAGTGGTGGGCGCAGTTGCTGACGGTGCACTTGATGCTCTGGTTGGGGGTGCAGGCGCAGCCGCCGTTGGTGCAGTCTCTGGTCATGATACATTCCTCCCGCATAAAAAATTTTTATTTGAGAACTGAACAAACGCTCCGCCCCGCGGTGCGGGACGGAGAGCTGTTCCGCCTGCCCGCGCGCCGTGCCTTTGATTCAGTGGCGTTAGTGTGCGCCGCGGCGGAGAAACTATGTATCGCTTTTCCGAAGGGAAAATTTTTCACAGGCGGGCGTGCCGGGCCGCCGGGATTTGAGCCGGGGATGCATGCAGTGGCCCTCATAAATGGGCATAAACCCTGATTTCCCCTTTTTTGCGTAGTGCTGAACAAAGTGCTTGCACTTCTCGCAGGTTTCGTCTGACATTTTGGCTGCACCTCCAATCTATGAAAAAATTCGGCATTGCCGGCAGCGGGGACAGGTCCATACGAGCGCACGGCCAGTCAGGCGCTTGTGGGATCAGCGCCCTCGGAAATTCATCTTCTATTTAATGTTATAATTTTTATGTTATAAAAATTATAACATATATTTCTTTGGGATTCAAGTAGAAAATGTAATAAGTATTAAGGACGGTGATAAAATGGATAAACTCATTTTGGGCGAAAAGGTAAAGGCGAAGCGAAAAAAGGGAGAGGACGGATACCGTACATTTTCCATCCGAATTCGGGAAGAGACCGTGGAAAAGCTGGATTCCATCGCTAAGGAGACCGGGCGTACCAGAAATGAGTTGATTGGAATATTTCTGAAATATGCGGCTGATAACTGCGTTATAAAAGAAAAGAAGGAGCCTTAGGGCTCCTCCTCTCCTCAGACTGTCAAAAAAGCCCTCCGCAGGAGTTTCGCGCCCGCAGGCGCGAAATAAAGTGGAATCGTTTTTCCCACGGCATGTACGTGGGAAAAACACTTTGCGCGGAGCGAGCGTCGAATTGTGCGCCACAGGCGCGCAACCGAGGCGCAGAGCGAAGCGGTCCCCTTCTCAAAAAAGCGGCTGCGCCGCTTTTTTGACACATAGAAGAGGAGGAGCCCTGGGGCTCCTCCTCTTCTATGTATTAAGTCCCTTTCTCCCGCCGGCGCCGCAGCTTGCAGATCCCCTGGGTCATGGTCCCCATGGGACAGAAGGCGCACCAGCTCCGGGGCTTATAGAGCGCCATTACAATCAGCCCGATCAGCAGAGAAGTCAGCATCATGCTGTAAAACCCAAAGCTGTACTGGGCCACCCAGTCCGGCACCGTGCCCGCCGTGTAGGTCCACCCCCAGGGCACCCGGAAGGTCCAAAACAGCTTGATGGCCTCCCGCAGAGAGGCCGCCCCGGCCCCCACCAGCCACGTCTGGAACAACATGTTCCCGAACATGGCCAGGAAGAAGGCCAGAAAGCCGTACCGGAACCACCCGGCGTACATCCACCGGGGCGTGGGCCTGTTCCGGGAGCACTTCCAGTCCCGGCCCAGCTTCAAACACAGCTGCCCCCGGCCGCACAGGTGGTTGCAAAACCACTTGTTCCCGCCGAATATAGCGAACCCCAGGGGGAGCAGGAAGTCGATCATCCCCAGCCAGGCGAACAAAATGTTGAAAAAGCCCAGGGCAAAGTAGACTATGGTCCAGATCCAAAGATAGTCGTACCAGTGTTTTTTCACGCCTCCGCCGTCCTTTCCGCCAGTTCAATGCACTCCGCCGGGCAGGATTTCGCGCACAGGCCGCAGCCCACGCACCGGGCGGCGTCAACCACCGCCCAGCGCCCGTCCGGCACGGCGGCGGCGCCCTTGGGGCACACCGCCCCGCAGGTGCCGCAGGCCACGCACACCGCCCGGTCCACCCTGGCGTACCGCCGGGAGGCCATCAAGCCCTCCCCCACTGGGCCAGCTTTTGCTCCAGACTCTCCTTGGGCAGAAAGCCCACGGAGGACCCTTTTACCTGCCCGCCCTGAAAATACGCCAGAGTGGGAATGCTGCTGACGCCGAAGGACATGGCCAGCTCCTGGGCCTGGTCCACGTTCACCTTCACCATCTTCACCTTTCCCTCGTACTCCTCCGCCAGCTGGTGAATCACCGGGGCCATCATCTGGCAGGGGCCGCACCAGTCGGCGTAGAAGTCCACCAGCACGGGGAGGCTGGACTGCAAAACCTCCCGCTCAAAGGTCGTTTTGTTTACCTCAGTCATGGTTATTCTCCTTTTTTCTCATAGGATTTGTAGTAGAGCATACAGTGGCAGAAGCCCTCATAGCTGGGGTCCTCCACCTGGTCCCGGAACTCCCGGCACATGCACTTGGTGGCCTCCGTCCGCTCCAGCCGGCAGGGACAGTAGCCCCCGGTGCGCTTCAGGCCCTCCCGCACGGCTTTGACCACCTCGGCGTCCGGATTGAGAGAGATTGCCGCTTTCATTCAAAACACCGCCCTTTCTTTTCATCTCTAGTATATCAAAAAGCCGGGGCGGTGTATGTAACTAAATTACATTTCAGGCGGCATGAAACCGCTCCTCCGCAAAACCCGGCAGCGCGCTCCCCCCCCCCCGGCGCTTTCTCAGAGAAACGTTCGCAGCTTCTCCCGGTCCGCCAGCTCCACCCGGCCACGGCCCAGGGCCACTGCCCCCTCTTCCGCCAGGTATTTCAGCACCTTGGAGACCACCTCCCGGGCGCTGCCGATGTTCCGGGCAATCTCGTCATGGGTCATGGACAGGGAGGTCCGCCCTTTGCCCGCCGTCTCGTCCCAAAGGAAGATGGCCACCCGGCGGTCCGCGCCCATGAAGAGGATCTGCTGCATCATCCACATCACGTCGGAGAACCGCTCCGCGGTCTGGCGGTACATGTACAGGCCCACGTAGGGATTGCTCTCCATAATGGGCCGCAGCACCCCCGCCGGGATCACCACGGCCCGCACGTCCTCCGCCGCCTCAATCACAAGGTCAAACTGAATGGCGTCCAGCAGGCAGGAGGCCGACAGCACACAGGGCTCTCCCGCGTGAATGCGGAACAGCGTCACCTCCCGGCCCTCCTCCGAGGCGATGTACACCCGCAGCAGCCCGGAGAGGACCAGTACCGCTCCCGTGCAGCCCATGTCCGAGCGGTGAACGCACTCCCCCTTTTGATAGGACACCGGAGCCGCGCTCCGCAAGATGTCCGCCCGCTCCTCCGCCGTCAGCCGTTCCCAAAAGGGATAGGCCTCCGAAAGCAGCTTCTCCTCCATGTTTCGCCCCTCCTGTTCAAACAACGCGGCCCCGCGCCCGGCGGGTCAGACGCCGCCGGACTTATACTCCTCGCCCCAGTCCCGCAGGGCCTCCAGAACCGGCCTCAGGCTGTACCCCAGTTCCGTCAGCGTGTACTCCACCCGGGGCGGCACCTCCGGGTAGACGGTCCGTGTCAGCAGGCCGCTCTCCTCCATCTGCCGCAGCTGGGACGTCAGCACCTTCTGGCTCACGCCGCCGACGGAGCGTTTCAGCTCTCCAAACCGCCTGGTTCCCGACAGCAGATCCCTGATAATCAGCACCTTCCATTTGTCGCTGATCAGCGTCAGGGTGGTCTCCACCGGACAGGCGGGCAGTGTTTTGGCGTTCATCTCGCTTCCCCTCCGTTCTCCAGCTCACCGTATGATTTTATCGCGCCGCCCATGCCGCGGTCAAGGCGGAAAGCGCACTTTTCAAAGCTCCTGTTCCCCCGCCGCCGGAAAAGGCGCAAAATCCCCCGGCCGTCTCCGCCCGGCGGTTACCCGCAGGTAACTATGGCACAATATTGTGCGTACTTCTCAAAGGCGTTTTTACGTTGTATGATGAGGACACAGGCGCGGGGAACCGCCCCCGCCCCGGACAAACACGCCTATGGAGGTACACATTATGAACAAAAACACATACGCCGCCGTCCGGCTGGCCCAGGGGGAAGTGCACATCTATGATTTCGGCGGGGTAAAGCTCCACGCCTATCAGACCTGTGACCCCCTGGAGGACGAGGTGTTCCTGGTGGAGAAGGAGGGGCGGTTCGTGGTCATCGAGTCCCCCTGCTTTACCGGCAGCATCGCCGCGCTGAACGGGTACCTGGAGGGCCGGGACGTGGCCGGCGTGCTGTTATCCTATCACGGCGCGGGAGCCTCTTTCCTGCCGGACAGCCCCAAATACGCCACCGCCAATGCCGCGGAGTACGCCCGCCAGGGCGGCGGAAAGGCCCTGATCGACCAGTTTGCCGCCGCTTTCGGCAGCGCCTTTGACAGCTCCATCCACCCCATCACCCACACCCTCGCCGAAGGGGAGACGGTCATCGGCGGCATCCGGTTCGTCATCCGCCAGACGGCGGAGGCCTTCGACGTGGAAATCCCTGAGATCAACGCGGTCTACACCCATATGCTGGGCCACGACTGCCACTCCATCGTCGCCGGGGCGGGTCACGCCGACGCCATGATCGCCCAGCTGCAAAGCTGCATCCAAACCGGCTATGATCTGATTCTCACCTCTCACTACACCCCGGAGGATCTAAAAGACGCGGAGGCCAAGATCAGCTATCTGGAGCAGCTGAAGGTCATCGCCGCCTCCTGCGCCGACGGGGCGTCGTTCAAGGCCGCGGTCCGGGAGCGGTATCCGGCTTACGGCGGGGAAAATTACCTGGATATGACCGCCGGATTTTTCTTCGGCTGACTGCCGCGGGCGGCCGGTCCGCCGCCCCGGATCAAACCTGAAATCCGGTCTCCCCTGGGGAAGACCGGATCTCTTTATCATATAGGCCGGCCCCCGGGCGGTCTGACGGCAAGCGGCGCCGCTTCCGCAGCGCCGCTGTGTGAAACCTCTTTGTACGGCGGTTCGTGCCGCCCGCGCATCCCGGGGCCCTTACAGGAACTTCTGCATTCCCTCGGTGGCGGCGGAGGCGTCGCCGCTGATGGTGACGGTGAACTTGATGTCGTTGCGCTCGCCGAAAGCGTCCAGCCAGTTCAAAAACGCCTCGGTCTCGCCGTTGATCCCCTGCCCCACGGTCTTGAGCAGATTGTCGATAAACACATGGGAGATGTCGTAGTTGCCGGCGTACAGGCCGCTGATAAATCCCCGGTACAGATCGTAGTTCTCCAGCTTGTACTCCTGCGCGTCGATGAGACGGATATGATAGTGAATATCATATGTCATATTGCGGTTTGCCTCAATGCACACTACGTGGCCGGGCTCGTCCTTTGCCGCGTTGTTGATCAATTCGATGAGCTGCTTGGTCTTGCCAGAGCCTTTTACGCCCATAATCAGTCTGACCATATCAAATCACTCCTGTCATTTAAGAATCTCCGTTCGGGGAGATTTGGTTGTATTAAGGATACCATAGTCCCCGGAAAAAAACAATGCAAAAAACGAGAGTTTGGGATTTATTCACAAAATTTCTATAACCGCCTGTCGAAAAGGGGAAAAACGCGTCGCCGGGACGCCGCCGGCTTGTCAAAACCCTTTATGCCAAGCCGTCGTACCTCTCATCCCCCGGAAAAGTCCCGCACCTGTCCGGCCAAAACAGCGCGGGGAACCCGTCCCGGGTTCCCCGCGCGCCCTTTCTTTTCGCTGTTTCTGTCCTCAGGGCCTTTTAACGCTCCGAGCGCTGTCCGCCGCTCCTCACTTGCTCAGCTTTGCCTCCAGCTCCGCCTTCCGGTCCTCGTAGCCGGGCTTGCCCAGCAGGGCGAACATGTTCTTCTTATAGGCCTCCACACCGGGCTGGTCGAAGGGGTTCACCTCCAGCAGGTAGCCGGAGAGGCCGCAGGCGTACTCAAAGAAGTAGATCAGCTGGCCCAGGCTCCGGGCGTCCTTGCCGCCGGCCTCCACGATGAGGTTGGGCACGCCGCCCTCGGTGTGGGCCAGCAGTGTGCCCTCCATGGCCCGGTCCCGGATGAAGTCCATGGGCTTGCCCGCCAGGAAGTTCAGCCCGTCGCCGTCCTCCTCGTCCCGAGGGACGTACAGCTGGTGCTCCGAGGCCCCCAGGCGCACCACGGTCTCAAAGATGTTCCGGGTGCCGTCCTGCATGTACTGACCCATGGAGTGAAGGTCCGCGGTGAACTCGACGCTGGCGGGGAAGAGGCCCTTGCCGTCCTTGCCCTCGCTCTCGCCGTAGAGCTGCTTCCACCACTCCAGCATGAAGCGGAAGGCGGGGTCGTAGCAGGCCAGGACCTCGATGGGCTTCCCGGCGCGGTACAGGGCGGAACGGGCGGCGGCGTAGCGCCAGGCGGGGCACTCGTAGGAGGGCTTGGCGGCGCACAGGTCCATCATCTCCGCCGCGCCGCCCATGAGGGCGTCAATGTCGACGCCGGCCACGGCGATGGGCAGCAGACCCACGGCGGTGAGCACGGAGTAGCGGCCGCCCACCTCGTCGGGCACCACAAAGGTCTCCCACCCCTCGGCGGCGGCCAGGGACTTCAAAGCGCCCCGGGCCTTGTCGGTGGTGGCGAAGACGCGCTCCCTCGCTCCCTCCCGGCCATACCGCTTCTCCAGCTCCGCCCGGAAGAAGCGGAAGGCCACGGCGGGCTCGGTGGTGGTGCCGGACTTGGAGATCACGTTGACCGAGAAGTCCACGCCCTCCAGCAGGTCCAGAACCTCCTGCATGGCGTCGGCGGAGAGGCCGTTGCCCACAAAGTACACGTTGGGCGTGCTCTTCTTTTTCAGGTTGTAGTTGGGGGAGCACAGGCAGTCGATGACGCCCCGGGCCCCCAGGTAGGACCCGCCGATGCCGATGACCACCAGGGCCTGGGAGTTCTTCTGAATCCTGGCCGCGGCGGCCTTGATGCGGGCAAACTCCTCTTTGTCGTAGTCCCGGGGCAGGTGGACCCAGCCTGTAAAATCCCCGCCCAGGCCGGAGCCGTCCTGCAGGCGCTCGTGGGCGCTTCTCAGCAGGGGAGCCAGGGTCTCCTCGTAGGGCTCGGAGAGGAAGGTCTCCATCTGGAACAGTTTGACATCCAACATACTACATCGATCCTTTCTTATGTGCCGGGCAGATTGCCCATATCGCCGCTATGATAACAGCAGTATACCATCCCGGCCGACCGGGGACAAGAGAAAACCGTCACAGCCCCGCCGAAAAATGACCGCCCCTTTGGTCAATCCGCCAAAAAGGCCGTGCGCAGCGTCCGCAGAAACATCTGCCAGAAGGTGACCCGGGGCACCTCCTCCCCCGCCAGCAGGGGGATCTCCGCCACCACCTCTCCGCCGTCCCCGGCGGTGACGGTCAGGGTCCCCAGGCTGTCCCCCGGAGCCACCGGGGCCTCCACGGACTCCGCCAGGGTTACCGTCTGCCGCAGGTCCGCGGCTCTGGACTTCTCCAGCAGCAGCGCCCCGCCGTCCCCCATCACCGGCTGCACCGTGGCCTGGGCGCCCAGGGCCACCGGCACCGGGGCCAGAGGCGTCTCCGGCACGATCCTGGTCAAAGTATACCCGGCAAAGCCGTGGTTCAGCAGCGTCTGGGCGTCCTCAAACCGCTGGGCGGAGGTGGCCCCCTTCATGATGACGGCGATGAGCTCCATACCGTCCCGCTCCGCCGTGGCGGAGAGGCAGTAGAGGGCGTTGTCCGTGGAACCGGTCTTGAGGCCCGTGGCCCCCTGGTAAAAGCGCACCAGACGGTTGGTATTCACCAGCTGGGACTCTCCGCCCCGCAGGGAGTCCATCCAGATGGTGGTGTACTTCCGGATGTCCGGGTGGTTTTTCACCAGCTCCCGGCTCATGAGGGCGATGTCGTAGGCGGAGGTGACGTGGCCCTCCGCCGGCAGGCCCGTGGCGTTTTTAAAGGTGGTGTCGTTCATGCCCAGCTCCTTGGCCCGCTGGTTCATCCGCTCCACAAAGGCCTCCTCGCTGCCGGCGATCTGCTCCGCCAAGGCCACGGCGCAGTCGTTGGCGGAGACCACGCAGACGGCCTTAATCATCTCGTCCACCGTCATCTGCTCGTTCTCCTTCAGCCAGATCTGGCTGCCGCCCATGGAACAGGCATGGGCGGAGGCGGTGACCACTGTGTCATAGCTCATCTGGCCGCTGTCCACGGCCTCCATCACCAGCAGCAGCGTCATGACTTTGGTGACGCTGGCGGGTTCCCGCTGGGTGTGTTCGTCCTTGGCGAAGAGAACCGTGCCCGTCTCCTTCTCCATCAGCAGGGCCGAGGGCGCGGAGACGTCCACAGCCCGGGCGCTGGTGGCCAGCGCCAGCAGGGCCCACAGCAGCGCGATCAGTCGTTTCATAAGAGTTTCCCCCCTTGCAGCATTGGTAAACTCTATGAACATGGAAGGACATTCATGACAGGCCCGGGAGAACCGCCATGAGCAAAAAGAGAGAACGTCTCCAGACAATGCAAAACAGCTGAACGGCCCGCTGCGAAACGCGGCGGCCGTTCAGCTGTCTCATTTGTCAAAGCGTCTTTCCAAACGCGTATCCCTGGCGGAATACCCACGCGGCGGACAGAAATAGAAGGTTGGCGAGCCCGTATCCAAACAGGAGCCCTGTCCACAGGCGGCGCCGGTTCCGGCTCTCATAGGCTGTGCGGAGCTGGATCACGCCGTCCGCCGCCAGAGGGAGCAGCAGCGCCGCAGACCAGACGGGCCCGGGGCGGCCCAGCCGCCATGTCAGCAGGGCCAGCAGGATACCCCCCAGCTCTCCCGTACAGCGGGCACAGACCGGAAACTGCTCCCCCTTGTAGAAAAAGGAGCGGTCCGGCCGACAGTGGCATCCGCAAAAGATGGGAAGCCACTTATAGAGCCACGCTTTAAAGCATTGCCGCCCCAATGCCGATAATGAACATCAACACATAGAACACAACGCCGCAGATGACGCTGGCCAGAGCGCCTACACCGGCAGCCTTGCTGGTTCTGGGCTTGGTATCCTTCCACACCAGGAAGAGGATCAGGCCCACCAGGGGGATGCAGAAGCCCAGCAGGCCCCACAGAAAGCCGCCGTTATCCCCCGCCTCCGCGGTCTGCGCCGCGCCGCAGTGGGGGCACGTGCTGACCTGATCGCTGATTTCCGTTCCACACTTCTTGCAAAATGCCATCGTTCTCTCCTCCATCAATTTTCATTTTCAAGCCGGCGCGGGACGGTAAAAGAATCCGCCAAAGAGGCATTCTGTTTTCCGTGGAAAACAGAATGATGGTGTACACCATCATTCCAGATTGACTGACTTTAAATTTTACCGGCGTCACGCGGCTTTTGTCCATAATATGGGCGATTGTATTCTATACCCCCTGTCCCTATTTGTCAACTATGGGGGGGAATCAAATTTCGCGCCCGGAAAAGAGGCGGGGAGGCGGACCGCCGTCCGTCTCCCCTGTTTCCCGCAGGTTTACTTGTTATTTGCTCAGCTGTTCGTCAATGGCCTTGGCGGCGGTCTTGCCGGCGCCCATGGCCAGAATCACCGTGGCCGCGCCGGTGACGGCGTCGCCGCCGGCGTAGACCTTCTCCCGGGAGGTCAGTCCGTCCTCATTGACGATGATGCCGCCCTTTTTGTTGATCTCCAGGCCCTTGGTGGTGGACTTGATGAGGGGGTTGGGGCTGGTGCCAAGAGACATGATCACACAGTCCACGTCCAGGTCGAACTCGCTGCCGGGGACCTCAATGGGCCGCCGCCGGCCGGAGGCGTCGGGCTCCCCCAGCTCCATCTGGATGCAGCGGATCTTGTTCACGTCGTCGTTCTCGTCGGCGAAGATCTCCACCGGGTTGCAGAGGGTCTTGAAGATGATGCCCTCCTCCTCGGCGTGCTCCACCTCCTCCTTCCGGGCGGGGAGCTCCTCCATGCCCCGGCGGTAGACGATGTAGACCTCGGCTCCCAGGCGCTTGGCGCAGCGGGCCGCGTCCATGGCCACGTTGCCGCCGCCCACCACGGCCACCTTCTTGGGGCGCTGGATGGGGGTGTCGGAACCGGGGAGGTACGCCTTCATCAGGTTGATGCGGGTGAGGAACTCGTTGGCGGAGTACACGCCCCGGTAGTTGACGCCGGGGATGTCCATAAACATGGGCAGGCCCGCGCCGGAGCCGATAAACACGGCCTCGAAGCCCTGCTCCTCCATCAGCTCGTCAACGGAGATGGTGCGGCCCACCACGGTGTCCGTGGCAATGGTGACGCCCAGGGCCTTCAGGCCGTCCACCTCCTTCTGGACAATGGACTTGGGCAGACGGAACTCGGGGATGCCGTACACCAGCACGCCGCCGGCCAGGTGCAGCGCCTCAAACACGGTGACCTCGTACCCCTTCCGGGCCAGGTCGCCTGCGCAGGTGAGGCCCGCGGGGCCGGAGCCCACCACGGCGACGCGGTGGCCGTTGGAGGCGGGCTTTTCCGGGGCCTCCTTGGCGTGGGCATTGTGCCAGTCGGCCACGAACCGCTCCAGGCGGCCAATGCCCACAGGGTCGCCCTTCTTGCCCCGGACGCAGTACTTCTCACACTGGCTCTCCTGGGGGCACACCCGGCCGCACACGGCGGGCAGGGCGGAGGTGGCGGCGATGATCTGATACGCAGCCTCAAAGTCGCCCTTGGCGACCTCCTGGATGAACTCCGGAATATGTACCATGACCGGGCAGCCGGTCATGCAGGGCTTGTTCTTGCAGTTCAGGCACCGCTGTGCCTCGTCCAGGGCCTGGGCCTCGGTGTACCCCAGGGCCACCTCCTCAAAGTTCTTGTTCCGGACGTTGGGGTCCTGGGAGGGCATGGGGTTTTTCTGTAAAGACATATTGGCCATGGTCATTCGGCCTCCTTCTTGAACAGGTTGCAGGTCTCCTCGTATTTGTGCTTCTCATAGGGCATATACATCTGGTTGCGCTTCACGGCCAGATCCCAGTCCACCTTGTGTCCGTCAAAGTCCGGGCCGTCCACGCAGGCGAACTTCATCTCGCCGCCAACGCTGAGCCGGCAGCCACCGCACATGCCGGTGCCGTCGATCATGATGGGGCTCATGGAGACGGTGGTGGGCACGCCGTAGGCTTGCGTGGTCTTGCAGACGAATTTCATCATGATCATGGGGCCGATGGCAAAGATCTCATCGTACTTCTCCCCCGCGTCCAGCAGCTCTTTCAGGGCCTCGGTGACCAGGCCCTTGCGGCCGTAGCTGCCGTCGTCGGTGCAGATGATCAGCTTATCGCTGGACTTCTTGAAGTCCTCCTCCAGGATCACCAGGTCCTGGCTCTTAAAGCCCACCACGGCGTGGACCTCGGCCCCGTCGTCATGGAACTTCTTCAACACGGGGTAGGCGATGGCGCAGCCGACGCCGCCGCCCACCACGCAGACTCTCTTCTTTCCGGCAGTCTCGGTGGGTTTGCCCAGGGGGCCCACGAAGTCCTGGAGGCAGTCGCCCTCATTCAGGTGGCGGAGCTTCTCCGTGGTGGCGCCCGCCGTCTGGACAATGATGGTAACCGTGCCCTTCTCCGGATCGTAGCTGTTGATGGTAATGGGGATTCGCTCGCCCTTCTCATCCACCCGCAGGATGATAAACTGGCCAGGCTGGGCCTTTTTGGCGATCAGCGGCGCCTTGATCTCATACAGCGTCACGGTGGGCCTCAGGGCCTCTTTTCTTACGATCTCATACATTTTGGTTCCTTCTTTCCAAATCTTCGGATTTTCAGATCTGCTCAGCCGGATGCTTGATTCTCTGATACACTGTGTTCTATTCTACACGAACCTCGGCAAGCCGTCAATCGCTTTCGGCCTGGAATCGGGGAAAAATCCCGCCGCTTTTTTACATTCCTCTTAGAGTCTGTTTTAAAACTGCCGGAATGTCCCTGGAACCGTTTTTGCCGGGCAAGACAGTCTTCCCCGGGAATCCACAGGGGATTCCATGCGGCCCCGGCGGAAGAGAGCGTCTTAAAAGACGGCGTCTTTGCCCTTTTCAAACAGGATCACAGCAGGGTGAAGCGCCGCCCCTCGGAGCAGACCACGCCCTCCTCCCGCAGCCGTTTCAGCTCCCGCATCATGGCGCTGCGGTCCGTGGCGATGTAGTCCGCCAGGACGCTGAGGGAAAACGGCAGGGTAAAGCTGCTTCCCCCCGCCCGGGCGGCCAGCTGCCGGAAGTAGCACAGCAGCTTTTCCCGGATGGAGCGGCGGGAGAGCACGTCAATTCGCTCCGAAAGAGCCTGGGCCTTGTCCGCCATCAGCCGCAGCATATTCTGCACCAGGGTGCTGTGATAGGCGCAGGCGCTCTCGCACCGCCGGAGAATATGGGGGTAGTCGATGAAAAGCACCTCGCAGGGGGTCCGGCACACCACCTCCAGACTGTCCCCAGCGGATCCGGCAAAGGCCAGATTCCGGCCGAACACACCCCCGGGCCCCAGCTCCTCCATCACGGTGGCCACGCCCTCCTCGTCGATGCGGATCAGTGCCGCCGCCCCCCGCTCTATGACGCCCACGTCGTCCTGCTGGGCGTCGGCAAAGTCATAGATCAGCTCGTCGGCCTGATAAGACCGCCCCACCGCCTGAAAGCAGGGCAGCATCCTTCTGTACTCCTCGTAACTAATATCCCGAAACAGCGGACTCTTCTCCAACTCCCGGGGAGCCAGCATATCCCTCTCTCCTTTCTGTTGCATATACGACACCACTATCATACCAGCATCCGGCGGAAATGTAAAGGTCCATCTTTTCTGGCGGAAATCGAGACAAATTTCACAATTTGTTCATCAACCGTCCCGCCGGTCCTTGTATACTATAACCAGCAAAATTACCTTGAGTTGGAATCCATTCCAGGCGGGACCGCCCGCCGCCCGCGAGAAACGAGGCTGATATGAATATTGCTTACTTTCTGCTTCCCAAAAGCCGTACCGCCTATCTGTACGACGACTACACCGTCCGTCAGGGATTGGAGAAAATGCGGTATCACGGATATGCGGCCATCCCGGTCATCTCCCGCGAGGGAAAATACATGGGCACCGTCAGCGAGGGGGATTTTCTCTGGTGCCTTCTCTCCGAGGAGGGCGGCCGCCACTTCACCCGCAGTTTAAAGGACCTGGAAAAGCTCCGGGTGCGGGACCTTCTCTGTGAGGACAACGCCCCTCCGGTGGGAATTACCGTCAGCATGGAGGAGCTGCTCACCAGCGCCATGAACCAAAACTTCGTTCCAGTGGTGGATGACCTGGAGAACTTTATCGGCATTGTCACCAGAAAGGACATCATCCGCTATTTCGCCGAGCAGAACAACCCGGCGGCCGTCACCCAGCGCATGCGGAAGATTGTATAATGAAAGACAGCGGCCGGCGGGCTTTGCCCGCCGGCCGTTTTTTACAGTCGCCGCACTCGAGAGCGGGCAGACAGGAGGCGCGGAAAAACAGCGCGGGGCAAGCCGGAGAACGCAGGCGGGCCGGCGCCCCCTCAGCCGTTTTGGGCGTCAATCCTCTCTTTCAGCTCGTTGAGATAGACCCAGCGCTCCGTCTTCTCCTCCAGCCGCGCCTCCAGCGCCGCCTGCCGGTCCTGAAGCTCCTGAAGCCTCACATAGTCGCCGCCGCAGTCCCCCTGGGCCGCCCGGCACTCCGCCAGCTGCGCCTCCAGCGCCTCGATTTCGCCGTCGATGGTCTCAAACTCCCGCTGCTCCCGATAGGTAAATTTCAGCTTTCTCTCCCGGGGACGCTCCGCCGCCGGGCGGGAACGCTCCGCCGCTCCGGAGGTCTCCTCCGCCTGACGCTTCCCGGCCCAGTCGGACCAGTTTCCGGTGAAGCGCAGAACCTCCCCGTCCCGCACCTCAAAGATGGACTCCGCCAGTTTATCCAGGAAAAAGCGGTCATGGGACACCGCCACAACGGGGCCGGGAAAGCTCTGGAGGTAGTCCTCCAGAATGGACAGCGTGGTCACGTCCAGGTCGTTGGTGGGTTCGTCCAGCAGCAGGACATTGGGCGCCGCCATCAGTATGGAGAGGAGATACAGCCGCCGCCGCTCCCCGCCGGAGAGCCGCCCGATGGGCACGGACTGCAGGTCTCCGGGGAAGAGAAACCGCTCCATCATCTGATTGGCGGAAAAGGTCCCCTCATCGGTCCGGACCTCGCCGGCGATGGAATGGATAAAGTCGTGCACCCGCTGGTTCAAATCCAGCTCCCGGCCCTCCTGGGAGAAATGGCCGACCCTCACCGTGGCCCCGGTCTCCACGCTGCCGGCGTCCGGCGCCAGCTCCCCGGAGATCAGCCGCAGCAGGGTGGACTTTCCCGCGCCGTTGCGGCCCACAATGCCGATGCGGTCGCCGCGCAGCAGATTGTAGGAAAAGCCGCCGATAACCGCGCGGCCCCCATAGGATTTGGACACCTCCCGCAGCTCAATGAGTTTTCTCCCCAGGCGGCTGGAGGCCGCCGCCAGCTGTACGGTTCCGTCGCTCTCCGGCGCGGCCTGGTCCAGCAGGGCCTCATACCGCTGGATCCGCTCCTTGGACTTGGTGGAGCGGGCTTTGCACCCCCGCATGATCCACTCCCGCTCCACCCGGAGGATGGACTGCCGCTTGCGCTCCGAGGCCTCCGCCATGGCGAAGCGCTCCTCCCGCAGCTCCAGATACTTGGAGTAGTTGGCCTCGTAGTGGTACAGCTTCCCCCGGCTCAGCTCGGTGATGTGGTTTGTCACCCGCTCCAGAAAATAGCGGTCGTGGGTCACCATCACAAGGCCGCCCCGAAACCGCCTCAGCCAGTCCTCCAGCCAGGCCACCATCTCGCTGTCCAAGTGGTTGGTGGGCTCGTCCAGCACCAGCACGTCCGCCGGGTGGATCAGCGCCGCCGCCAGGGCCGCCCGCTTGCGCTGGCCGCCGGAGAGGCCGCCTACCTTCTGATGGCAGTCCGGCAGGCCCAGCCGGTTCAGCATGGACTTGGCCTCGTACTCGTTCAGCGCCCGGAACTCCGGCGGGAAGTGGAGAAACACCTGCTCCAGCACGGTGGCGCCATCCTCCATTACCGGGTTCTGGGACAGGACGCTGACCTGCACGTTGGGGTTCCGGGCAATGACGCCGCCGTCCGGCTCCAGCGTCCCGGCCAGGACTTTTAAAAGCGTGGACTTGCCGGCGCCGTTGATTCCGATCACGCCGGTCTTGTCCCCCTCGTTCAAGTAAAAATTCACATCGTCCAGCAGCTGCCGGCTGCCGAAATTGATGGAGAGATGTTCCGCGGATAACAGCATGGGCACGCCTCCTGCATCTTAAAAAATGGACGGAAATATCTTTGCAGCGTATTGATCACGTGATTCAGGGCCCTCGCGCCCCGGGGGAGCGATTTTCAGCGCCGCCAGGGCCTCCCCGGTCCCGCCATACGCTCTCCGGTTCCCGCGCAGAGCGCACCGTGACGCCAGCGCCTAACCGCTCCCGTGTCCTATCAGGGCGACATTATACCACAGCCCCGGGTCCGCTATCAAGGCATAACCGCTTTGGGCTGCGGGAAAGGGGAAATTCTCCCCGTTTTCCTCTGGTCAAACGGGGCTGCCTGTGGTATGCTGGCAGGTGAAAGGACGTGCCTATGGAAACCATCTCCCACACCATTTCGCCGGAGCAGGACGGAGCGACCGTCCGTCACATCCTCCGGGCCCAGCTTCACTTCTCCTCTCACGCCGTCTCGCGTCTGACCCGGGTGGAAAACGGCATCCTGGTCAACGGAAAACACGCCCGCACGGTGGACATTCTCCACGCCGGAGACACGCTCACCGCAAAGACCGGGGACCACCGTCCCCCCAGGGCCGCCGTCATCCCCGGCGGCTGGCCGCTGCCGGTGGTGTGGGAGGACGGTCATCTGCTGGTGGTGAACAAGCCCGCGGGCATGACGGCCCACGCCTCCAATTTCCTGCCGGACACCCCCACCGTGGCGGGGGCCCTGGCCTGGACCCGGGGGACAGATTTCCTCTTTCACCCGGTGAACCGCCTGGACAAGGGAACCACCGGACTGATGGTGGTGGCCAAAAGCGGCTACGTCCACAACCTGCTGCGCCGGGATCTCCATTCGGACCGCTTCCGCCGGGAGTACCGGGGGATCTGCGTAGGCTGTCCCGACGCGGAGCAGGGGACTATCGCCGCCCCCATCGGCCGGGACGAGACCTCCACAGTCCGCCGGCGCGTCCGGCCGGACGGCGCTCCGTCGCTGTCCCACTACCAGGTCCTCCAGCGGCGCGACGGCCTCTCCCTGGTGAAGCTGGTTCCGGAGACGGGACGCACGCACCAGCTGCGCCTCCACATGGCCGCCATTGGCTGCCCCCTGGCCGGCGATTGGCTCTATGGCACCGAAGATCCTTCGCTCATCTCCCGTCCGGCGCTCCACTCCTATGCCCTGGAGCTGGTCCATCCCGTCACCGGAGCGGTTCTGGAGCTGACGGCGGAGCTGCCGGAGGATATGAAGCGGCTCTTTCCATAAAAATACAAGGAGGAACAAACGATGCTTACCTGGAACGTCACCTACCACACAAAGCCCGGCCAGCGGGCCGCCTTTTACCAGGCCCTCGCCGACCTGGGCGTCCGGGAGAACTCTCTCCATGAGGAGGGCAGCGTAAAGTACGACTACTACTTCGACGCCCAGGACCCCGACGCGCTGCTGCTGGTGGAGACCTGGACGGAGCCCTCCCTTCAGGAGGCCCACTGCCAGACGGACATCTTCGCCAAGCTCCAAGCGCTCAAGGCCAAGTTCTGCACAGACGTCACCATTGATAAATTCAACGGCTGAGGATTTCCGGTATGGACGAGCGTATGAAAAATATCGCCAAAAACCAGGTCCTGCGGCTGGAGGACCTGGCGGCCTATCAGGAGGGCCAGGTGGTCAGCCGCACGCTGGCCCAGAACCCCCACGTGAGCCTCACCCTCTTCGCCTTTGAAAAGGGCGAGGAGATCAGCGCCCACACCTCCGGCGGCGACGCGCTGGTAACGGTGCTGGAGGGTACGGGCCGCTTTACCGTGGGCGGGGAGGTTCACGTCCTCCGGCAGGGTGAGAGCCTGGTCATGCCGGCCGGCGTCCCCCACGCCGTGTACGGCGCGGAGCGGTTCAAGATGCTCTTGACGGTTGTGTTTTAAAGACGGGTGCGAGGCCCGGCGGCTGTGCCGCCGGGCCTCGTGTGCGTTTCATTGGGCAAGCCTTCGCCGGAGCTCCTCCTCCGTCACCGCGTAGCCCCGCTCCGCCCAGGGGTCCGCGGCGCGTTCTTCCGGCAGCGCCGCTCCCCGCCGGGCATAGACGGCGGCGGCCACGGCCTCCAGCAGCTTCGGGTTTTTCACCAGAATGGGGCCCGTCAGCTCCGAGGCGAAGACATTCTTCCAGTGGAACCCCTCCGGGGTCCCGGGGCCCTCGTTGCCAGCGCCAAATTCCACCGAGGACAGCAGCGGCGTCTCCACCCCGGAGATGACGCCGCACTTGTTCATAAAGCCCACCACCGCCTGGGGGAAGAGGTCCGTATGGCCGTAGACGTCCTCCGCCATCCGGCTCTCCCGGTGAACGGTGGAGAACCCCGCGAGGCCCACGCACGCATAGGAGGTCCCGTCCGCCTCGGTGACAGACGCGCCCAGCAGCTCCATGGCGGTGCCGGCGAAGAGCATTGCCGCGCCGGCCTCCGCCGCGGCCTTCACCGCCTCGCCGAAACGGGCAAAATCCCCCATGGCGGCCCGGGCCGCCCGCTCCGTGCCCGCGCCCATAAAGATGAAGTCCGCGCCGGACAAATCCGCCTCTCCCCCCAGGGGCACCACCTCCACCGTGACGGCATTCCCCAGGCGCTCCATATACCGCCGCAGGACAGCGATATTGCCGCGGCTGCCGTAGAGGCTCATGAGGTCAGGGTAAAAATGGATCAGTCGAAGCTCCATGTCTCACGCCTCCCTTTCCACATGGGAGAGCAGCTTCTCCCGGTCGGAGAAGCAGGTCACCACGTACAGCGCTTCATTCCCGGCCTCCCGCAGCTCCGCCGCCGCGGCGGCAATGTCCGGCTGGACCCGCCAGTTTTTCAGCTCCGTGTAGGAAAACCGCTCCGCCAAATCGTTGCAGTACCGGCCGGAGAGGACGATCTCCTTTACATGGGGCGCCTCCAGCTGGCCGAAATCTATATCCCACAGCCAGCTGGTCTCACTGGTGAAGTACTTCCGGCTCACCGCGTCCACGATGACCAGCACGGCGCAGTCCTCTCCGGAGGCGGCGATGTAGCGGAGGTTGGTGTCGTAGGCGATGGAATTCTCGTGCTTGCTGGTGAGCAGGGTGCCGTGGCGGGCGCCCAGACGGAAGGTCTGCATCCGGCCGTTTTTCAGCAGGTAGCGGCTCAAAACCCCGGCGGCGGTCTCCGCCGCCGCGCCGGCCCGCCGGCACACGGCGTAGGCCGCCAGGATGTTGTAGACGTTGTAGATGCTGCGGAAGGCCAGCTCCACCGTAACCGCGCCGTCAATGGTCAGCACGCCCTTCTCCAGGTCCGCCGCCGTGACGGTGTAGTCCGTCGCCGGCTTTCGGTGGCCGCACTTCGTACAGCGGTAGGCGCCGATGTGGTTGTAGTGGACATAGTCGTACTCCATGGCGGCGTGACACACCGGGCAGTACGCCCCGTCGCGGTACACGCCGGAGGGCGCGTCCAAATCGCCGGCGCACCGGTCCAGCCCGAACCACCGGACCTTCTCGTGTCCCCGGGCAAAGCAGCTGGAGAGCGGGTCGTCGGCATTCAGAATCAGCTCCGTGTCCGGATGGATGGCGGGCAGGATGGCGTCGTAGACCCACTCCGGATGGCCGTTGCGGGTGAGCTGGTCCCGGTAGAGGTTGGTGACCACAAGCTCCGTGGGGTGGAACCAGCGGAAGGTGTGACGGGCATAGCGCTCGTCGCTCTCCAGCAGAAGCACGTCCGCCCGGACGCTGCCGCCCAGCGTGGCGCTGGTCAGGATCAGCGTGGCGACGCCCTCGATCTGGTTGGAGCCCTCCTCGTTGTAGATGACGCGCTTCCCCTCCGCCCGGAGGATGGCGGCGATCATCTCCACCGTGGAGGTCTTCCCATTGGAGCCGGTGACGGCGATGATGCGGCCGGGCAGCCGCACCCGGGACAGAATGTCCGGACAGACCTTCAGCGCCAGCTTTCCCGGCAGGGAGCTGCCCTTGCCCACCAGTTTCCCGGCGAAGCGGCCCAGCTTGCACAGCACAATGGCCAGAAATTTCCTCACCGTCTTCTTCTCTCCCCTTCAAATTTCTCCCGCAGCTCCGCAAAGGCGCGGATGGGGGCGCCGTCGGCATTCTGAAATTTCATGGGCAGGGCGAAAAACAGGAAATCCCTCCGTCCCCGCACCTTCTCCAGGCACAGATTCTCCAGAATCACCGCGTCGGCCTTCATCAAAATGGTATGTACCGTGGGCGGACCGCCGAGGCGGTCCACGCTCAGGGCGTCGGTCCCAACGCCCTTGAGGCCGCAGGAGGCCAGATAGTGGGCCGCCTCCTCGTCGGGAACGGGGAAGGTGTCCTCCAGATAGCCCTCCGTTCCCCAGCGGCTCTCCCAGCCTGTGGAGAAGAGAACATAGTCCGCGCAGTATATATCGTCGTGGTGGGCCCGGAGAAACTCCGCCGTAATCACCGGTCCCGCGCTGGTGACGTCCAGCGCCGTGGCCCGGCCGGAAAACTGGGACATGGGCATCTCGTCCAGGCTCCGCCCGTCCCGCAGCAGGTGGGCGGGGGCGTCCATATGGGTGCCGGTGTGGGAGCATAGCGTAAGCTGGGTGGTGCGGCAGCCGTCCTTCGTGATGGTGGAGCCCCTGGAGAGGACGGGAGCCGGGTCTCCGGGACAGACGGAAATCTCCGGAGTGATGGTGTGGGTCATGTCAATCAGCATAGGGCGGCGCTTCCTTTCTTTACCAATATCAATATAGACAGTTTTTCAGGCTGTCAGACGGACCTGTTCAAGTGTTCAGCATTTTTTTCAGGTACTGTCCCGTGTAGGACCGGGGACAGGCGGCCGCCTCCTCCGGCGTGCCGGTGACGACGATGCCGCCGCCGCCGTCGCCCCCCTCGGGGCCCAGGTCGATGAGGTGGTCGGCGCACTTGATGACGTCCAGGTTGTGCTCAATCACCACCACGGTGTTGCCGCTGTCCACCAGCCGCTGGAGTACCTCCAGGAGCTTGCGGACATCGTCGGTGTGAAGGCCCGTGGTGGGCTCGTCCAGAATATAGATGGTCCTGCCGGTGGCAATCTTACTGAGCTCCGTGGCCAGCTTCACCCGCTGGGCCTCGCCGCCGGAGAGCTCCGTGGAGGGCTGGCCCAGCTTCACATACCCAAGGCCCACGTCCTGGAGAGTCTGGAGTTTGTTGCGGATTTTGGGGAGGGCGGAGAAAAACTCCAGCGCCTCGTCCACGGTCATCTCCAGCACCTCGGCGATATTCTTTCCCTTGTAGCGGACCTCCAGGGTCTCCCGGTTGTACCGCCTGCCCTTGCAAACCTCGCAGGGAACGAAGATGTCCGGCAGAAAGTGCATCTCAATTTTCAGCACGCCGTCGCCGGAGCAGGCCTCGCACCGCCCGCCCCGGACATTGAAGCTGAAGCGCCCCGGGCTGTACCCCCTGGACTTAGCCTCCTGGGTGGAGGAGAACAGCTCCCGGATGTCGTTGAAGAGGCCGGTGTAGGTAGCGGGATTTGAGCGGGGCGTCCGCCCGATGGGGCTCTGGTCGATGTTCACCACCTTGTCCAAAGCCTCCATGCCCTCGATGCGCTCACACCTGCCGGGGTGGACCTTCATGCGCATCAGCTCCGCCCCCAGGCGCTTGAACAGCACCTCGTTCACAAGGGAGGACTTACCGCTGCCCGACACGCCGGTAACCACGGTGAATACCCCCAGGGGAAACTCCACATCCACCTTTCTCAGGTTGTTCTCCGCCGCGCCAACGACTTTCAGGCACTTTCCGTTTCCCTTCCGGCGCTCCGCCGGGACGGGGATTCTTTTCTCTCCGGAGAGGTACTGTCCCGTCAGGGAGCCGGGGTTGGCCATGACCTCCTCCGGCGTGCCCGCCGCGATGACCTGCCCGCCGTGGATGCCGGCGCCGGGGCCGATGTCAATGAGATAGTCCGCCGAGCGCATGGTGTCCTCATCGTGCTCCACCACCAGCAGCGTGTTCCCCAGATCCCGGAGGTTTTTCAGCGTGCCCAGCAGCTTGTCGTTGTCCCGCTGGTGGAGGCCGATGGAGGGCTCGTCCAAAATATACAGCACCCCCATTAGGCTGGAGCCGATCTGGGTGGCCAGACGGATGCGCTGGCTCTCGCCGCCGGAGAGGGTTCCGGCGCTGCGGCTCAGGGTCAGATAGCCCAGGCCCACGGACCGGAGGAATCCCAGCCGGGACGTAATCTCCTTCAAAATCCGGTCCGCGATCCGGTGCTGCTGGTCCGTCAGAGTCAGCCGCTCCACCCAGTCCAGCCCGTCCAGGACGGACATCTGGGTGTAGTCGCAGATGTTCATGTCCCCCACGGTCACCGCCAGGGACTCCTTTTTCAGCCGCTTTCCCTTGCAGGAGGGGCAGGGGCACTCCGCCATCAGCTCCTCCAGCTCCTTCTTGCTGGCGTCGGACTGGGTCTCCCGGTAGCGGCGCTCCACGTTGTTGCAGATTCCCTCAAAGGGCTGGTACAGTACGCCCTTGCCCCGGGGCTGGTCGTAGTGGAGCTCCAGCTTCTCCCCCTTGGTGCCGTACAGGACAATGTCCCGCACCTCCTCGCTCAGCTCCTCCCAGGGGTCGGTGAGGGAGAAGCGGTACTTTTTGGCCAGGGCTTCAAAGTACATCCGGGAGATGCCGTCGGAGCGGATGTTTCCCCAGCCGCTGGCCTGGATGGCCCCCTCCAGGATGGACTTCGTTCCGTCCGGCACCACCAGCCCCTCGTCCACTTTCAGCTGGCTGCCCAGGCCCGTGCAGGCCGGGCAGGCGCCGAAGGGATTGTTGAAGGAGAACATCCGGGGCGTCAGCTCCTCAATGGAGATGCCGCAGTCCTCGCAGGCGTAGTTCTGGGAGAACATCAGGTCCCGCTCCTCCCGCAGGAGGTTGATGACCACGGTGCCGCCGGAGAGGCCGGCGGCGGTCTCCACGCTGTCCGTCAGCCGCTGCTGGATGTCCGGCCGGATGATGAGCCGGTCCACAATGACCTCAATGCTGTGCTTTTTGTTTTTCTCCAGCTTGATCTCCTCGTCCAGCTCGTAGAGGTTCCCGTCCACCCGGGCCCGGACGTAGCCGGAGCGCTTGGCGTCCTCAAAGACCTTGGTGTGCTCCCCCTTCTTTCCCCGGACGACGGGAGCCATCACCTGGATGCGGGTGCCCTCGGGCAGGGCGGTGACCTGGTCGATGATCTGATCGATGGTCTGCTGCTTGATCTCTCTTCCGCACTTGGGGCAGTGGGGCGTGCCCACCCGGGCCCACAGGAGGCGGAGGTAGTCGTAGATCTCCGTCACCGTGCCCACGGTGGAGCGCGGGTTTTTGGAGGTGGTCTTCTGGTCGATGGAGATGGCGGGGGAGAGGCCCTCGATGTAGTCCACATCGGGCTTGTCCATCTGGCCCAGGAACATTCTGGCGTAGGAGCTCAGGGACTCCACATAGCGGCGCTGGCCCTCGGCGTAAATGGTGTCAAAGGCCAGTGACGATTTTCCGGAGCCGGAGAGGCCGGTCATGACCACCAGCTTATCTCTTGGAATTGTGACATCCACATTTTTCAGATTGTTGGCGCGGGCGCCTTTGACAATGATCTTATCCTGCATAGGCTGTCCTTTCTGGGGGGTCCCCCTGCGGGGGGAGTGGAGATTCCGGCCTCAGGCCGGGGATTTTTACTCGCCCTGGCGGGCGGGGAGGAATTCAGCCATGAGGATGGCTGGTCCATCTGCACCCCCCCCATTTTCTCTTTTTCTTCTGCGAAGAAATAGAGAAAACGGGCCGTGCACGGTCCAAAAGAGAAAAAGAAGGCTTTTGGCAGTTGCGGAAGCTATCTGCTTTGATTGAAAAGCGCTCAGCAAACCTGCTGCGTGGACGCATGGACGTTTTTCTCTTCCCGCGCTTTGCGCCTAGCCGGTCCCGTCCGGGGCAGAGAGTTCGTCTACCGGCGGCAGGAGGGCGGGCCTGCCCGCATGTGCTAAACTAGGCGCGAAGCGAGGGAAGATGCGCTGGGGGCCTTGCGTCAAAGATGCAAAACACCCTCGGGAGCAGTCACAGATGCGGGTGAGCGCCCCAGCAGATAATCTGTCGTAACATCAAAATAATCCGCAAGGGTGCATAATGTCAAGGCCGAAATATTAACCTTCCCAGCTTCTATACGCCGGTAGTGTACCTCTGTGATGTGCAATAACTCCGCCATTTGACGTTGGACTTGTTTCCGCTCTTTTCGGAGCGCACGAAGCCTTGTCCCAAATTCTTTTAATGTCTCCATGATTTCTCCTTGACAGAGAACATTTAATGTTCTATAATGATAACAGAATGTTAAATATTCTGTTTTGAGGGGTGTACATTATGTGCATAATGGATGAAAAGCTCTTCAGCGCTTATTGTGATCCAATTATGCAAAAAGCAGAGTGCTTTAATGAATCCTCACTGCGAAATCTTTTCGACTCCTTAGATCTGGAGGAATCGCTCCACGATAAGCTGCTGGACGCCCTGTCGGGGCTCCATTACCAGTGGTCCTTGGACGCCTTCGCCGTGGGCCTCCACCTGGGCCTCTCACTCCGCGGTGATGTCCGCCACGGAGGCCCCCAGCAGGTCCAGTAGCGCCTGGGGCGAAACCTCCACCTGGGCCCCGATCCTTCCGCCGGAGATGAAGATGGTCTCGTAGTCCAGGGCCGTCCGGTGGAACACCGTGGGATACCGCTTCTTCATCCCCACGGGGCTGCACCCGCCCCGGATATATCCCGTCACGGCGTTGATCTCCGCCACGCGGAGCAGCTCCACGGACTTCTCTCCCACGGCCCGGGCCGCCTTTTTCAGGTCCAGATTCTCCGCCGCGGGGACCTCAAAGACGCAGATCCCCCCGGAGGCCCCCCGGGCCGCCAGGGTCTTGAAGCCCCGGGCCGGGCCCTGGGTCTCCTCGTAGAAGCGGGCGGTGTAGGGGATCTTTTCCCGGTCCAGAATCCGCATCACGTTGGTCTTCTCCTCTTTGTGTTTTGCCATGCCTCACCTCAGAATATACACGCCCGCCAGGACGCACAGGATGCCCGCGACAGACGCGGGGGACAGGGACTCCCCAAAGGCCAGCACCCCCACCAGGGTGGCTGCCACCGGCTCCAGGCTTGCCATGATGGACGCCCTGCCGGACTCCACCCGGGCAAGGCCCCGGGTGTACAGAATATACGGAGCCACGGTGGAGAACACCACCAGCCCCAGGGACAGCAGCCACTGCCGGGGGCTGGACAGCGCCGCCGCCATCCGTTCCGGCCGCAGCAGCGCCAAAGACGCGGGACCGGCAAAGAGAAACGTCCACACCGTCACGGTCATAGGGCCGTAGCGGGCCAGGGCGCAGCGGCCGAAAATGCTGTACAGGGCGTAGAAGAACCCGGACCCCAGGCCCAGCAGGACGCCCCCCGCCGTCACCGTCAGGTCCCCGGCGAAGACGCCGCAGACCAGCGCGCAGCCCAGCAGGGTCAGCCCCAGGGCCAGGAGCTTCTTTTTTGTCACAGGCTCGCGCCAAAGAACCGACGACAGCACCACCACAAAGGACGGCGCGGTGTACAGCAGAATGGACGCCGCCGCCAGGGAGCAGATCCGCTGGCAGGAGAAGTAACACACCGTGAACAGCAGCACGCTGATCACGCCGGTGCCGAAGAAGTATTTCAGGTGCTCCCGGCGGACGCGGAACACGCTCCGGTCCCTCACGGCGAACACCGCGGCCAGCAGAAGCATTCCGCCGAAGTTCCGCACCACCACGATGTCTGTGGGAGTGAAGCCCCCGGCCATCAGGTTTCGGTTCCACAGGCCGATGATCCCCCACAGCACCGCCGCCCCCAGAATGGAGGCATAGGCGCCGCCCGTCCGGGCGGTCTTTTTATCCTCCATCACGGTTCCTCCCACACGTCGTTGTTGCCGCCGCCCAGGTAGTAAAACGTGTCGTTCTGGATGCAGAGCACCACGTCGGGCCGGTATTGGCCGATGTAGTCCCGCAGGGACATTTCGTCATACTGCCGCAGGTCCAGGACCCGGGTCTCGTTGAAGGAGGCGTACAGCAGGGTCTCCAGGGCGTTGGTGAAGGAGTCGCCGAAGATGAGGGCGTTGGGCAGTTCTGCGCGGCCGGTCTCCAGCACCGTCTCGGCAAAGTCCCCGCCCATATACAGGTTGTAGGTGGTGGGCAGGTAATCCGCCGCCGGCAGGACGAAGAGGGGCTTGTCCGAGGGCTGCCCGTTGTCGTACCGGGTGAAGGGCACCGGGGTCCGCTGCACGCCGATGACGGCCCGCTCCTCATTGGGCCAGAGGTTGTAGAGCTTCCGGTTCCGGGTGGCGATGTAGGGGTTGGGCAGCTCCCGGAAGTCCAGGTCCTCCTCCGTCAGCACCGGCAGGTCCCAGCCCTTCTCCGCCAGGTGCTCCAAAACAGCCCGATAGGCGGCGTAGGCCCCGTAGTAGTGGTAGTGGTGGTCCACGGCGGAGTAGTATTCCCGGGGGTGTCCCTGGGCGTCGTACACCGCGGCCATGTCCAGAAAGTCCACCCCGGCCTCCGCCATGGCGCGGGCGTAGGCCCCGTCTCCGGCGGAGGCCTCCGTCTCGTGGCGGCTGAGGTAATCGGGGTATTTGTCCCGGAAGTAGACCCGCTGTTCCGGAAAGCCCGCGTAGCAGAAGACGCCGCCATAGCTCTGAATATAGGCGCTGAGCCTGGCGAAGGGCTCCGCCGCCGCTTTCGCCAGGGCGGGGTACTCCTCCGCCCTCCGCTCCTCATAGGGCAGCAGGGGCAGCAGCACATCCCCGGCGGAGACCACCTCGTTCACCGCCGGGCGGCGCAGAAGGTGCAGCTGTACCGCCGTATCCGCCTTCAGCAGCGTGGTGCGGCCCGGGACGTGGTCAGAGTACCAGCTCTCCAGATCCCCGCCCAGGGTTCCGCTCCACAGCGACTCCGCCGTAAGGCTGGGGAACTCCGTAAGGGAGCGGTTTTCGTAGTAGGCGGCGGTGTCCTTCCGGGACCAGAGGGCCGTCCCCGCCGGAACGGCCAGCAGCGCCGCCAGCAGGCAGAGCAGAAAGGCCCGCTGTGAGAAGTGTTCCATATCCGGCCCCCTTAAAACTGGAAGTAGAGAAATGAGCGGAAGGTAGAGCTCAGCAGCCGCACCGCGGAGAGGCCCAGCAGAACCAGGGCCAGCAGCTTCGGCCCAAAGGCCAGAACCGCCGCCGCTCCCCGGCCTCCCTCCTCCCGCCGGGCCTCCAGAAGGCGGGAGAGCCAGACCTTCACCGGCAATGCCGCCGGGAGGGCGACGGCCCACTCCCAGGCGTACTGCCGGAGATAGTACGCCGCCTCGCCGCTCCAGCCCCCGCCGGGGGCAGCGCCCAGCATGGCGGCGATCATCTCCCCCGCCTGTCCCAAACTCCCGGCCCGGAACAGCACCCAGCCGAAGTTGATCAGCACCAGGGCATAGGCGTGCCGCAGGGGAGCGGGCAGCCGCTCCAGGGCTCCGCCCCAGAGATACTTCTCCCCTATCAAAAGCGCCGCGTAGTAGAGGCCCCAGGCCGCGAAGGTCCAGGCGGCCCCGTGCCACAGCCCCGTCAAAAGCCACACCGCCAGCAGGTTTAGAAGATGCCGCCCCCGGGAACAGCGGTTTCCCCCTAGGGGGATGTACACGTAGTCCCGGAACCAGCGGGAGAGGGTGATGTGCCACCGCCGCCAGAACTCCGTGGCGGAGCGGGCGATGTAAGGGTAGTCAAAATTCTCCGGCAGGGGCAGTCCGAACACCCCTCCCAGGCCCAGGGCCATATCGGTGTAGCCGGAGAAGTCAAAGTACAATTGCAGGGTGTAGGCGATGGAGCCCAGCCAGGCCAGGCCCACGGTGAGCCGGTCCCCGGCGGAAAAGGCGGCGTTTGCCGCGTTCCCCAGGGCGTCCGCCAGCAGGACCTTTTTGGCCAGGCCGAAGCAGAACCGCACCGCCCCCGCCGAGATCTCCGGAACGCTCTCCCGCCGGTCCGCCAGCAGCGGCCCGAAGTCCCCGTACCGGACGATGGGCCCCTGGAGCAGCTGGGGGAAAAAGGCCATGTACAGCGCCAGCCTGGGAAAATTCCCCTCCGGCGGAATGGTCCCCCAGTACACGTCGGCCAGGTAGCTCAGGGCCTGGAAGGTGAAGAAGGAGATGCCGGCGGGCAGAAGAAGCTCGGGGACCGCCAGCTCCAGCCCCAGGGCGTTCAGGTTTTCCAGGAGAAAGGCGGTGTATTTGAAGCACACCAGGGGCAGCAGGTTCAGCGCCGCGGCGGCCCGGAAGACCGCCCGCCGTCTCCGCCGCCCGACAGTCAGCAGCAATCCCCCCGCCCAGGTCACAAGGCACGACCACAGCAGCGCCGGCAGCAGCCGCAGCCCGCCCCAGGCGTAGAAGAGAAGGCTGAACAGCAGCAGCGCGCCGCTGCGTCCCGCCCGCCAGCGGGCCGGTATGAGAAAATAGCACAGCACCGCCGTCGGCAGAAAGCCGAACAGGAACGCCATACTGCTGAAGGCCATGAAATCACTTCACTTTCCTTGGGACGCGCCGTCCCGGACTTATGGAATCACCCGGAGGGCGTAGCAGTAGCCCCACAGGAGCAGCAGCAGAAACACCACCCAGCCCACCTTCTGGCTGGCAAGATAGAAGTCCGAGGGCTCCGGGTCCCGGACGTCGCAGCAGTGCTGGAGGTAGAACACGGACATGGGAAAGGCCACGTCCAGGGCCGCAAAGAGGGTGCACACCAGCATCATGAAGTACATCCCCCAGCTGCCCCGGCTCTCCAGCTCCGGCCCCAGGGCAAAGCGCATGGCGTAGTGCTTGCCCACCTCGAAGCCGTACCACGGGTCCGAGGTGCCGCCCCGGACGGTGAAGAAGCCGCTCGAATCGAAGGCGCCGTCCAAATCGTACCAGCCATAGCTGTCCGCCGCGCCGTAGCCGCCCTCAAAGAGCGGTTTCCCGTTCTTGGTGACCCGGACGCCATCCACCGTGTGGCCGTACTCCGTGCGGACAGGCTCCAGCGGGTACTCCACCACGAAGACGTCGTCCAGAACGCCCCGGATGGAAAACTCCACCGTGGCCCGGGCGGCGCTGTCCCTTGTGACGGTGACGGTCACCGGGTCCCCGTGAGCCTTGCCGGTGTAGACGGTCACGTTCTCCGACGGGAAGGAGGGCCGCAGCAGGGCCCCCTCGAAGTACACGCCCTTTTGGGTCCGGCTGACGGCGGTGAGGACGGCAAACAGCACGGCCATCCCCGCCAGGATCAACAGTACAATCTTTTGAAACCGGGTGCGCTCCTCATCCACGGCGAGTCTCCTCCCCGCCCTCTAAAATCTCCCGCTGAACGTACTTGGGGAGCTTCCCCAAAATCAGCCGGTGGGACTTGGCGCACAGGTCCCGCAGGACCTCATCCGGCAGCTCCCCGTCCAGCAGGCAGGCGATCCAGGTCCGCTTGTCGCAGTAGAAGCCCGGCAGGATCTCCGAATACTGCCCCCGCAGCAGCTCCGCCTCCGCCGGGTCGCACTTGAGGTTCACCAGGTCGTGGCCGCCGTAGGTCTCATACTTCGCCTCCGGCGTACAGACGGCGGCGAAGAGCTTGCCCCGGACCATGTAGCGGAACCAAGCCCACTCTATCTTGTAGTCCTTCTCCGCCCCGGGGAGGGAGAGGAGGTATTCGTCCAGCCAGTCGTATTTCATGGGTGCACTCCTTTTCCGTTTTGCGCGGCTCGCGCCGCAGCCGCAGGGGGCGCCGCCCCCTTGACCCCCGCCGCCTTTTGAAAAAGGTGGCGGAAAACCTTATTTCTCGCCCCGCAGCTCGATGATCCGGTCCCGGAGCACCGCGGCGTACTCGAATTCCAGCATCTTGCTGGCCTCCTTCATCTCCTTCTCCAGCCGCCGGATCTCCGCCTCCCGCTCCTGCTGGTTCAGTTTGCGCTTCTTCCTGCCCCGGAGCGTCTCCTCCTCCGCCGTGGAGGAGATCTCCAGCACCTCCCGGACTCCCTTGATAATGGTCTTAGGCACGATGCCGTGCTCCTGATTGAACCGGTCCTGAATCCCCCGGCGGCGCTGTGTCTCGTCCATGGCTGCCCGCATGGAGGGGGTGATGCCGTCGGCGTACATGATGACCAGGCCCTCCGCGTTTCGGGCGGCCCGGCCGATGGTTTGGATCAGAGAGGTCTCGGACCGGAGGAAGCCCTCCTTGTCCGCGTCCAGAATGGCCACCAGACTCACCTCCGGCAGGTCCAGTCCCTCCCGCAGCAGGTTGATGCCAACCAGAACGTCGAACTCCCCCAGCCGCAGGTCCCGGATGATCTCCATCCGCTCAATGGTCTGCACGTCGGAGTGCATATACCGCACCTTGATCCCGGCGTTCTTGAAATACTCCGTCAGGTCCTCCGCCATCTTCTTGGTGAGGGTGGTTACCAGAACCCGCTCTTTTTTCGCCGCCCGGGCGTTGATCTCCTCCATGAGATCGTCGATCTGGCCGGTGACGGGGCGGACCTCCACCCTGGGGTCCAGCAGACCCGTGGGACGAATCACCTGCTCCACCACCTGGTCCGCCCGCTCCCGCTCGTAGGGGCCCGGCGTTGCCGAGACGAAGACGGCCTGTCCGACGCGGCCCTCAAACTCCTCAAATTTCAGCGGGCGGTTGTCATAGGCGCAGGGCAGGCGGAATCCGTAGCGCACCAGGGAGTCCTTCCGGGCGTGGTCGCCGTTGTACATGGCCCGCACCTGGGGCAGCGTCACGTGGCTCTCGTCTACAAACAACACAAAGTCCTCCGGGAAGAAGTCCAGCAGCGTCATAGGGGCGGAGCCCACGGGGCGCTCGGAGATCACCCGGGAGTAGTTCTCAATGCCGGAGCAGTACCCCAGCTCCTGCATCATCTCCATGTCGTACTCCGTCCGCTGGCGGACACGCTGGGCCTCCACCAGCTGATTCGCATCGGTAAAGACCTTCACCTGCTCCTCCAGCTCCCGCCGGATCTCCCCGATGGCCCGGTCCATCTTGTCCTTGGTGGTGACATAGTGACTGGCGGGGTAGATGGCAATGTGGTTCAAAATCCGGTTCACGGAGCCGGTGACGGGAGAGAAGTCGCTGATGCGGTCGATCTCGTCCCCAAAGAACTCCACCCGGATGGCGTGGTCCTTATAGTACGCCGGATAGATTTCAACCGTATCTCCCCGGACCCGGAACATGTTCCGCTCAAAGGCCACGTCGTTGCGCTCGTAGCGGTTCTCCACCAGGCGGCGCAGCAGCTCGTCCCGGTCCCACTCCGCCCCGGTGCGCAGCGAGATCACAAGCTTCGCGAAGTCGTCCGGCTCCCCCAGGCCGTAGATGCAGCTGACGGAGGCCACCACGATGACGTCCCGCCGCTCCAGCAGGGCGCAGGTGGCGGAGAGGCGCAGGCGGTCGATCTCGTCGTTGGTGGAGGCGTCCTTGGCGATATAGGTATCCGTGTGGGGGATATACGCCTCCGGCTGGTAGTAGTCGTAGTAGGACACGAAGTACTCCACGGCGTTGTTGGGGAAGAACTCCTTGAACTCGGCGCACAGCTGGGCGGCCAGGGTCTTGTTGTGGGCCAGCACCAGGGTGGGCCGCTGGACCCGCTCAATGACCTTGGCCATGGTAAAGGTCTTGCCGGAGCCGGTGACGCCCAGCAGCACCTGCTCCTTCAGCCCGTTCTCAATGCCCTCCGCCAGGGCGGCAATGGCCTCAGGCTGGTCGCCGGAGGGCTGGTATTCGGATACGACTTGAAATTTTGGCATAGCTTCCCGTCTCCACAGTCTCTCAAATTATGCTTCCGGCGGCCAGCCCCGGGCCAGCGGCCCGCCGCCGCTTGTGCGGCGCTCAAGCGTTTTGCCGCGGGGCAAAACCTTGGACCGGGCGGGCTCCGCCTGCCCGGTCAATTCCAATCACGGGGTCCCCGCAAAAGCGCAGCTTTCGCGGGGCTCGCCGGAGGGCTGGTATTCGGATACGACTTGAAATTTTGGCATAGCTTCCCGTC
>CAJUDV010000004.1:0-53017 GCA_910585385.1 uncultured Oscillibacter sp. | reverse complement strand
CGCAGCTTTCGCGGGGCTCGCCGGAGGGCTGGTATTCGGATACGACTTGAAATTTCGGCATAGCTTCCCGTCTCCACAGTCTCTCAAATTACGCGCCGGCCACGCTTCGTCATATGGCTTTCTATCATATCACAGCGCCGAAATATTTGCAACATCCGTTCGATCACTTTCCGTCCCGCAGGCCGCCGCAGCAGCACCCCAGGTCCATAAGCGTATATCCGCGTTCCATCTCCTCAGTATCCTTCCAGGTATCCAGAGTCCGCCATGGACACAAAGTCCCCGTCCGCCACAATGATGTGGTCCGCCAGCCGGACGCCGATGGTTCCCAGGGCCTTTTGGGCCTGCTCCGTGGTGGCGATGTCGTCCTCGGAGGGCAGGGCGATGCCGCTGGGGTGGTTGTGGGACAGGATCACCGCGCTGGCGGAGGTCAGGATGGCGTTCTCCATCAGCAGGCGGATGTTCAGGTCCGTACTGTTGGCGCCGCCCTGGCTGAGGCGCTTGCAGGCCAGAAGCTTCCCCTTCTGGTCCAGGCACAGCTGGTAGAGGGATTCCCGGCTCAGTCCGGCGAAGAGCTCCATCAGGTAGCTCCCCGCCCGGTCCACGGAGTTCAGCACCGTCTCCCGGGCGTCCGCCAGCCTGGCCTTGCGGCTGAGCTGGGGAACCAGCCGCAGCAGGATCGCCGCGCTCTCCCCAATGCCCTCCACCTTCCGCAGGTCCTCCGCCGGGGCCTCCAGTACGGCGGAGAGGGAGCCGTAACGCTCCATCAGCGTGTGGGCGATGGGGTTGGTGTCCCGCCGGGGAATGGCGTAGTACAGCAGCAGCTCCAGGGCCTCGTGGTCGGCGAACGCGTCCAGCCCTGCGGCGAGAAACCGCGCCCGCATCTTCTCCCGGTGCCCGTCGTGAATCCCCATGCGCCAGCCTCCTCTTCCCATCCCGCGGCTGAATTTCGCTAACGGTTTATTATATCACGAAAAGGAATCCGCCACAAGCGGTATTCCCCCACAAAATTCCTCCGATTTCCCCGGGCCCCCCGTCTTTCGGGTTGACAAGCGGAAAAATGAGGCATATTATAGTAGTGGAAAAAGTGCATACTGTCCGGTAGGTAAGGCTACCACAAGGATACGGGTCGCTGCCGCGGAGTGATGGAGACATCATGAGAGGGTCAGCAGGTGGTATCGAACACGAAGGTATCATCTAACGCGATTTCATCGCCTTGTGAGGCTAAAGCTTGAACGGTTGGGGGAGACTGCCCGCAGAGGCGTTTTCCCGGCAGCGGAGGATTCTCCAGTCGTACCGGGCGGCACGATTGGAGATTTTTTGTTTTTTATCCCAGCGGAAGAGCGAATCTGGAAAGGAGGTCGCGCGGCGTGTTTGAATCTGAGAACAAGTGGGAAGAGCTGGTAGAGCGAGTGGAAGATCTGGTGTCCCGAAAGCGATACGCGGAGCTGCGGGACCTTCTGCTGCCCCTGGAGGCGGCGGACATCGCGTGGCTGTGCGACGAGCTGGACGAGCGGGCGCCCATTCTGGTGTTCCGCCTGCTTCCAAAGGAGCTGGCGGCGGAGGTCTTCGTAGAGCTGGACAGCGACGAGCAGGAGCTCCTGATCCGGGGCTTTTCCAACTCCGAGCTGAAAGAGGTGCTGGACGAGCTGTATCTGGACGACGCCGTGGACATCGTGGAAGAGATGCCGGCGGGGGTGGTAAAGCGCATTTTGCAGCACGCCGATCCGGAGACCCGCAAGGGCATTAATGAGATTTTGAAATACCCGGACGACTCCACCGGCAGCATTATGACCACGGAGTTTGTGGACTTAAAGGAGACCATGACGGTGGCGGACGCCCTGAAGCGCATCCGCCGGACAGGGCCCGACAAGGAGACCATCAACGTCTCCTATGTCATCGACGACGAGCGGCGCCTCATCGGCCTTTTGACCATCCGCACGTTGCTGCTGGCGGAGGAGGACGACGTCATCGGCGATATTATGGAGCGGAATTTCATCGCCGTCCAAACCCTGGACGACCAGGAGACCACCGCCCGGGCCCTGAGCAAATACGACTTCCTGGCCCTGCCGGTGGTGGACACGGAGAACCGGCTGGTGGGCATCGTCACCGTGGACGACGCCATGGACGTTCTTCAGGAGGAGGTTACCGAGGACATCGAGAAAATGGCGGCCATTCTCCCCGGCGACAAGCCCTACCTCAAAACCGGGGTGTTTGAAACCTGGAAGGCCCGCACCCCCTGGCTGATGCTGCTGATGCTCTCCGCCACCTTCACCGGCATCATCCTGACCCACTTTGAGACCTCTCTGATGGCCTGCGCCATTCTGACCTCCTTCATCCCCATGCTCTCCGGCACCGGCGGCAACAGCGGCACCCAGGCCTCCACCGCCGTGATCCGGTCCCTGTCCCTGGGGGAAGTGCGGTTTTCCGACCTGCTCCAGGTGGTGTGGAAGGAGCTGCGGGTGGCCCTTTGCTGCGGAATCTGCCTGGCGGCGGCCAACTTTGTGAAGATGCTTCTCATCGACCGCTGGCTGCTGCGCAACCCCACCGTGACGCCCCAGGTGGCTCTGGTGGTCTGCGCCACTCTGATATGCACCGTGGTGTGCGCCAAGCTGGTGGGGTGCTCTCTGCCGCTGCTGGCCAAAAAACTCGGCTTCGACCCGGCGGTCATGGCCTCGCCCTTCATCACCACCATTGTGGACGCACTGTCTCTGCTGATCTATTTCCAGGTGGCCTCCATGGTCCTGGGGCTTTGAGAGGCCCGGAGCCGGGCAGGGCGGCGGCCGCCCCGCCGCTTTGGCCGCAATCACAAAGAGGAAGACGCCTTACGGCGCCTTCCTCTTTTGCTTCTAGGCCCGGGGCGGCTCCGGCCGCTCCTCCCGCCCCATAGGGGGCATCAGGCGCTCTCTGTTTTTGAGATAGATCAAAAATCCGGTGAGGTCCGCCAGGGCCCAGCCGATGGGAATGGACCACCAGATCCCCGCCACGCCGATCTCCGGAAGGGGGGCCAGGGCGTAGGACAGGGCCACCCGGGTACCCAGGGAGATCACCGTCAGCACCAGGGAGACGGCGGGCCGGCCCAGGGCCCGGTACAGCCCGTAGAGCAGGAACAGGCAGCCGATGCCGCAGTAGAAGGGCCCCACGGTGTGGAGATACCGGACGCCCTCCGCCACCACGGCGGTCTCACCCGGGTCGATGAAGATGAAAATCAGCGGCCTTGCCAAAAACCACAGAATCAGCGACACGGCGGCGCAGTAGCTCACCACGGTCAGCACACCGCAGCGGACGCCCCGCCGGATGCGCTCCGGCTGTCTGGCCCCCATGTTCTGGGCGATGAAGGTGGAGAAGGCGTTTCCGTACTCCTGCACCGGCATATAGGCGAAGGCGTCGATCTTTACGCCGGCGGCAAAGGCCGCCATGACCCCGGTGCCGAAGCTGTTCACCAGCCCCTGCACCATCAAGATCCCCAGGTTCATAACGGACTGCTGCATACAGGTGAGCAGCGAGTAGCTGGCGATCTCCCGCAGGCTGGCGGCCCTGATCCGGAAGCGCCGGAGGGACTGCCGCAGCCGCCGGTCCCGGGCGAGGGTGTAGAGGCCGATGCCAAGACCCGAGACATACTGGGCGATGACGGTGGCGGCGGCGGCTCCGGAGGCCCCAAAGGGATAGACCGCCACCAGCAGCAGGTCAAGGGCGATGTTCAGCCCGGTGGAGACGCCCAGAAACGCCAGGGGCACCACGGAGTTGCCCAGGGCCTTCAGATAGGCGGCGAAGAAGTTGTACAGGGCGATGGCCGGAATCCCCCAGAACACCAGGACCAGGTAATCCCGGGTCATCTCCGTGATCTCCGCCGGGATGTTCATCCAAACCACAATGGCGTCCACCCCCAGGAGCGAGACGGCGGTGAGGAGGGCCGTGACCGCCGCCGTCAGCACGCAGGAGGCCCGCAGGCCGTCCTCCAGCCGCGGCTCGTCCCGGGTGCCGAAGCACAGGGAGAACACCACTCCGCTGCCCATGCACAGCCCCAGCAGCACCGAGGTCAAAAAGGTCATCAGGGCAAAGGCGGAGCCCACCGCGCCCAGGGCGGCGGAGCTGACGTAACGGCCCACCACCCAGCTGTCCACGATGTTGTAACACTGTTGCAGCAGATTCCCCAGAATCATAGGCAGCGCGAAGACGCACATGGTGGGGAACACCGCGCCCTTTGTCAAATCTCTCTGTCCCACAGACTGTCCTCCTCCTGTATCCAATGCCGGCACAGCGAACGCGCCGGGGAGCCGGGCGTCTGTCCCGGGCTCTCCGGCGCGCGTTTTTGCGCGTATTCTATGGTACACGGACTCCGGGGAAAAATCAATCCCCTTTTTCGGCGGCAGGCCCCGCCGTCTGCCCCTCCCGGTTCAGCAGCTGGGCGGACATCTGGTCCATCCGCTCCATGGCCCGGTAGCCGTCCATCAGGCTGTTCTCGTGGGGGACGGACTCCGGCTGGCCCCGGAAGACCAGCTTCAGCAAAACGGGCGTCAGCACCGCGCAGCCCACCACGGTGATGATGATGGGCGTCATCATGGCCTGGCTCATGACCCCCATGCTGAGGCCCCGGTTGGCCACGATCAGCGCCACCTCGCCGCGGCAGGCCATGCCCGCGCCCACCTGGGCGCACTCCATCCCCCGGAAGCCGCACAGCCGGGCCCCCAGGCCGCAGCCGATGACCTTGGACAAAATGGCCGTGGCCAGCAGCAGCAGCGCGAAAACCGCCAGCTGCCCGTTCAGGGAGGGCAGCTCCACCTTGACGCCGATGCCGGCGAAAAACACCGGCGTCAGCAGCAGATAGCTCAGGGGCTCAAACTTGGACTGGATGTACTTGGCCTTGGGTGTGGAGGCCACAATGAGTCCCGCCACAAAGGCGCCGATAATGTCCGCCACGCCGAAAAATTCCTCGGCGCAGTAGGACAGCAGCAGGCAGATCACGAAGGCGAACACCGGGTAACGGCGGAGGTTCTTTCCCTTGGCGTGGGAAATCATCCAGAGAAAGACCCGGATGGCCAGGAAGGAGGCGGCAATAGCGAAGGCGAAAAACAGCACGATCTTCACCAGCACCAGCGCAAGTCCGCTCCCCTCTCCCGCCAGGCTGGCCACCACGGTCAGGGCGATGAGGCCCAGCACATCGTCGATGAGGGCGGCGGCCAGAATGGTGCTGCCCACCTTGGTGTCCAGACGGCCCAGCTCCCGCAGGGTCTCCACGGTAATGCTGACGGAGGTGGCGGTGAGAACCGTGCCCAGAAACACGTTTTCCAGCAGGGTGTTCCCCGGCAGCCAGCCGGCCCGCCCCGCCAGGTACCCGAATCCCGTGCCCATGACCATGGGCACCGCCACGCCGCACAGGGCCACGAAAAAGCCGGATTTCCCGGCGCTGCGCAGCTCCCGCAGGTCCGTGCCCATGCCGGCGGTAAAGAGGATGACGATAACCCCCATCTCGCTGAGCTGGGAGAGAAAGGCCGTCTCCGACAGCACGTTCAGCATGGCGGGGCCCAGCACCAGGCCCGCCAGCAGGGAGCCCACCACCCTGGGCATCTGAAATTTACCGGTGATAATCCCCAGGAATTTGGTGCTCAGCAGAATCAGCGCCAGGTCCAGCAGATAGTGATAAGACATAGGAACGCTCCTTTGCTCCGCAGGGTTCAGGCCCTGCGCAAACGTTTAAACTCACAATCGTAACCATATCATAGCGTTTTTCGCCGGATTTTCAAGTGACAATCTGCACGAAAAGCGCCCCGCCTCCCGCGGGATTTCCGGCAGGTCACAAGTCTTCCATGATTTCCCAGACCGTCAGCACCCCATCCGCCACAGAAAAGCGCACTTCCAGTCCCGCAAAGCCGAAGCCATAGACCCGGTCCGGGTCCTTCTGGTAGCGGGGACGGGGGTCCTGGGCCAGCACGCCCAGGAGAGCCCTCCGGCGCTCAGGCGGGACGCGCTCCAGCAGGTCCGGGGGAATATCCACCGCCAGCGCCGGGGCGGCGGGCGCGGCGGCGAAGCCCCCCAGGGCGTCCGGAACGCAGTCGGCGTAGGGGAGGTAGGGCTTGACGTCCAGCACCGGGGTGCCGTCCACCAGGTCCGCGCCCCGGAGGCGCAGCACCGTGCCCCACGCCTCCGTGCGCTCCACCCCGTCCAGCCGGACCGCGGAGAGGGCGATGGGGTTGGGCCGGAAGGGGGAGCGGGTGGCGAACACCCCCATCCGGGCGTTGCCCCCCAGCCGGGGCGGACGCACCGTGGGGGACCAGTCCCGCTGGGCCGCCTGGTGGAACACCCACACCAGCCACAGGTGGGAGAAGCCCTCCAGGCCCCGCAGCGCGTCCTCGCTGCGGAACTCCGGCTCAAAGACCAGGGTGGACGTCAGGTCCTCCACCAGGCCGCTCTGCCTGGGCACGCCGAATTTGGAGGGAAAGTCGCTGTGAACGCGGGCGATTGCCCGCATGGAGAACTCCTGGCTCATGGCTTTTGCCGTCCTTTCCGCAGGGCCTCCCGGCAGGGGGCGGCCCCGGTATCTGCCGAGTCATTATACAGGAGTTTCCGGAAAAAGGGAAGTAAAAGGACGGTAAAAAAACAACGCCCCAAAGCAGAAACCGCTTTGGGGCGCCGGCTCGCCGGACCAGGGCATTCATACGGCGGCGTTAAAAAACGCGGCCGTTTCGAACCATCTGGTCGTAGGTGTAGCCGTCCATGTGATTTTTGGTGTAGCCGGTGGTGCTTCCGGTCAGGGCGTCTCCGGCGTCCCGAACGGCATTGCGGGCCGCGTCGCCCACGCCGTCCATGGTGTCCATAGCGCCGTCCATCATGCCGCCGCCATTGCCGTCGTTAACGCCTCCGGTTACGGAGCCGTCGTCATAGCCGCCGGTGAGGCCGCCGTTATTGACATCGCCGGTCACAGAACCATCGGAGACGCCGTTGTCGTCAACGTCTCCGGGCTGCTGGTCCCTGCCGCAGGCCGCCAGGGAAAACACCAGCAGCAGAGAGGTCAGCAAAAGCGCAAGACTTCTTTTCAACTTGGGGTCCTCCTTCGCGCGGGTAGTGTGCGCGATACCCAAGGGACCCGCATCGGCCGCAGCGGCGGATAACCAGCCGCGTCAGCCAACGGTATTGTCCCCGGAAGCCCTCAAAAAATTCCGGCAGTTTTTGAAAAGCGCGCCGGTCCTTGCCAGCGGGTCCGGCTCCGCAGGGCGGCTCCGCCGCCGGAAAACGGCGTTTTTCACAAAAAAAGATGTTTCTCGGTATAGAACGGAACGAAAATGGTGTAAACTACTAAAAAGGATTTTTACAAAAAGAAGATTTCCTCAAATGTTTGTGAAAAATACCGTTGACGAGATGGGAAAAAGCGGTTATGATGGTAACAGAAATTAACTTGACGCAGTCTGACTTGAACTTGGTATAGAAAAGGAGAGCTGTAATTATGTATACGCAGGAAATCACTGTTAATAACGAAGTAGGGCTGCACGCCCGTCCCGCCACCTTCTTTATCCAGAAGGCCAACGAGTTCAAAAGCGGCATCTGGGTGGAGAAAGAGGACCGCCGCGTCAACGCCAAGAGCCTGCTGGGCGTTTTGTCCCTGGGCATCGTGAAGGGCACTACTGTTACCCTGATTGCCGACGGCGCTGATGAGAAAGAGGCCGTGGGCGCTTTGGTGGAGCTGGTCAACGACAACTTCGGCGAGTAATCACGGATCATGCGCTTGACAGGGCGGCTTCTGCGGAAGCCGTCTTTTCTGTTGCGCCCAAAGGAAATCTGTGCTATACTGCACGGAGATACTGTTATGAGGGAGAGATCGTCTATGTCCATTCAAAGAAAGAGCGTGGGCCTTTGCATTGTGCTGTCCATCGTCACCTGTGGGATCTACGGCCTGTACTGGCTGTACTGCATGGCCGAGGATGTGAATCTGGTGACAGCCCGCCCCAGCGCCCCCTCCGGCGGGCTGGTGCTGGTGCTGACCATCGTTACCTGCAATATCTACGGTCTCTACTGGATCTACCGCGCCGGGGACGACCTGGACCGCCAGCGGGTAAACCAGGGCCAGATGCCGGGGCACCTGGGCATTCTCTATCTGCTGCTGGCCGTCCTCGGATTCAGCATCATCTCCTTCGCCCTGCTGCAGTCCGAGATCAACGAGTATGCGGCGGCGTAAAACACTCCTGGCCGGCGCGGGCTTGCTCTGCGCCGGCCTTCTCTATGGCTATGTGCTGATCCCTCTGGGACTCCGCGTTCCCTGCCTCTTCCGGCGCTTCACGGGACTGCGCTGTCCCGGCTGCGGCGTCACCGACCTGTGCCTGGAGCTGCTCCACGGGCGCTTTGTCCCCGGGTACAACTGGGGGCTGGTGCTGACGGCGCCCTGGATTCCGGCAGTGCTGTGGATCCAGCGGCGCCGGCCCCGGCGCGCCGGGACGCTGGCCTGGACCCTGACGGCGGTACTGCTGGCCTGGGGCGTCCTGCGGAACCTGTGGGGCGTCTAACCGCATCCTTGAGTCTGTTTTAAAACCGTCAAAACGCCGTCTTGGGGCGCCTTTTTCCGCCGGGGCTGCGTTGATTTGACTTGAAATCCGCCAGGATTCCCGCGTCAAATCGCCTTGCCCGACAGAAAAATCTGCTCCAATCCGGCATTCCCCCGGTTTTAAAACAGACTCTAAGAGGAGGAACACCTGTGACCCATGACGAACTGAAGGAAAAGGCCAACGCCCTGCCCCTGTCCCCCGGGGTCTATCTGATGATGGACAGAACCGGCAAGGTCATCTACGTGGGCAAGGCCAAAAAATTAAAAAACCGGGTGAGCCAGTACTTTCAGGACAGCGCCTCCCACACCGCAAAGACGAGGCAGATGGTGTCCCAGGTGGACCACTTTGACACCATCTTCGTCACCAGCGAGTTCGAGGCCCTGGTGCTGGAGAACTCCCTCATCAAGCGCCATATGCCCCGCTACAACATCCTGCTGAAAGACGACAAGGGCTACCCCTTCGTGCGCCTGTCCAGGGATTCCTATCCCCGCTTCACCATGACCCACAAGTGGGCCAGCGACGGGGCCCGGTACTTCGGCCCCTTCGGCGGCCGGTTTGAGACCCGCCAGGCCCTGGACGCGGTGCTCTCCGCGCTGCGCCTGCCCACCTGCAGCCGAAAATTTCCCCGGGACGTGGGGGCGGAGCGGCCCTGCCTGAACTTCCACATGGGCCGGTGCGACGGCTTCTGCCGCGTCGAAATGCCGGCGGAGGAATACCGCCGCCGCATCGGCCAGGCGGCCCTGATGCTGGAGGGCCGGGCCAAGCAGCTCTTAAAAGAGATGACCGCCGAGATGGAATCGGAGGCGGAGGCCCTGCGGTTTGAGCGGGCGGCGCTGCTGCGGGACCGCATCAACGCCATTCAGGCCCTGGGGAAAAAGCAGACGGTCATCGCCGGCCTCTGCGCCGACACGGACATCTGGGGCCTCTACCGGGGCAGCGGCAAGTGCTGCTACGCCGTGCTCCACATGGAGGAGGGCAACCTGGCGGGCCGGGAGACGGAGCTCTTCGCCGCCCCCATGGAGGAGGACGAGACGGAGATCCTCTCCGCCCTGACGGCCCAGTACTACCTTCCCCGGGCCATCCTGCCCCATGAGATCCTGCTGCCCCAGGGAGCGGAGGAGGACTGCGAGAACCTCTCCCAGGTCCTGACCAAACGGGCGGGCCACAAGGTCTGGGTCCACGTCCCCCAGCGGGGGGAGAAGGCGGAGCTCCGCGCCATGGCCCAGCGCAACGCCGCCGAGGAGGCGGAGCGGGCCACCACCGCCCAGGAGCGGGTGGCCCACACCCTGGAGCTGCTGCAAAAGATGCTGAATCTCCCCGCCCCGCCGGAGCGGATGGAGTCCTTCGACATCTCCAACACGGGAAAGAGCGACATCGTGGCCTCCATGGTGGTGTACAGCGGCACCCGGCCGCTGAAGAGCGCCTACCGCCGCTTCCACATCAAGGACCTGGCAGAGGGGCGCCCCGACGACTACGCCTCCATGCGGGAGGTGCTGCGCCGCCGCCTCCAGCGGGCCGCCGACGGGGACGAGAAGTTTCTCCCCCTGCCGGACGTGTTCCTCATCGACGGCGGCGTGACCCACGCCCAGGCGGCCCTGGGCGTGGCCGAGACCTTCGGCGTCGCCGTGCCCATCTTCGGCATGGTGAAGGACGGACGCCACCGCACCCGGGCCCTGGTGACCCCGGAGGGCCGGGAGATCGGCATCGTGAACAACCCGGCGGTGTTCTCCCTCATCGGGCAGATCCAGGAGGAGACCCACCGCTTTGCCATCACCTTCCAC
Source organism: uncultured Oscillibacter sp. (assembly GCA_910585385.1). Taxonomy (GTDB): domain Bacteria; phylum Bacillota; class Clostridia; order Oscillospirales; family Oscillospiraceae; genus Oscillibacter. The sequence goes on along the minus strand of CAJUDV010000004.1, from coordinate 42,705 downwards.
CGCGAGAGCCACAGCAAAAGCGCCACCCGCTCCGCCCTGGACAACATCCCCGGCGTGGGGCCCAAGCGGCGGGAGGCCCTGCGCAGACGCTTCGGCACCGTCAAGGCCATCCGGGAGGCGGACGTGGAGACCCTGGCGGAGGCGGTGCCCCGGGACGCGGCGGAGGCAGTGTGGAATCACTTCCATCCGGCAGAGCCGGAGACACAGACACCCTGAGGAGGCTGCGGAATGTCACTTCGGCGGAAACTGCTTGAGATCAAGTCAGACTGGGAAAAATGGGGGGACCGGCTGTCCGTCGCCACAGCAGTGTTCTTTGCCGGAGCAATCGCCTCCAATGTGGGGCTCTTCTTCTCCGTCCGCAAGACGCCCTCCTTTTTGGGCGCGGCTTTCAGCTGGCTGTATGTGACCTCTTGGTTTCCGGCGGCCATTCTTCTGCGGGACCGGGAACGGTGGATCCGGGCCGCGCGCATTGTCCGGTGGACAGCGGTATGGTCCATCCTCCTGGGAATCGCCGCCGGCGCCAGCGGGGGAATGGGCCTGTTCTCCGCCGTCTGCGTCATGCCCTACGCCGTGTTTACCTCTTTGTACAGCGGGCTCTCGCAGCCTGCGTGGGTCTCCTATGCTCTGCCCCTGGCCCAAGCGGCGGGGGCATCCCTCCTCTTCCGCCGCCTGCGGCGAAAGAAGGGGGAGCGGGAGTCGCCCATGTAGGGGCGTCTGCCGCCGGCACCTTTTAAAAGAAACCGGAGTTTCCGGAAAGATGGGCGATGACCGCCCTTCCCCCGGGGGCCGGGAGCGCGGGGTGGAATCGGATCATGGTAGACAGCGCAAGAGAGGGGGGCGGACCATTTGGGTCCGCTCCCCTCTCTTCTTTTCGCCCTCAGAACCGGCGGAAAACCCTTCTCCGCAGCTTTCGCCGCCACAGCAGCGTCAGCCGCTCCAGGGCCCGGTCCAGCAGCAAAAACGTGACGTTGGCCAGCGCCAGCGGCAGCAGCCCAAACACACCGGAAACATCCGGGTCCTCCGGCAGCCCCAGCGCCCGCCAGACAACGCCGTAGAGCAGCAGGCACACCCCGGTGCATACCGCGATCCTCGCCGCCGTCCGCGCCGGCCGGGAGGAGAGTCCCGCCAGCTTTGGCCGCAGAAGGGGATACCAGCCGAAGCACAGGTACACCAGGGCCGCCTCCCGGTCCGGGTCCAGCGTCAGGGCCAGAAGGGACACGGCGATCCAGGCCGTGCCGGCGGCCCGGGGGCCATACTCCTCCAGCACCGGCAGCAGCGCCGCCATAGCCAGTACGGGCGCGCAGAAGGTGGCCAGGGGCACTGAGCCGCCCAGTGTCAGCAACATAACCGCCAGGGCGCTGAGAAGGCCGCACAGCGCCATCTCCCGGCTTTTCATGGACGGATTTCCTTATATTTCAGCTTGTAGTAGCTCCACTGCCTCCACTTGGCAATGTCCGCCGCCAGCTCCCCGGCGGGCTCCGTGAACGCGCCGCCATCCGCGGACAGACAGACGCTCTTCTGCACGACGGGGACCTGCCGCCGCAGCTGGTTCAAAAAGGAGAACCAGGGCGTGGCCTCCCCCCTGCCTGTCAGCTCCAGCAGCGCCGCCCCCAGGAAACAGGCGGAGAGCCGTCCGTCCGGCCCCAGGTCCAGCGCCTTTACGGCGTTCTCCCAATCCAGGACCTCCGCCGCTGCGTCGTTGGCCCAGACGACATAGGGCGTCTCATAGGCCGCCAGGTTCTCCTGGCCCTCCGGGCCGGAGAACACGTCCAGCCCCAGCTGGCGGTAGCCTATCTGGTTGTCCCCCAGGTAGGGCAGGTGGTCTCCCCAGAAGGCCAGCACCACCGGCTGGTCCGTATCCGAGAAATACGATACCAGACGGCCCAGCATGGCGTCGGCGTCCCGGGCGCCCTCGGCATACACCGCCAGCATGGTCTCCACCTCCTCCGAGAGGCCGGAGGCGGTGACTGGCGGAAAATCGTAGTCCGCGCCGTACTTGTCGGCGGTGTAGGACATGTGGTTTTGAATGGTGGTGGTGTAATTGCAGAGCATCCGGCCGCTGGCTACGGCCTCCTCAAACTTCTTCTCAATAAAAGCCGCCATATAGCTGTCCGTCACCCAGCGGCCCTTGTACTCCAGGTCCTCCATCTCGTCGGCAAACACCGTCTCCTCCGCCCCCATCCAGCGGTAGACGTTTTCCCGGTTGTAGAACCAGTCGTCCCCGGGGTGGAAGAAGGAGGTGTGGTACCCCTCCTCCCCGAAGACCCGGAACACGCTGTCCAGGTTCCGGTTCACCACCCGCAGGGCGGAGGTGGTGGCGGCGGAGAGGGCGTTGGTCTGCATCCCCGTCAGCACGTCGAACTCCGTGTTGGCGGTGCCCCCGGCGAAGCCCGGCACCACTATGCGGCCGGAGATGGCGCGGGGGTCCTTTTGCAGGGCGTGGAGGTTGGGCAGGGGGTCGGCGTCCCAGGTGAAGGCGGGGGCATCGGTGATGTCGGAGAAAGCCTCGTTCATCACCATGATGAGGTGGACCTGCCGCCCCCGGCCGCCGGCGGTCTCCTGTTCGTCCCAGGCGGCGGCCTCGGACCGGCTGAACCCCTGGGGCCTGTCCACCGGGAAGGTGGTGAACTGGTGGCAGAAATTGTAGGGGAAGCCGTTCTCATTGAACACGGTGGACAGGCGGTAGGGGTTGGAGGCCCCGATGCTGTCGTAGAGCTCCGTGGAGCCCAGCACGGTGACCACCGCCAGGGCCAGGGCGGCGAAGCTCCCCGCCGTCCCCAGAAGGCTCCCCCGCCAGCCCCGGAGCTTCTCCCAGGGCAACGGCCTGTGCCCCACAAACACCCCCAGGGCCGCCAGGGCCGCCGTGGCCAGCACCACAATGGCGATGGCCGCCGCGGGGTAGCGGATGTCATAGCTCTCCACGGCGCTGGAGACCTCCTTCAAAAGGGTCAGGTCCCGGGGGAACACGGGCTCGTCCCGCACCTCGATCTTCACCCGGCTGGCGATGGAGAGGCCGCAGACGATCAGGTTCGTCAGCGCCGCGCCGAAGAAGACGCTGCGGAACAAAAACGCCAGCCCCAGCAGAAGGAGCCCCACCGGCAGGGCGTTCAGCAGAATCAGGACGGGCTTGTGGAGAAAGTTGGAGATCACCCCCCGGAAGGCGTTGGGCTGGCACCACAGCGCCAGCAGGGTGATGCATCCCGCAAGCCCCACCGCCGCCAGCAGGCTGAGGGGCAGGGAGAGCCGGTATTTCGGAAGGCGTGTTTTCAAAGCGATTGGTCCTTTCCAAGAAAAAATAGATAGGCCTTGTTTGATAAATGGCGGAATGCCCAACGGCGAGAGATTTTTTCGCCAATCAAGGCGGTTTGACGCAGCCATACTTTGTGTATGGCAAGGAAAATCAACGCAGAGCGGCGAAAAAAGGTCCGTCGTTTGGGCGTTTTGACATTTTTCAAACAAGACCTAGTCCCATTATAAGTTGTTTCCCTCAAAAAGCAAGGAAAAGCAGACCCGCGGCGTTTTGAAAAACTCCCCTCCGTCCAAAACGGAAGGGAGAATTCTTGTAAAATATTACAAAGTGCAATCAGAAGGTGACGACCTCCTGGGCGGGCTTTTCACAGGGGCTCAGGGAGACGATGTTCATCACAGGCCCCTTGCCCTTGTAGGCCTTGTGCTTCTCCACCGCCATTTTGGCGGTGACTTCGATCCAGTCCCGGTTCTCCAGCCGGTCCAGCCCATCGCCTTTGGCGATGAGGCCCAGGAACTGCACGTCGTTCTCGCAGCAGACCATGGCGAAGCGGCCGGGACAGTGGATGCCGGGGTACTTTTTGGAGTGGCACATCATCAGCTTCATGTGGACCAGCCTGCCGTCGTAGCGGTCCGGGTGGTCCATCACGTCCACATACCACACGCCGAAGTCCGCGTCTGGGATGTCGATGATCTCCTGGCTGAGGTCAAAGGGACACTCGTCCCCGGTGAGGTAATCCTCGCTGGTGCCGTCGGTGTTCTCAAAGTAGATGTCCGCCCGGCGGTTCACCATCCGCAGGTTCCGCTTGCGCAGGGCGTCCCGCAGCTCCGGCGTGGCCCGGTTGAACACCAGCAGGTCCGCGTTGGTGATTTTCTCCATCATGAGCTGGCCCATGTTTTTGGCGTAGACCTCAAAGGTGTCCGCCCTCACAAAGGTCATAATCTGGTACAGCACCCAGTTGGCCGGCAGCACCTCCCGGTACAGCCGCTCCATCTGCCACATGCCGTTGTACTCGATGAGCACCTGCTTGGGCCGGTACTCCTTCTCCCACGCCTTTAACCGGGAGCACTTCAGGTCCTCCTCATCCTCCACGGTGACGACGGTAACGTTGTCCAGGGCGCCGGGGTTGTATTCCTCCTCGCCCTCCTCGCAGCAGATCAGAAGGGTCCTCTCCTGGCGGGCGAAGCCATCCTCCAGGACGCCGTTGATAAAATTGGTCTTTCCGCCGTCCAGAAAGCCGGCGATAAGATAGACAGGAATATCCATGGTATATGCCCTCTTTCCAGCGTCACAGCCCAAACAGCTCCGCCAGCTTCTCCTCGTTCAGTTCCGCGCCGATGACGCAGAGGCGGCCGGTGTAGTCGGGGCGGCCGGTCCGGACCTCGTGCTCCTGGGGCACATAGTCGAACTCCACCCAGGCGCCGCCGGTCCCGTTGACGATGCCCTTGGCCCGGAGGATCTTGCCGTACTCCCCGGAGTCCAGGGCGGTGAGGATCCTCTGGATGTCCGCCTGGGAGAAGGCCTTGGGGGTCTCCCTGCCCCAGGAGGTGAACACCTCGTCGGCGTGGTGATGGTGGTGGTGTTCGTGGCAGGAGCAGTGGGGGTCATCACACTCGTGGCCGTGGTGTTCGCGCCCGTCATGGTCATGATCGTGGTGATGCCCATGCTCACCGTGATCATGGCACTCGTGATGACCGTGATGGTGCTCATGCTCCTCATGGTGATGATCGTGGTGGTGTTCGTGTTCCGCCTCCTGGGCCTCGTGCTCCGCCCGCATCTTCTCCAGCAGCTCGTCGGCCAGGGACACCTTCTCCATGGCCGAGAGGATGGTCTTCCCGTCCAGCTGGTCCCAGGGGGTGGTGAGGATGGCGGCGGAGGGGTTCTTCTCCCGGAGCATGGCCACGGCGGCCTCCAGCTTCTCCTGCGAGACCTTCTGCGTCCGGGAGAGGACGATGGCACCGGCGGACTCCACCTGGTTGTTGTAGAACTCGCCGAAGTTCTTCATATACACCTTCACCTTGGCGGCGTCCACCACGGTGACAAAGCTGTTGAGTTTCAGCTCCGGCGCGTCCGCCGCGGTGTTCTCCACCGCCACGATGACGTCGGAGAGCTTGCCCACGCCGGAGGGCTCGATGAGAATACGGTCCGGATGAAACCGGTCCGCCACGTCCCTCAGGGCCTGGTTAAAGTCCCCCACCAGGGAACAGCAGATGCACCCGGAGGACATCTCGGAGATCTGGACGCCGGACTCCTTCAAAAAGCCGCCGTCAATGCTGATCTCACCGAACTCGTTTTCAATCAGCACCAGCTTCTCCCCGGGGAAGGCCTCGGCGAGGAGCTTTTTGATGAGGGTCGTCTTGCCGGCGCCCAGGAAGCCGGAGATAATGTCGATTTTCGTCATACGATCAAGTCCTTCTACAAAATTTCTGAACCAGATTTTATCATACCATTAAAATTGTAAAATGCAAGATTTTTACAGAAAGTTTATAATTATTCCCCTCCGCCGCTTTCGCCGGACCTCCGGCTGGAACGCCTCCAGCTCCCGGGCCACGGTGCCGGAGAGAAGCAGCAGGCACACCAGGTTCGGCAGGCACATCAGTGCGTTGCAGATGTCGGAGAAGCAAAACACCGCCTCCAGTTCCGCCGCCGCCCCCCACGCCGCCGCCAGGGCAAAGGCCAGACGGTATATAGGAACCCGCCGGGTGCCCAGGAGGTACTCGAAGGCCTTCTCCCCCTGGTACGCCCCGCCCAGAATGGAGGTAAAGGCAAAGAGGACGACGGAGACGCTGACCACCAGCCCCCCGGCGGGCCCCAGCACGGACTGGAAGGCCAAAATGGTCAGCGCCGCGCCGTCCACGGCGTTTCCGGCGCCGTCCACCGCCCCCAGGGCCCCGGAGCAGCAGATGGCCAGACCCGTGACGGTGCAGACCACGCAGGTGTCGAAAAACGCGCCGGTCATGCCGATGTAGCCCTGCCGGACGGGGCCGCCGGCGGCGGCCGCGGCGGAGACGCCCCCGGAGCCCATGCCCGCCTCATTGGAGAACACACCCCGGGCCACGCCCCAGCGGACGGTATTCATCAGCGTCCCGGCTGCGCCCCCCGCCGCCGCCTGGGGCGTCAGGGCGCAGCGGAAAATCATCGCCGTCCCGGCGGGCAGGTTTTCCCGGCAGCCCCACAGCACCGCCAGGGCCGCCCCCAGGTACAGCGCCGCCATCGCCGGCACCACAGCGGCGGAGACCCGGGCCACGCTCTTCACGCCTCCCAGGATGACCGCCAGGGTCAGCGCCGCCGTCGCCAGGCCGGTAATCCGGACCGGTACGCCCAGGGAGGCCTCCAGCGCGCCGGCGATGGAGTTGGCCTGAGCCATTCCGCCGATGCCGAAGGAGGAACACACGGCGAAGAGGGCGTAGGCCGCCCCCATGGCGGCTCCCGGGCGCCCCAGTCCGTCCCGCATAACGTACATGGGCCCGCCGGACATCTCCCCCCGGCGGTTCCGGCGGCGGAACTTCACCGCCAGCAAGCACTCCGAGAGCTTGGTGGCAAGGCCCAGCAGGGCGGCCGCCTCCATCCACACCAGTGCCCCGGGACCGCCCGCCACCAGGGCCGTGGCCACCCCCACAATATTGCCGGTGCCGACGGTGGCGGCCAGGGCGGTCATCAGCGAGGCGAAGGGCGACACGTCGCCGTCCCGCCCCTTCACCCGGGCCTCCCGGCCCAGGGCTGCCCGGACGGCATACCCCAGGTTCCGCCAGGGGAGAAAACGGGTGCGGATAGTCAAAAACGCCCCTGTCCCCACCAGCAGAGCCAGGGTGCCCGGACCCCAGAGCACGTTGTCCGCCGCCCGCAGCCACTCCAAAACCATATGCGCCACCTCCGCAGAAATCCTGGTACAAGGATATAGGGCGGGCAGGCGGATATATGCCGAAAAAAACGGACGCCCCATAGGAAGGGCGTCCGCCGTGGGTCAGGATTCCATGTGCCGGCCCAGAAACGCGGCGATGGTCTGCGCCAGCTTGTACTCCGCGTCACCGGGGACGGCGGAGGTGCCGCCGATAAACAGCACCAGGCCCAGCAGGTCGCCCTCAGAGAGGATGGGGGCCGCCACGTTGGCCAGGAGCCGGTCGCTGCTGTCGGACACCGGGATGGCCTGGCCCTCGCCGCTGTACTGGTAGATCTGGCGGCTCTCCATAATCTGCTCCAGCTCCGAGGTAATGCGCTTGCCCATCAGCTCCCGCTTGCCGCCGCCGGCCACGGCAATCACCGTGTCCCGGTCGGTGACGGCGCAGATAGAGCCCGTAGAGCGGCTCATGGTCTCGCACAGCTGTCCGGCGAAGTCCTCCACGCCCCCTAAGAGGGAGTACTTCTTAAAAATGACCTCGCCGTCCCGGCTGGTGTAAATCTCCAGGGGGTCGCCCTCCCGGATACGCATAGTACGGCGGATTTCCTTGGGGATGACCACCCGGCCAAGGTCGTCAATCCGGCGTACAATTCCAGTTGCCTTCATATTGAAAAACTCCTTTAAAAAGTGTTGTTGCTATGTCGCTCTGGCAAAAGCTAGTATCCGCCGTTTTTTACGGCTTATGCCGCTGGGAACCATGGGGATGTTTGGAAATTTCGGCAGATGGAATTTTTAGCAGGCGGCGCCTCCCGTCCTCACAGGCCTTTCCTAAACGGCTCTTGTAATTTCTCACGCCGTCCGTTAAAATCATGTTGAGACGTATGCGCGGCAGGCCGTGAAGCCTTCGCACGCGCATGGTTCCAACAGGGCCACGTGCTCCAGGAGCTGCTGGGCCAGTACTCCGGTGAAGCCTTCGCACGCGCATGGTTCCAACAGGGCCCCCTCTCCCGGAATTCTGTTGGAAACTGAAATTGAGAAAGGAAAGAGACAGATGAAAAGACAACTGCTCTCCCTGGCGCTGGCCTTGGCGCTGTGCCTAGGTCTGGCCGCCCCGGCCCTGGCGGCGGAGGAAAAAACCTTGACACGGGCCGGGCTTGCCGTGCTGCTGGCCCGGTATGGCGATCCGGAGAACTTCGATAAAGGTTACGGAGAGGTCCTTCTCGACTGCGATGGGCTGAGTCAGGAAGAAAAAGCCGCGGTTACCGCGGTTGTCAACGCGCGCTGGATGACCGGCCCCGTGGTGGGTACTTTTAACCCGGACATGGAGCTTTGTTATTGGAACGCGGCCAGTACGACAGCCAGAGCCGTCGACCCGGATTTCCAGTCCTCCTCGGCTCCCAAACGGCCCAATATGGCAATCATCGGCTCCGACGGCCCGTGGGCGCCGGAGCCCGGGGCGCAGCTGGTGACGGAAGCAGAATATGAAGCGGCTTACGCAAAATGGGAGCGGCAGTACGACGAGTGGGCAGCGCAGGCACGGTCCAGGTTCACAACTCTGCCCGACACCAACGCCGCCATTGCCCGCGCCCTCTGTGAACCCCTTGAGATACTCTTTAAAAAAGGCGTCCTGGACCCCAATACAGTCCCCAGCGGCATGTGGATGCAGGCCCTTCCCGAAGCGGCCGCCGAAGAATGGGTGAAAGCGGCGTTTGGCTCCGCCGGTTCCGGGGCCTCCGCCCAGCCGGCCCCCGCCGCGCCCGCTTTCACCGACGTACCCTCCGACGCCTATTATGCGGAGGCTGTCAAATGGGCGGTGGAACGCAGCATCACCGGCGGCACCGGCGATGGTAACTTTTCCCCTTCCGCCACCTGCACCCGTGGGCAAATTGTCACGTTCCTCTTCCGCGCTATGGGAAAATAGAGCCGGACGGCTCCTGCCGGTCCGGCAGGATGTGACGCCCCCATACCCGCCGCCTTTTTCGCAAGAGGGCGGCGGGTATTTTTTCAGGGTACGGGGAACCGCAAGCTGAGGGGCGCTGCGTCTCTTCCCGCTCCGGTTTTTGCTCCCTTCTGCCGCGCTCCGGGAGGACAGGCCTTGCGAAAACCGCCGCTTTTCGGTATAATGCAAGCACACAACACCCCACAAGGAGGCACGGCCATGGCAAAGCGTCTGGACAAATTCTCAAAGCCCTTCCGGGACAGCCATATCCCCTTTCTGCTGGCGGAAATCATCACCGACGGGGAGGGGGAGATGGTGGACGTGGTCTGCCGGTTCATCAACGGCCCCGCGGCGGCCCTGCTGGGCCTGCCGTCGGAGACCCTCCGCCGGCAGCGCTTTACCCACCTCTTTCCCGCCTCGGCGCTGAAATCTCTGGCGCCCCTGCGGGACGTGGCCTTCTCCGGCTCCGCCGCCTCCTTCCTCTACACCACCTCCCTAAACCGGGAGATCTCCGTCACCTGCTACCAGCCCCAGTACGGCGTGACCGCCTGCATCTTAGAACCCCTCCGGGAGGAGGCCCCCCAGGAGCACACCCGCTTCCTGGCGGAGAACCTGCCGGGGATCGTCTTGTCCCTGGAGCTGAGCCGGACGGGAGTCCGGTGCCTCTCCTTCACGCAGGGACTGTGCCTCCTCACCGGCTGGAACCGACGGGAACTGCTGGACCGCTGCGCCGACTTCAATCAGTTGGTGGAGCCGGAGGACCGGCCGGAGCTCCTCCAGGCCCTGCTGGACGCCCTTCGGGAAAACCGCCAGACCACCCACAGCTTCCGCCTGCTGCGCCGCGGCCAGGAGCCCTTGTGGGTGGAGCTCCGGGCGCAGGTGCAGTCCCGCCGGGAGGGAGCCGCCTCCTTTTACGCCGTGCTGGTGGACGCGCAGCGGGACCGCCAGATCCAGGTCAAGCTGGAGGAGGCCCAGGACCGGCTGGCCAGCACGCGGGAGGCGCTGGACTTTCTCTTTGACAGCCTGCCCGCCACACTCTGCCTCTTCCGCAGGGATACTCCGGAGGGGCTCCCCCAGCCCCTCCGGCTGGGCCGGGGACTGGCCCAGCTTTTGGACTACCCATTGCCGGAGCTGAGCCGCCGCCTGGCGGGAAATCCCATGTGGCGGGTCCACCCCCGGGACCGGGCAGCCCTCTCCGCCGCCGCGGCGGCGGCCAGGGGAGAGGGCGGGACGCTGCGCCACGTCTGCCGTCTGCGGGCAAAGGGGGGCTGCGTCCGCTGGGCGGCCCTGGACGCCGCCTGGGCCGATCTGGGGGGCGGCGCGTCGCTGATCTACGCCGCCTGCTTTGACATCACCCGGGAGCGGGAGGCGTCGGAGGAGGTGCGGTTCCGGGCCCAGCTGTGCGAGCTGATGCTGGACCAGTCCCGGATGATGAGCTTTGACTACGACCCCGTGGAAGACACGGCCCGCAGCAACCGCCACGACGGCTCCAGCCGCTATGTCCAGCACGTGACGGAGAACTATCTCTCCAACATGAACCAGGACCGGGCCATCCACCCGGAGGACCGGGACCGCCGGACTGCCATGATCCACCGCCTTCTGAGCCGGCCGGGCATGGAGAAGCTGGAGTACCGGGCGGACTATGACGGCCAGGGCTGGCGGTGGTGCCGCATCTCCTGGGTGAGCCTGACGGACAGCGCGGGAGGCGTCTGCCGCCTGCTGGGCAAGGCGGAGGACATCACCCAGCGGAAGATCTGCGCCCTGCGGTTTCAGGCCCTGGCGTCCAAGCAGAAAAAGCTGCCCGCCGGAATCCTGGCCGTCATCCGGCTGGATCTCTCCGCCGACCGGATCGCCGACGCCAGGGCCTGCAGCCGCTATCTCTCCGGCGTTCTCTTCGGCAACACGGCGGACGCCTGCCTCCGCCACCTGCGGGACAACGTGCCCGACGAAGCCCAGCAACGGGAGTTTGACGAAAAGCTCCGCCGGCAGCCGCTGATGGACGCCTTCCGGGACGGGGCGCTCCACGTGGAGCTGGAGCACAGGTTTCTGCTGGGCGGAAACAGCGGAACCGTCTGGGTCCGCACCTCCGTGGAGCTGGCGGAGGACCCGGAGACCATGGCCTTTACGGCTTTTTGCACCATTGCCGACATCGACGCCCAGCGCCAGCGGGACCCCATGCTGGAGGCCCTGGCGGCGCGGGACTATGACTTTGTGCTCTCCGTCAACGCCTCCACCGGCCTTTGCCGGGTCTACGGCAGGGACGCTCCGGCGGGCTCCGTGCCCTACCGCACCGTAGCGGCCCAGTATCTGGGCAGCCAGGCCCCCTCCCGGAAGCGGTCCGCCTTTCGGCAGGCGGCCCGGCTGAAAACCGCCCTGGAGCGCCTGGAGACGGAGGAGATCTACGAGTACACCGGCAGCCTTGGCATCGACGCGCCCCGGGAGAAGCGGATGCGCTGGTCCTGGCTGGACCGGGAGTCAGAGCTGCTGCTGGTGACACTGGAGGACGCGTGAACTGTAACCATTTTTTACTGAAATTTAACCGCTTTGTTGCCGGCCTGTAAAGAAATCCCCCTCTCTCCGCGGTATAATGACGGAGAAAAGGGGGATTTTTTATGAGACGGTTGTGGTGTATGATCTGCTGCTGTTTGCTGCTGGCCGGGTGCGCCGCTCCGGCGGGGGAGGATTTGCCGCCGCTGGGGGCGTCCGGCCCGGTGGGGGATACCGTTCCCGTGGAGGAGGCCGCGGAGTACGCGGCGGCCCTCACCATCCCCTTGGCGGAGCTGGAGCCCTATGCGCCCCCGGTCTCCATGGAGCCGGACGCGGCGGGGGTGGAGACCATGGGGGAGATTCTCTGCGACGAGACCCTGCCCGGGGGCACCCGAGTGGTGTGCTATTGGCGTCCGGACCACACGGCGGCCCCGGATGCCCCGGGGGATCAGGACGCCCGGTACGAAAAGCACTGGGCGATTCACCAGGGAGACAAGCTGCTGCGGTTTGCCGCGGAGTACAGCGGGTATGAGGGCGGATATGGGGTGAGGCCCTTTGCCAACGTGCTGGGACGGAGCGGCTTTTGCATTGAGGCGCCCCGGGGGGCGGCCTACACCGCCTGCGACTACTACGTCTTCGACGAGACCGGCGTGCCCCGTCTGCTGATGGACTGCTCCAACGGCGTGCTGGAGCGGGATGTCAACGGCGACGGGGTGACGGAGCTGGTGTGGAACTACCACGGCGGGCAGTTCGTCACCTGCGCCTTTTTGCGGGGCGGAACGGTGTACCAGGTGGAGATGATGTCCCTGCTGGCGGAAGCCCTTCCGTTCCCGGGCCTTCCCGCCGGGGACCTGGCCGGCTGGGAAGCGGATGGGCTTCCGGTGAACATTCTGGCGGGAGGCTGGGCGGTCATCGACGAGCCCGGGCCAAAGACGTGGATCGAGGGGTATCTCCATCTGACGGAGGACGCGCTGGAGCTGTACGTCCCCACGGAGCAAATTCCTCTGGAGGCCTGGGCGGGCAAACGATACACCCTTATCAACGGCGCCCCGGCCTGCCAGGACATCGTGTATCCCGAGCCGGAGGTCCCGCTGGCGTGGACGGTCCTGGGCCCCGCCGTGCCCGCGCCCCGGGAGTGGGTGGAGCAGGACCTGGCAGGACGGAACACGGCGGAGACCTGGGCGGGGGTGGAGCCGTCGTATTTGGTCATGAAGATGGTGTCCGTGCTAGAGGGATGGATGGTGGTGTCCGTCAGCCACGGCGTGGGGGCCAACGCGGACAACTACGTCTACCGCACCCGCGACGGCGGGCACACCTGGCGGGAGGCGGCGAAGCTGGAAGAGGCGGGGCGGTATCCCTGTGCCGTGGAGTTCTTTGACGATCTCCACGCCGTTGTGGGCATTGAGCTCTATGACGGCGCGCCGGTATTCGTCACCCGGGACGGCGGGGAGAGCTGGGAACAGGCCGACCTCTCTCTGCTGAACGCTCCGGACGGCCTCCAGGCGTACCGCATCTCCCGCTCCGGAGACTGGATTTCCGTCGAGTTCAGCCGGGGTGCCGGCGATGAGACGGAATACTTTCAGGCGTTCTCCCGGGACTGGGGCAAAACGTGGACCCATGAGTAAGGGCGGGGGGGAGGACCTTTCAGGTCCCCTCCCGCCCGGGCTGTCTCATCTATTATTCGTCCAGCTTGAGCACCGCCAGGAAGGCCTCCGTGGGGATCTGGACAGAGCCCAGAGAGCGCATCTTCTTCTTGCCCTCCTTCTGCTTTTCCAGCAGCTTCTTCTTCCGGGTGATGTCGCCGCCGTAGCACTTGGCCAGCACGTCCTTGCGCATGGCCTTCACCGTCTCCCGGGCGATGACCCGGCCGCCGATGGCCGCCTGCACCGGCACCTCGAAGAGCTGGCGGGGGATGTTCTCCTTCAGCTTCTCGCACAGCTTCCGGGCCCGGGGGTAGGCCTTGTCCTTGTGGGCGATGAAGCTCAGGGCGTCCACCTGGTCGCCGTTTAAGAGCAGGTCCACCTTCACCAGCTCGCTGGGCCGGTAGCCGGAGAGCTCGTAGTCCAGGGAGGCGTAGCCCCGGGTGTTGGCCTTGAGGGTGTCGAAGAAGTCGTAGATGATCTCGTTTAAGGGCATCTGGTAGTGGAGCTCCACCAGGTTGGTGTCCAGGTACTGCATGTCCTTAAACTCCCCCCGGCGGTCCTGGCACAAAGGCATGATGCTGCCCACGTACTCGTTGGGGGAGATGATGGAGACCTTGACGTAGGGCTCCTCCGCGTGCTCAATGGAGGAGGGGTCCGGGTAGTTGTGGGGGTTGTCTACGGCAACCATAGAGCCGTCGGACTTGTAGACGTTGTAGATAACCGAGGGGAGGGTGGTCACCAGGTCCAGGTCAAACTCCCGCTCCAGCCGCTCCTGGATCACCTCCATGTGGAGCATCCCCAAAAAGCCGCACCGGAAGCCGAAGCCCAACGCCACGGAGGACTCCGGCTCGAAGGAGAGGGAGGCGTCGTTGAGCTGGAGCTTCTCCAGGGCGTCCCGGAGGTCGGGGTACTTAGAGCCGTCCTCGGTGTAGATGCCGCAGTAGACCATGGGCTGGACGGGGCGGTAGCCCGGCAGGGCCTCGGCCGCCGGGGCGGCGGCGTCCGTCACCGTGTCGCCCACCCGGGTGTCCTTCACATTTTTGATGGAGGCGGTGAAGTAGCCCACCTCTCCGGCCTCCAGCTGCCCGCAGGGCTCCAGGCCCAGGGGCAGGAGATGTCCGCACTCCACCACCTGATAGGAGGCGCCGGAGGCCATCATCTTCACGGTCTGCCCCGCGCGGAGCCGGCCCTCCATGACGCGCATGTAGACGATGACGCCCCGGTAGCTGTCGTACTGGCTGTCAAAGATCAAGGCTCTCAGGGGGGCCTCCGCGTCCCCGGAGGGGGGCGGGACGTTCTTGACAACGTCCTCCAGCACAGCGTCGATGTTGAGGCCCATTTTAGCGGAGATCTCCGGCGCGTCCAGGGCCGGGAGGCCGATGATGTCCTCCACCTCCTGTTTGGCCTTCTGGGGATCGGCGGCAGGGAGGTCGATCTTGTTGAACACGGGGAGAATCTCCAGGTCGTGCTCCATGGCAAGATACGTGTTGGCCAGGGTCTGTGCCTCCACGCCCTGGGTGGAATCCACCACCAGCACGGCCCCCTCGCAGGCGGCCAGAGACCGGGAGACCTCGTAGTTGAAGTCCACGTGGCCCGGGGTGTCGATGAGGTTCAGCGTATAGGCCTCGCCGTCGGCGGCGGTGTAGTTCAGGCGGACGGCGCGGGCCTTGATGGTAATGCCCCGCTCCCGCTCCAGGTCCATGTTGTCCAGGAGCTGGGATTCCATCTCCCGCTGGGAGACGGCGCCGCACTTCTCCAGCAGGCGGTCCGCCAGGGTGGACTTGCCGTGGTCAATGTGGGCGATGATGCTGAAATTTCGAATGTTTGACTGTTTTGCCATATAAAAGGGCCTCCTTTTTGATACCCTGGGGGTATCGGGGGAAATTGTACTTCTTCGGAATCCGGCCCGCGGGGCCAGGGGGGCTCCCCTGCGGGGGACGGCAGCTTTTCCGCCCACGGGGCAGGACGGGGAATGCACCCCCCATTCTCTTTTCTCTGTCTTGCCAGAGAAAAGAGAATGCGCCGTGCACGGTGGAAGAGAAAAGAGAGGCGCTTTTGGTGATTGCGGAAACCTTATGCGCCGATTGCAGCCCGGCAGCTTGTCGCTGCTTGACGCAGGGACCGCCTTCTCTTCCCGCGCTTCGCGCCTAGCCGGGCACGTTTGGGTAGAACTGCGTCTACCGCCTGGTGAGAATTAACGCTCGTCTGTGCGGCCTACCAGGTAGTCGATGGTGACGCCAAAATGGTCCGCCAGTTTCCAGGTGTTTTCCAGGTTGGGGAGATTTACTCCCCGTTCGAGTTTTTGATAGTGCTGCTCGACAAGACCGACAGCAGCTGCAACTTGCACTTGCGTTTCTCCTTGCTCCTTGCGCAGGACCCGCAGACGTTCGTTAAATTTAATCTCCATAAATCAATCCTCTTGGTAAAGCTTATTTGATGTGCTAAGACGGCGCTTGTACAAAGTGAATTCGGTGTGTTTCGAGAGGACGGTCTATATGCCAGATTTTATGAAATGGCTGTATGCGAATTATATTGGTCCACAGGTAAAAACCGCCTCGCAGGAAGATTACGAGATGCATTTATCACTGCTGGAAAATTGTTTGGAGCCCGACCTCGCAGTCAGCTACAAGAAAACGCAGGAATTTACAGCCATCCACGCCTTCCTTCTGGGCCTGCGCACAGGCCGGGGCCTTCCGAGGGAGTAGGAGCGGAATCCCACCCAAACGTGCCCGGCTAGGCGCGAAGCGCGGGAAGAGAAAGAAGTCCATACGTCACGCATCAAGTTTTTTCCGGTCTACCGATGAATGGAGTGCATTCCCGCAAGGACCAAAGCGCCTCTCTTTTCTCTTCCACCGTGCACGGCGCATTCTCTTTTCTCTGGCAAGACAGAGAAAAGAGAATGGGGGGTGCATCCCCAGACACGCCGGAACGGCGTGTCGCCGTCCCCGCCCCGCAGGCGGACAGCTCCCGTCCCCCCGCAGGGAAACTCTCCCGTCCCCGGCCCGGGGCCGCGCACACTCACGCCCCCTCACCGGGGGCAAAGATGCCCGCATAATCATAGTTTACCACAAACTCCCGCAGCGCGTCCAGCCTCTCCCGGCGGTTTTCCGCCGTCAGGCGGTACACCCCCGTATTCATGGCCTTGGACATCTGGTAGGTGACCCGCCCCGCCACATGGATGTGGTCAGCGTAGTTGTCCAGATTCGTGATGACCTCCAGGTCGTCCATGAAGAACTGGAGCTCCGCGTTGTCATATCCCAGCAGGACCTCCGTCACCTCGTCCAGCATGGCGAACACCGCCTCCGTCTCCCCCAGAAGGTCCATTTTGTCCCAGAAGAGAATGCTGTACGGGGAGAAGTAGAGGATAAACTCTGTGTCGGGGTACTTCTCCAGCCAGCCGGTGACCTCCCGGAGGTTTGCCGTGTAGTTCTCCCGAAACCAGTCCGCCGGCTTCGCCGTCTCCCGGTGCTCCGGCCGGTCATAGCCCCCCAGGGCCTCCTCCCGGTTGAAGTACACATTCCCGTCCCACACAAAGGCGTCCTGAAGCGCCTGGGTCTCCCCCTGGGCCCGCTTCAGCACCGTGTAGGCCGAGCGCATCAGGGCGTCCTTGTTCAGGAGATACCGGCCGTCGTTCCAGGGGCTGTCGTCGTAGAGATAGTCCGGCAGCTGGTCCGGCTCCTCCGCCGGAGAGCGGGAGAGGAGATTGGGGTCCAGGCCGAAGATCACCCGCTTCACGTCCTGTTGGGTATTGGCGTAGTCCAGGGCCTGGCCGAACTCCCGGAAGCCGCCGTTGGGAAAGGTGATCTTCACCGTGGTGGTCTCGTAGAACACATCGAACCAGAAGGGACGGTAATTGGCCGCCAGGGAGGAGCCCAGGAGGATGGTCTCGTACTCCTGGCTCCGCAGCAGTCCCGCCCCCTGGGCCCGCTGGTCGAACCAGACCTCCCCCTCCGGGTCCGGGGCGCGGTAGTGAAAGAAGGGGTCCACCAGATACACGGCGGCGGCGCACAGGGCCAGCAACAGCCCCGCTACCGCCAGGACAATGGCGGCCCAGCGTAATTTTCCGTCTCTCATGGCCGCCTCCTAAAAGTTGGAATAGATAAACGCGGCCGTGCTGGAGAAGGACAGCACCGCCCAGGCCAGCAAAAGCCCGCAGACCGCCGCGCCGCCGGCGGTGGGCCGGAACGACTCCATCCGCCGGATCACGCTCCGCCGGCGGAGGGATACCGCCAGCCCCATGGCAAACAGAGCCGCCAGCACCAAGCCCGGCACCGCCTTGGCCGCAAAGGGCAGCAGGGTCCGCAGCGCCGTGGCCTCGCTGTCCAGCGCTCCCGCCGCCAGCTGCTCCAGGGGCAATCCGCCCCCGCCCGCCGCCGCGGAGCGCAGCAGCGCCCCCGCCGCCGCCAGGGAGGGCGCCTGGAAGAACACCCAGGCCAGGTTGACAAAGAGGAACGTCATGGCCCACCGCAGGGCCTTTGGCAGACGCTCCCGCCCGGGCCAGAGGCGCTCCAGCACCTGGGCCGCGCCGTGGAGCGCTCCCCAGGCCAGAAACGTCCACCCGGCCCCGTGCCACAGGCCGCTGATGAGATACACGATAAGGATGTTGAGATACGTCCGGGCCGGGCCGCGGCGGCCGCCCCCCAGGGGGATGTAGACGCACTCCCGGAGAAAGGCGGTCAGCGTCATGTGCCACCGCTTCCAGAACTCCCCCACGCTGAGCGCGCGGTAGGGGGCGTCGAAGTTCACGGGGACCCGGACGCCCAGCAGCCGGGCGCAGCCGGAGGCGATGTCGCAGTAGCCGGAGAAGTCCAGGTACAGCCGCAGGCTGTACCCCAGGATCACCACCCAGGCGGCGGGAGCCGTCAGGTTCTCCCCCAGAGCCCAGCCGTTGGAGACTACCGTGCCCAGGGGGTCCGCCAGCAGCACCTTTTTCGCCATTCCCAGGGAGATGGCGTAGAGTCCCGCGGCGAAATCCTCCCCGCCGGCCCGCGGCCCCGCTCCCTCCAGCTGGGGAAAGAACTCCCGGGGGTTCCAGATGGGGCCGGAGGCCGCGGTGGGGAAGAACAGGGAGTACAGCACATATCCCCAGCCCCCGCCCCGTCTCAGGGAGAAGGTTCCCTTATAGACCTCCTTCAGCAGCCACAGCTGCTGAAAGGTGAAGAAGCTGAGGCCCAGCGGGGCCCCGGGGGCGGAGAGCCGCCCGCCGGTGAAAAAGGCGGTGTACTTGCAGACCAGCAGCACGGCAGCGTGCCAGGAGACCGCCAGGGCAAACACCAGCCGCCGCCTGTTTTTGCCGGACTGCATGTACGCGGCGGCCCGCCAGGTCACCAGCATCCCCCCACCGGCGGGCAGCAGCGCCCAGGGGCTTTCACAGCCATGACAGTAGAAAAACAGGCTGAACAGCGTCAGTGAGACCGTGACGGCCCGGGCGGAGCCGCCCCGGCGGGTGAGGAGACGGCAAACGAGCGCCACCGCCGCCAGAAACACCAAAAACCCCAGTGACTGAAAGCTCATGACTTTGTCTCAGACAGGGCGCTGAGCCGGGCGTCGGCGGCGCTGAGAACCTGGGTGAGGCTCTGGCAGCGGCCGGGATAGGCGTCGGCGATGGCCTGGCTGCTGAGGTCCGGAAACTCCGCCTTCTGGGCCGCCTGGCCCCGCAGGGCCCGGGCGTACCGGGCCTCGGCCAGCTTCATGTCCGCCCCGGCCAGCCCCATGGTGCAGGCGGCGGGGTCCAGGGAGAAGTAGGCCTCGTTGGCCCCGGCGGAGCGGTACAGGTGACGGTAGAGCTGGTAGACGGCGCTGGAGAGATACTCCGACGCCGCGTTGATAACGGTCTTCTCCCCCAGCTTGCCCAGAAGGCCGAAGAGCACGCCGATGGCGCCGGAGAGCAGCTTGCTCTGGAGGGTGGCCAGAATGCTGCCCTGGAGCACGTTCCCCGGCTCGGCGGCGTTCAGGATCTCCTCGGAGGTCAGCATGCTGCCCTCCCGGGACAGTGTCCGGCCCAGGATGAAGTCGGCGGAAACGTGGTAGTAGTCGCAGGCCTTGACCACAAACAGAAGGCCCGGCTCCCGGATGCCGTTTTCGTAGTGGCTCAGCAGGGCCTGGGAGATGCCCAGGTCCCCGGCGGCGGTGCGCTGGGAGACGCCCCGCTCCTGCCGCAGCAGGGACAGCGTCCGTGAAAATTCAGAAGCCATCGCGCTCTCTCCTTTCGATGTCCATTCAATACGCAGGGTATAGTTTACCAAAGACGATACCGTTTGTAAAGAGAAAAAGGGGGCGCTTCCGCGCCCGCCTGTACGTTTTTTCAAAACAGCCCCACCTGGTTGGGGAGCACGTCCCCGCCGATGAAGCGCAGCTGCTGGGCGTTCTCCTCCCACAGCAGGTCCGCGATGGCCATTTTCTGGATAATGTGCTTCACCGTGGCGTCCAAGGCCGTGCCCTCGCCGTAGTCCGCCGGGAACATGAAGTCCACCCGGCCCTTGGCCAGCAGATCCTCCACCCCCTGCCGGTTCCCCTCCTGGTATACGGCGATGGCCTGGCCGCCATAGGCCCGCATCATCTTCATGCAGGGCACGTCCGAGAGGCCGTCCCCCATATAGACCATGTTGGTAAAGGGCACCCGCTTGCTGTCGTCGGGCATGGAGTCGTTAAGCGTCTTGTCGTCGGACACGTCCAGCACGCCCTTGTTGATCCGGTAGACAAACTGGGTCTTGGCCGTGAAGTTCACCGCCAGCTTGGGCCACACCGGCACACCCTCCTCGTCGTAGTAAAACTCGCTGGCGTAGATCTCCTTAAACTCTCCGCTGATGGAGGAGCCCTCGATGATCTCCCGCAGGCCCGAGGAGATGATATAGTGCTCCACCTGAACGCCCAGCTCCGCGCCGTAGTCGTTGATCCGGCGGAACCAGCCCTCCACGCCGGGAAAAAACACAATGTCCCGCCCCTTGTCCACCAGGTCCGCCCGGGTGAAGGGGAGATTTTTCCGCTTCGCCTCCTGGAGCATGGTGTACATATAGGCCAGAATGCCGTCAATGCGGTGGCGGCGGCCGAAGCCGTTGGCCTCCGCCCAGAACTCCGCCGGGGTCATGCCCAGGCTTGGAATAAACGCGTAGTCCTGCATATCGGTGGTACACAGCGTCTTGTCAAAGTCGTACAAAAAGGCGGCGATTGGCCGCTGCCTGCTCATATCCCGTCTTCCTCCCTCCGAAAAAAACGCGGCTCTAATGCAATTAGAACCGCGTCTTCAAAGATCCAGCCGTCAGGTCCCGCTGGTGTAGTTGGGCCCAAATTTCAGATCATCCAACTTGTCGAACTTGATGCGGCGCGTGGCCTCCGCAGGCTCCTCCGCCGCCTTGGCAAAGGGATCTCCCTCGGGGTAGGGGTCCTCCGGGGCGGCGGGCCTCGCCACAGGGGGGATCTCCACAGACGCCGGGGGAATCTCCGGCGCCGCCGTCTCCGGGACAGCCGCCGGGGCGGGCGCCTCCTGGGCGGGGGGCGTCACACTCTCCTGAATTTCCTGAACCGGCGCCGCCGAAACGGGAATATTCACCGGCAGCTGAGGCAGCTTCTCCAGAAAATCCAGCTCCTGGCTGCAAACCTTCCGGACGGAGGCAATAAACCGGGCCAGCTCCCGCTGTCCCTGGCACAGGCGCTCCTCCGCCGCCTCCACATCCTTTTGGATCTGGGCAATGCGGTCACGGGCGTCCGTCTCCGCCTGGGCCAGCAGATTGTCCCGCCGGGCCTCGGCCTCCCGGACGATGGAGTCCGCCATCTTCTGCGCGGTCAGAAGAGTGGCGCGCATAGAGTCCTCCGTGGCCCGGTAGTCCTCCACCTTTTCCACCAGAACCTTCATTTTGGCTTTCAGCGCCGCGTTTTCCTTGTACAGCGCCGTGTAGTCATCGGTGAGCTCGTCCAAAAACTCGTCCACCATGGCCATGTTGTACCCACCCATAAACCCCTTGGTAAACGCGTGGGAGGAAACTTCCTGCGGTGTCAGCATTCCAGCAATACCCCCTGTCAGCGCGGTTCTATTCTCTTAAAAATACAGCCCGTTGTTCTCCAGCTCGTCGATGAGATCGCCCTCAATGTCCACATGGTAGGGCGTGATAATGTATGTATTGGCGGCCACCTTCTTAATTTTGCCCTCCCCGGCATAGGCCACGCCGGAGAGAAAGTCAATCAGCCGGCGGGCGATGTCCTTGTTGGTGGACTCCAGGTTCAGCACCACCGTGCGCTTGTCCTTCAGATGGTCGGCGATCTCGGAGGCGTTTTCAAACCGCTCCGGCTTCACCAGCACCACCTTTAGCTGGGTGGTGGCGTGGATGTTCACCACTTTGTTCCTGCGGTCGTCGTACTTATTCCGGCGCTCCTCAAAGTCATCCCTGCGGGCCGGTTCCTCAAAGTCCTCAAAGTCGTCGTCCTCATCCTCGTAGGGATGGGTCCATTTTTTCAGCTCGTCGATAATGCTCATAGCAAAGCCTCCTCAGTGCGCTTGCGCGCGAGATCGTATTCCAAAACCCGCCCTGGGCAGCTTTGCGCAGGGCGGAGTCACAGGCTGTATTCCCGGGCGCCGAAGATGGCGGAGCCCACCCGCACCATAGTGGCGCCGGCGCGTACGGCGTCGGCGTAATCGCCGCTCATGCCCATGGAGAGATACTTTAGTTCATTATGGAACAAATTTTCGTCAATGTCAACATAAAGTGTATGAACTTCCTGAAAATACCGCATGTTAGTCTCCCGGTCCGCGGCCGCGGGCGGGATGGTCATGAGGCCCAGCACCCGCACATGCTGTCGGGAGAGGGCGGCCTCCGCCGCGGTGAAGACCGCCTCCGGGGCAAAGCCGCTCTTGGCCGCCTCGCCGCCGATATTCACCTCCAGCAGGATATTCTGGGTCAGCTCCAGCCGGGCGGCGGTTTTCTCGATCTCATCCAGCAGCTCCAGAGAGCCCACGGACTGAATCAGGGAGACCTTTCCCACCACCTGCTTGACCTTGTTGCGCTGGAGGTGGCCGATAAAGTGCAGCGGCGCGCCGTCGTAGGCGTTTTCCGCCAGCTTCTTTACCATCTCCTGCACCCGGTTCTCCCCCAAGGCGTCGATACCGGCGGCGATGGCCTCCCGGCAGGCCTCCGCACCGTTCATCTTGCTGGCTCCCACCAGAAAAATCTCCTCCGGCCTCCGGCCGGCCTCTGCGGCGGCGTCCGCCAGCTCCGCCCGCACCCGGGCGATATTCTCCGCAATGGACATGGTCCCACCTCTTCTTTTTGTTATTCACCCACGACCTTCCCGTCGTACAGGTCTCTGGCTGTGACGATGACCTCGTCTCCGGAACGCAGGACGCGCTTTTTAGCCCCGGCGGGCTGAACCAGCGCGAATCCCTCTCCGCTGTACAGCACCTTCACCGGCTTGAAAATGGCCTTCACTCCCACCACACAGTATACGCCGGTGGTCTGGACCTCCCGTTCCTCCCCGTCCTCGCCGGCAACGCTCTGGGGTACCACCCGCAGCGACTCCTGGGGCACCCGGATGCCGCTCATGGTATTCAGAATGATCTCCGCGGTCTGCTGGCGCAGCAGCGTCAGCTGGGCCAGGTCATACTTCCCCTGAAACACCACCACGGACCGCCCGTTTTCCTCCCAGCTCACAGACTGGATGGTCACGTCCAGGTCCCGGGCCACGTCTTTGGAAAAGCGCAGGGAGATGCTCCCTGCCTCCCGGAGATCCTTGATCTCCCCGGCCCGCAGGGACGCGGCGTAGTACCAGCTGTCCCCCAAAATCAGCTTTCCCACATGGGAGCCGGCGGCTCCGTCCGGCTGGACGGCGCTGAGCTGGGAGGGGGACATCTCCAAAACGCTCTCCGGCGTCAGCACCGTCTCATACCCGTCCACTACGGCGGAGTACAGCCCCGACACCGGGGCGCTGATCCGCCGGGTGGTCCCCGCCGCCTGGCGGCGCAGCTCCTTCAGCTCCTGCCGCAGGGACTCCAGCTGTCCGTCCAGGTCGTCGCCGGAGTAGGTATAGTCCCGCTTCATCACCAGGGCCCGCAGCTCGCTGCCGCGGCTCTCCACGGTGTCCAGCCGCCCCGCAGCCAGCGCGGCGCGCACCGCCAGGAGATCCTGGGCAATCTGGTTGTCCAGCTTGGCGGAGGCCTCGTAGCTGAGAGAGGCGCTCTGGACGTACTCCAGCTGCCCGATTCTGGCCTCCAGGGCGTCGATCTCGTTCTGCCGGTCCAGGGAGGCCTGGTCGGCGTACACCGACGCCACCGTGCCGCCCACGCTGACCCGCTCACCCTCCGACCGGGCCAGCCGCAGCAGGCCGCCGGCCTCGTCCTCCAGCACCCGCTCGCTGCGCACCACATAGCCGGAGGCGCTGATGGTCTCGTCCACCGTGTAGCCATAGGCCGCAGTGGTGGTGAGGGGATCATCCAGGTAGCGCAGGGACTGGTAGCCGAAATAGACTGCCACGCCCAGGCACACCAGCAGCATCAGAATTCTGGTTGTGAAAGAGGTGCGTTTCATAGAGGGGTCTCCTTCGTGTTCTCCGCGGTGTCCCGGAACCTCAGCTCTCCGTCTCCGCCAGGTCTACGGACCTGGCGGGAGCAATGGTGGAAATCGCGTGTTTGTAAATCACCTGCTGCTTGCCGTCGCTGTCCAGCACCACCACAAAGGCGTCAAAGCCCGTGATGACGCCCCGCATCTGGAAGCCGTTCATCAAAAACATGGTGACCGGAAGCTTGTCCCGCTTGGCCCTGAGGAGAAAGATGTCCTGTAAATTGGCTTTTATCTGCATATTGTCCGCTCCTTTTTCTTTCGTGGCGGACAAGCTCTATGTACGGTCCGCCCTGAGCCTAGCATACGCCAGCAGCGGACAGAATTTCCGTCGAAATCCGTAGGGCTTTCGCAAAATCCCGCTTTTTTTCCCAATAGATCCAGTGAATGTCCGGATTCCGCCGCAGCCAGGTCAGCTGCCGCTTGGCGTACTGCCGGGAGCGGAGCTTGACCTCCGCCACGGCCTCCGCCTCCGTCCGCGTCCCCTCCAGCACCCCCAGAAACTCCTTGTAGCCGATGGCCTGCATGGCGGTGGAATCCCGGGGCAGACGGCGCTCCAGCAGCGCGCGGACCTCCTCCAAAAGCCCCGCCCTCACCATGGCGTCCACCCGCCGGTCGATGAGGGATTTCATGTCCTCCCGGTGGGCAAACTGGAGGCCGATCCACACGGCGTCGTACTTCGGCGGCCGGGAGCGGGTCTCCCGGTTGTGGGCGGTGATGGTCTTTCCGGTCTCCAGCCAGACCTCCAACGCCCGGAGGATGCGCTTTTCGTCCGAAGGGTGCAGCCGCTCCGCCGCCTCCGGGTCCGCCTGGCGCAGCTCCTCCAGAAGGGGGGCTATGCCCTCCCGCTCCAGCCGGGCCTGGAGGGCCTGCCGGATCTCGCCCCCGGCGCTGCCGGCGGCGAAGCCGTGGCCCCGGACCACGGCATCCAGCCACAGCCCGGTCCCCCCCACCAGGATGGGCAGCCTCCCCCGGGCGAGAATGCCGTCGACAATGGGGATGGCGGTCTGGGCGTACCGGGCGGCGGACCACTGCTCGCCGGCGTCCGCCACAGCCACCATGTGGTGGGGAACGCCGTCCATCTCCGCCTCGGTGGGGGCGGCGGTGCCGATGGTCAGCCCCCTGTAGATCTGCATGGAGTCGGCGGAGACCACTTCGCCGCCGTACCGCTTTGCCAGCAGGACCCCCAGGGTGGTCTTGCCGCAGGCCGTGGGACCCACGACGCAGACGATCCTTCCGCCCATGTCAGAACTCCCGGCCAAGCCGCCGGGCCTCTTCACAGGCTTCGGCCATGATGGCGGGAACCCTCTCCGGGTCCACGTCCAGCCCGCCGGCGAACACGTAGTCAAACCGGGGGATGCCGAACATGGCGGCCAGCTGCTTCCAGTAGAGCACACCCAGGCTCTCCGGCTTTTCAAAGTCCCCGCCGGCGGTGAGGTAGAGGAGCCGGGAGGCCTTGCAGTCCCCGTGGCAGCCGTCGGACTCGTAGTGGTAGGTCAGTCCATTGGCGGAGATGTGCTCGATGTAGACCCGCAGAATGGAGGGAAAGCTCAGGTCCCAGAAGGGGGCCGCAACCAGGACCCCATCCGCCTGGTAAAACTGCCTGGCCAGGGCAAACACCGGCCCGCCAAAGTCCCCGGCCTCCGCCAGGGCCTCCCGCTCTTCCAGGGCGGGCAGGAGATATGGGTGGATGTCCAGGGATTCCAGAGAGACGGTCTCCACCTCCGCCTGGGGGCGGGCCTCCCGGAAGGCGGAGAGAAAGGCCTCCGCCAGGGCGCGGGTCCGGGAGTCCGGACCCCGCAGGGTCACGCAGCAGTCAATATAGAGAAGTTTCATGTCAGTCCTCTTCCAATACGGTGATGGGGCGGCCCTTCCTCTCCGGCAGGCGGGCGTCAGCCGGGGGAGCGGCGCGTGCGCCCGGAGGGCCCTCACGCCCTCTTAAACATCTTCTCCAGGTCATGCCTGGTGAGCTTTACCGCCACAGGCCGCCCGTGGGGGCAGTATTTCACCTCGCCGCTCCGCACCTTCTCCACCAGCGCCCGCAGCTCCGAGGGGTCGCTGGTCCAGCCGCCCTTGATGGCGGCCTTGCAGGCCATGGTATGCAGCAGGCGCTCCCGCCGCTCCTCCGGGGAGCGGCCCGTCCGCAGGTTTTCCGCCAGCTCCTCCAGCGTGGCGGAGACGTCTCC
The DNA here is from genome assembly GCA_910585385.1 of uncultured Oscillibacter sp. Classification (GTDB taxonomy): domain Bacteria; phylum Bacillota; class Clostridia; order Oscillospirales; family Oscillospiraceae; genus Oscillibacter. Next base: position 16,821 of record CAJUDV010000004.1, on the reverse strand, counting down.
CGGGTCAACGTCCGCCGGAATCTCCCGCACCAGCACCGCCCCGCCGCCGAAGTCCTCGCAGCCAAAGCCCAGCTGGTCCAGCAGGGGCAGATTCTCCAGCAGCAGCGCCCCGTCCTCCCGGCTCAGCTCCGCCGCGAGGGGCCGGAGCAGGGCCTGCCGCATAGGCGGCTCCAGGGAGGATTTCAGCCGGTCGAAGTTGATCCGCTCGTGGGCGGCGTGCTTGTCAATGAGATAGACGCACCCGTCCTCACTCTCACAGACAATGTAGGTGTGAAGCACCTCCCCGGCCATGCGCCAGGGGGCCTCCCGCTCCGGCTCCAGGGTCTGCTGGAGAGCCTGCCGCTCCGCCGGGATGGCGGGTGCCGGAGGCCGCTTCTCCGGCAGGGAGACAGTTGGCTCCGGGGCCCCGGGCGGCGGAGGGGCGGGCTCCGGCATCTTTTTTTGCGCGGGCCGGGAGATTACGGAGGGCGGCGCGCCGAAGCTGCCCCGGCCGGGGGCGGCGGGCGCTTTGCCGGAGGTCTGGTAAGGGACGCCGCCCTGGTGGCTGTCGGAAAGCTTGGCCGGGGCCTTCCACTCCGTGTTCCAGCCGGGCCGGGGCCCACGCTCCGGAGCCGGAACAGGCCCGGCCCCCTGCCGGCGGTAGGTCCCGGCGTCCATGGACCGGAAGAAGTCCCCCCGGGGAGCCGCCCTCTCCGGGGCCTTGGGCTCCGGAGACGGGGCGGCCGCCGGACCGCCCTGCCGTTCCAGGCTGTCCAGCACCGTGTGGTACACCGCGTCGAAGACCTCCCGCTCCCGGGCGAACTTCACCTGGGTCTTGGCGGGGTGCACGTTGACGTCCACCGAGGACACGGGCAGCGTCACGGAGAGCACACAGCCGGGAAATTTCCCCTTCATGATCTGGCTGCGGTATCCCTCCTCCAGCGCCGCCGTCAGCAGCTGGGACTTGATGAACCGCCCGTTGACGAAAAAAACCTGCATGGACCGGGAGCCCCGGCTCTGGAGGGGCGCGGTGACAAAGCCGGAGACGGAAATCTCTCCGCCCCGCCCCTCCGCCGGCACCAGGCCGCGGGCAAACTCCCTGCCCAGGGCGGCGTAGACGGCGGAGATCAGCCTTCCGTCCCCGGGGGTGTGGAGGGCTTCCGCGCCGTCCTTGGTAAACTTAAAGGAAATATCCGGATGGGACAGGGCCAGGTGCTGCACAAGGCCCGCCACGGCGGCGGTCTCGGCGCTGTCCTTGCGCATAAATTTCAGCCGGGCGGGGGTGTTGAAAAAGAGGTCCCGCACAGAGACGGCAGTGCCCTCCGGGGCTCCGGCCTCCTCCACGGCCTCCGGCACGCCCCCCTCCAGCCGCAGCGACGCGCCCCTCTCCGCGCCCCTCTGCCGGGTGAGAATCTCCACCCGGCTGACGGCAGAGATGGCCGCCAAAGCCTCCCCCCGAAAGCCCAAAGTGCCGATACGCCCCAGATCCTCCGGCCCCCGGAGCTTGCTGGTGGCGTGGCGCAAAAAGGCGGTGGGCAGCTCCGGCCCCGGGATGCCGCAGCCGTTGTCGGTGACCCGGATGAGCCCCATGCCGCCCCGGCGGATCTCCACCGCCACGGCGGAGGCGCCGGCGTCGATGGCGTTCTCCACCAGCTCCTTCACCACGCTGGCGGGGCGCTCCACCACCTCGCCGGCGGCAATGAGATCGGCCACATGGGCCTCCAGTTGACGGATATGGGGCATATGGAAACACCTCCTGCTTGATCAGCCGGCAGCTGTTGATACAGCGCCGTGGAAAACACAGCCAAAGCGGGAAAGGCGGTCCGCCGACATCTAAAGAAGCGCCGCTGTAATCAGCGGAATCGTGATGATGGAGGCCGCTGTGGTCAGGAGCGTAGCCTGGGCCATGCACTCTGTATCCCCGCCGTGCTCCATGGACAGCATGCTGCCGTTGATCGCCACAGGCATCGCCATCTCGGTCACGGCAATCCCCGTCAGCACAGGCTCTGTTCCAACGGCCCGCAAAACGACAAACAGCGCTCCGGGCAGTACCAGCAGCCGCAGCACAGACAGGCACCAGAGCCTGGGGGACCTGAACACCTGCCCCATGGGCAGTCCCGCCAGCAGGGAGCCCACCACCAGCAGGGAGAGGGGAACGGTGACATCTCCCACAAAGCTCAGGCACTCCCCCACAATAGCCGGGGGACGGAGGCGGGTCATGGCCAGGAACAGCCCCATCGCGGCGGCGACGGTACAGGGGGTCAGCATCTGCCGCCAGCGGAATTGCTTGGCGCCCACCAGCATCAGCGGCCCCAGCGTGTAGGACAGAATATTAAACGGCACGTTGAGAATCACCGCGTAGAAGAGGGCCTCCGGGCCAAACAGCGCCGTGACCACCGGGTAGCCGATAAAGGCCATATTGGTAAAGACCAGGGCGAACCGCCAGACCCCCTTCTGCTTCACCGTGCCGCCCAGAAACCGGGGGACAACCAGCGCCACGGCAAACTGCAAGGCATAGAAAAAAAACGCCGCCTTCAAAACGGAGAGGATCTCCGCCGGTCCCGGCAGACTGTCCCCCGTGATAACCGCCGACACGATGAGCGCGGGCATCGTGATGTTCATGATGACCTTGGCGAGTCTCTGGTTTGTCTCGCCGTTCAGATACTCCAGACGGCTGGCCAAATAGCCCGCGGCCATGGCGAACAGGATAACCAGCATCTCCCAAAGGGTGTCAAAAAAACTCATGGCATCTCTCTCGATTCTCTCATATAAAATCAGCCCATCATGGTCCAGACGGACAGGGCGTTGGCCACGGCGTGAAGCGCCACGGAGGCCCACAGGGTGCCGGAGTGCTCATAGGCCCAGGCCAGCACCAGCCCGGGCACCAGATACTGCACCATCAGCAGAAAATAGGTGAGGTCCCGGTTCACCACGGCGAACTGCCACACGTGCAGCAGCGCGAAGAGCAGGCAGCTCACAAGGTACGCCGCCGTCCGGCTCCGGCTCTTCAAATTGCCGAAGACCAGCCCTCGGAAGAGGGTCTCCTCCACAAAGGGCGCCAGGAGCACCACGATGACCAGCGTCATATGGGGCGCGCCGTCAATGCGGGCGGAGATGGTGATGTCGTTGAGGTTGGTGCGAGCTCCCACGGCCATATGGATCAGGCGGTAGGCCAGCTCGTTGAGGCCGTACAGCGCCACCAGGCCCGCCAGCACGGTCTTGACCGCGCCGTCCAGGTTGTCCAGCAGCCGCCGGGAGGTCTGGGCCAGAAAGCCGTGAAAAATAACGGCCGTGACGGCCAGCAGGGCGTAATAGTAAATCAGCGTTTCCACATCGCCGGAGAGCGTCACGCCCAGCAGCAGCTCCGCAAGGCCGAACAGCGGCCCCACGGCAAAGGGCAGCACCAGCAGATAGACGGCGAAAAACACCGTCCCCGCAATCCGCTCCCCGGATGACATATAGTCGCCGGATTTTTTTCTTGACATAATCGTTCCTCCGGGGTGTTGGGTTTGGGGTCTGATAGGGGGACGCTGAAATGGGAAGAGGCTGTCTCCTGAGGCCGGGGGAGGAGGGGGAAATGGCCTGCTGAGGGCAGCAGGCCCCACAGATCGGCGCCGGCTCCTGTTATTGCAGCTTCTTTTTCAGCTCATACAGCAGGCTCATGGCCTCTATGGGCGTCAGCGTGTCCGGCTGGCAGCGGCGGAGGGCGTCCAGCACCTCCCCCTCCCCCAGGGCGTCCAGGGAGACCTGCTCCGTCTCCCGGCGGGGCGGCGTGTAGCGGACCCCGTTCTCGGCCTCCAGCTCCGTCAGCACCTCCCGGGCCCTCTGGAGCACTTTGTCCGGCAGGCCCGCCAGCTTGGCCACCTCAATGCCGTAGCTGCGGTCCGCGCCTCCGGGGATGATCTTACGCAGGAAGATGATGTCCTCCCCCCGGGTCTTCACGGCGACGTTGTAGTTCACCGTGCCGGAGAGGGTGCTCTCCAGCTCCGTCAGCTCGTGGTAGTGGGTGGCGAAGAGCGTCTTCGCCCGTTTCTTCTCCGCGCAGTGTTCCAGCACCGCCCGGGCGATGGACATCCCGTCAAAGGTGGAGGTGCCCCGGCCGATCTCGTCCAGGATCAGCAGGGAGTCCTTCGTGGCGCAGCGGAGGATGTCGGACACCTCCGTCATCTCCACCATGAAGGTGGACTGCCCGGCGGAGAGGTCGTCGCTGGCGCCGATGCGGGTGAAGATCCGGTCCACAATGCCGATATGGGCATGGGCGGCGGGGACGAAGCTCCCCATCTGGGCCAGCAGGACGATCAGCGCCACCTGGCGCATATAGGTGGACTTGCCCGCCATGTTGGGGCCGGTGATAATGGAGACCCGGCCCTCCTTCTCCCCCATAAAGGTGTCGTTGGGCACAAAGAGGGCGTCTTTCAACATCCGCTCCACCACCGGGTGGCGGCCCTCCCGGATCTCGATCACGCTGGACTCGTCCACGTCCGGGCGGCAGTAGCCGTTGCGCGCCGCCACGGCGGCAAAGGAGCACAGGGCGTCGGTCTCCGCCACGGCGGCGGCGGCCTTCTGGATGCGGGGGGCGGCGGCGGAGATCTCCTCCCGCAGCCTGGTGAAGAGCTCGTACTCCAGCGCCACCACCCGCTCCGAGGCGGTGAGGATCTCCCGCTCCAAGTCCTTGAGCTCCTGGGTGATGTACCGCTCCGCATTGGCCAGGGTCTGTTTGCGGACGTAGCCCTCCGGCACCTGACCCCGGAAGGAGTTGGACACCTCGATATAGTACCCGAAGACCTTGTTGTAGCCGATCTTCAGGGACCGGATGCCGGTCTTCTCCTTCTCCCGGGCCTCCATCTCCGCCATAACGCCCTTGCCGCTTTTGAGAATGTGCCGCAGGCGGTCCACCTCTTCGTGGAAACCGTCCCGGATGAATCCGCCCTCCCGGACGGAGAAGGGCGGCTCGTCGCAGATGGCCTCCGCCAGCCGCCCGCCGATGTCCTCCAGGGTGTCCAGCTCTCCGGTGAGCTCCGTGAGGCGGCGGTCGGGCAGGGCGGAGAGCCGGCTCCGGATCTCCGGCAGCTTCTCAATGGCGGAGCGGAGGGAGGCCATGTCCCGGCCCCCGGCGGAGCCGTAGACAATGCGGCCCAGCAGCCGCTCCATGTCCCCCAGGCCCGCCATGGCGGCGGTGAGCTCCTCCCGGGCGATGGTGTCCTCCACCAGCGCCGCCACGGCGGAGCTGCGGCGGTGGATGGCGGTGACGGACAGCAGCGGCCGCTCCAGCCAGCTCCGCAGGCACCGGCCGCCCATGGGAGTCCGGGTCTTGTCCAGCACCCAGAGGAGGCTGCCCTTCTTCTCCTTGTTCCGCAGGGTCTCCGTCAGCTCCAGGTTCCGCCGCGCGGCCAGGTCCAGCTCCATAAATCGGCCCTGCTCGTAGTAGTCCAGGTCGTTGATGTGGGAGAGGTCGGTTTTCTGGGTCTCGTATAAGTAACTCAGCAGTCCCCCCAGGGCCATGGCCGCCGCCGGGGTTCCGGCGGGCAGGCGGGAGAAGGCCTCGTCCCCGAACTGCTTTCGGATATTCCGCTCCGCCTCGTTTAAGAGAAAGCGGCGCTGGCCGCCGTTCTCCACCCGGCAGTGGAATTTCTCTTTCAGGATCTCCGTCAGGGCGGTCTCCGAGAAGGCGCCGTCGTTTACGATGGCCTCCGCCGGTGAGAACCGGCCCAGCTCGTTGACCACGTGCTCCGCCCGGTCCCTGCCGGTGAAGCTGGTGAGATGGGCCTTGCCGGTGGTGATGTCGCAAAAGGCGGCTCCGGCGGAGCGGGCGTCCATGTAGATGCCGCAGATGAAGTTGCCGGACTTGTCGTCCAGGCACGCGGCGTCGGTGACGGTGCCTGGGGTGACCACCCGGATGATGTCCCGCTTCACCAGCCCCTTGGCCGTGGAGGGGTCCTCCATCTGTTCGCAGATGGCAACCTTATAGCCCTTGGCGATGAGCCGGGCGATATAGGCCTCGCTGGCGTGGTAGGGCACGCCGCACATGGGGATGCGCTCCTCCGCCTTGGCATGCCTGCCGTGATCACGGGAGGTAAGGGTTAAATCCAGCTCTTTTGACGCCAGGCGGGCGTCGTCCTCGAACATCTCGTAGAAGTCGCCCAGGCGGAAAAACAAGATGGAATCCGGGTTTTCCTTCTTAATTTCCAGGTACTGCTTCATCATAGGGGTCAGTTCCGCCACCGGAGGCACCTTCTTTCTCTTTACTATCCCATGGAGCCGGGGACGCGGCCGAACTCCGCCCCGCCCGCAGGCGCAGTCACTCCGCCGGCTCCCCGTAGAGGGCCCAGGTATTGCTCCCGGTAATCCTGGCCGTAATCCACTGTCCAATCAGCTTCTCGTCCCCGGCAAGGCGCACCAGCCGGTTTCCCTCCGTCCGGGAGGACAGGGGATACGCCGGGTCGCCGCTGATTCCGTCCACCAGCACCCGCAGCTGTTTTCCCACATACCCGGCGTGGAGCGCCGCCGACCGCCGGTTCTGCACCTCCAGGAGCTTGTCAAACCACTTCTGCTTCTCCTCCCGGGGCACCGGGTCCGGCAGCTCCGCCGCCTTCGTCCCGGGGCGGGGACTGTAAATGAAGGTAAACAGGGCGTCAAACCCCACCTCCTCCACCAAGGACACCGTTTCCATGGCCTCCGCCTCCGTCTCCCCGGGGAAGCCGATGATCACATCGCTGGTCACCACCAGTCCGGGCATAACGCTTCTGGCGTAGTTCACCAGCTCCAGATACTGGGAGCGGGTGTAGCGCCGGTTCATCTCCTTTAAGATCCGGTCGCTGCCGGACTGGAAGGGCAGGTGCAGCTGTTTTGCCACGTGGGAACACCGGGCCATAGTGTCAAAGAGCTTTTTCGTGGCGTCCTTTGGGTGGCTGGACATGAAGCGGATCCAGTACTCCCCGGGAATCCGGTCGATGTCCGACAGCAAATCCGCGAAGTCGTAGTCTATGTCCAGGTCGTTTCCGTAGGAGTTCACGTTCTGGCCCAGGAGGGTGATGTCCCTGTACCCGGACTCCACCAGCTGCCGCACCTCCGCCAGCACGGCGGCGCTTTCCCGGCTCCGCTCCCGGCCCCGGACGTAGGGGACGATGCAGTAGGAGCAGAAGTTGTTGCACCCGTACATGACGGAGACCCAGGCCTTGACGCCGTCCTCCCGCAGCATGGGGATGCCCTCGGCGAGGCGTCCGTGCTCGTCCGCCACGGAGAAGACCCGTTTCCTCGTCTCGTAGACCTGCCAGAGGAGCTCCGGGAATTTCCACAGGGCGTGGGGGCCGAATACCAGGTCCACGTGGCGGTAGGACTCCCGCACCCGTTTTGCCACCCGCTCCTCCTGGGCCATGCACCCGCACAGGGCGACGATCTGTTCCGGATTTTCCCTTTTCGTATGGGTCAGGATGCCCAGGTTTCCAAACACCCGCTGCTCCGCGTGCTCCCGGACGGCGCAGGTGTTCAAAATCACCAGGTCCGCCTCCCGGGGCTCCTGGGTGAAGGAGAAGCCCATCTGCGCCAGCATCCCCATGAGCTTCTGGCCGTCAGCCACGTTCTGCTGGCAGCCGAAGGTGTCCACACATGCCCGGGGGTGGGCCTCCCGGGCGCCGAACATGGCCCGGACCCGCCGCTCAAATTCCCGCTGGCGGCTGAGGTCCGCCTCCGGCACCAGAACCTTTTCCCGTTCCAAATCCATCTCCTCCAGATCAACATACTATAACCAGAGTATTTTAGCACAAAAGGGGGAAAAGCACAAGCGGCAAATTGGACGGAGCGCTCTAATCCGCAGGCGCGCCGCCGCCCCTGCGAAAGCCGCTTTTCCTCAGGGAGTCTCTCCCGGGAGCCTGGCGCTTTAGACGGACGGGCGGACACCCGGGTCCGCCCCCACGCCGCGCACCTCCTGATGAAACGCGCGGCAGGGCCCTCCCTTTTCCGCAAAGCCGCTTGCTTTTCCCGCCGAAACCATGTAAACTGGAGGAAATTTCAACATGCGGCAAAGGAGCGTTTACTATGATCTATCCCCTCTGCGCCCTGCTGGGGGCGGCCCTGCTGGGGCTGGACCAATGGGTGAAATGGTGGACCGCGGCCCACTTCGCCGCCCCTGTCCCTCCCCACATCTACTGGACCGCCGACCCGGCCAGGGACTTTCTGCCGGGCCTGGTGGAGCTGACCCGGGTCCACAACTACGGCGCGGCCTGGTCCAGCTTCTCCGGGCAGCGGTGGCTGCTGGTGGGGCTCACCTCGCTGATCCTGCTGGCGGTGCTGGCGGCGCTGTTCCGCCGGATTGTCCGGCATCCCCTGGGGGTGCTGGCGGGCTGTCTCATCCTCTCCGGGGGACTGGGCAACATCATTGACCGGGTGCGGCTGGGCTATGTGGTGGATATGTTCCACTTCCAGTTCTGGCCCGCCTACCCCGTGTTCAACGTGGCGGACGTCTGCGTAGTCTCCGGCGCCCTGCTGGCGGCGGTGTACTACCTCTGGTTCTATGAGAAATACGACAAAAGAGGAGGCCCCCATGGAGACGCTGACGCTGCGGCCCGGTGAGGACCAAGCGGGCCGCCGGGCGGATGTGTGGCTTTCGGAGGCCGTGGATGGCCTGACCCGCTCCGCCGCCGCCCGGCTCTTAGAAGAGGGCCTGGCAACCTGCGGCGGGAAGCCCCTGGCCAAGAGCGCCAGGCTCACCGGAAACGAGACCGTGGAGGTCCTTCTGCCGGAGCCGGAGCCGGTGGACCTGATTCCCCAGGACATCCCCCTGGACGTGGTCTACGAGGACGGCGACGTCATTGTCGTCAACAAGCCCAAGGGACTGGTGGTCCACCCCGCGCCGGGCCACCCCGACGGCACCCTGGTCAACGCCCTGCTGTTCCACTGCGGGAGCTCCCTCTCCGGCGTGGGCGGGGCCCTGCGGCCCGGCATCGTCCACCGCATCGACCGGGACACCTCCGGCCTCATCATCGCCGCCAAAAACGACCTGGCTCACCGCCGGTTGTCCGCCCAGCTCCAGGACCACACCCTGGCCCGGACCTATGAGTGCATTGTCGTTGGAAATCTCCGCCAGGACAGCGGCGCGGTGGATGCTCCCATTGGCCGCCATCCCACGGACCGCAAGCGCATGGCGGTGGTGCCCGGCGGCCGCGTTGCCGTCACCCGCTGGCAGGCGCTGGCCCGGTTTCCCGGCTTCACCCACGTCCAATGCCGGCTGGAGACGGGACGCACCCACCAGATCCGGGTCCACATGGCCCACATCGGCCACCCGATCCTGGGCGACACGGTCTACGGGGCAAAAAAGCCCGTCCCCGGCCTTCACGGCCAATGCCTCCACGCCGTGGGCCTGCGGTTTCGCCACCCCCGCACCGAGGCGCCGGTGGAACTCTCCTGCCCGCTGCCAGCGGAGTTTTTGGAGCAGCTGCAAAAGCTCTCCGCCCGGCGCTGAGGCGGGCATTCACAGGCTAGAACTCGTGAATGTGCACAATAGTAAATCGATTAACTTAGTTGTTTTATACAAAACTCTCGTTGACACATCCGCCTTTCCCTGCTAGAATATGGTCAATCTCCAAGGGGAGACCGGGCCGGCCCGGGGAGCAGGAGACGGCCATATCCCGCCGTCCTCCCGGCAGGTCCAACCGCGCGGATTCAAAAGGAGGAACATCCGATGGTTAAGAAACTTGACATAAAAGACCGTGACCAGGTGGAGAAGATCAACGAGCTGGCCACCGAAACACCCTACGAGGTCTGGCTCAGCACCGACACGCTGATGCTGGACGCCCGCTCTCTGCTGGGCCTGTACGCCTTGATCGGCAAGCGGGTCAATGTGGTGACCGAGGACAGCGTAGACCCCAAGAGCCTGGACCGGCTGGTATCCAAAATGGCCTGAGTCCCCGTCCTGATCCAACCCCCGGCGTTCCGCGCTGCCACGCGGAGCGCCGGGGATTTTTTTGCCGCTTCGGGCCCCGCCGGCCTTCGGCAAATTTTGCATAAGTGCGCAAATTTTTGCGCAGCCCTCTTTTCATCGGCTCTCCGCCGTGATATACTGAATTTCGTTTGGTAAACGGCGGAATGCTCAGCGGCGGGAAACGACAGCCCAGAGCCGCGGAGCCCCTCCGCTCTTTGGGTGTTTTGACATTTTTTGAACACGGCCGAATCATATCAGCAGGCTTCCCCCAAACCGGCCTGCGGGTCAGGAGAGATTTCCATGAGCCAAACCAGCCGGGCCTCCCGCCGCCTCCCCAGAATCGGCATGCGCAATATCAAGACGGCTCTGGCCGCCGCCCTCTGCGCGCTGATTTACTATTTCTGGAACCGCAGCCCCGCCTTTGCCTGCATCGGCGCCATCTTCGGCATGGGCAGCGATCTGGAGAGCTCCAAGCTCCACGGCGGAAACCGCCTCTTCGGCACCGCCATCGGCGGCCTTTTGGGTATGGCCCTCTTCCGGATCTACCTGATTTTCTATCCCAACGGCGGACACACGCTGCTGCTGGTGCCGTTGGTGTTTGTGGGCACCGTGGCGCTGATTCTCCTGTGCCAGATCTTCTGGGTGGGAGGCGTCCAGCCCGGGGGCGTGGTGCTGTGCATCATCCTCTTCAGCACCCCGGTGGATAGCTACATCAGCTACGCCCTGAACCGCATTTTTGACACCGGCATCGGCGTCGTCATGGCCCTGACGGTGAACAGCATGTTTCCCGGAGGGTTTACTTTTCAGTTTATGGAACGGTTTTACCGGCTCTTCCGCAAAACGGCGGAGGAGTCTCCAAATATCAGTGAACAGACGGAGGAGAAGCACGATGGAATACCGGATTGAGGGAAAGCCCCTGCCCGTGGTTATCTGCCAGCTGAGCGCAGGAGAGACCATGATCACCGAGCGGGGCAGCATGAGCTGGATGAGCCCCAACATGAAGATGGAGACCACCACAGGCGGCGGACTGGGCAAGGCTCTGGGGCGGATGTTCGCCGGGGAGGCCATGTTCCAAAACCGCTACACCGCCCAGGGCGGCCCGGGCATGATCGCCTTTGCCTCCAGTTTTCCCGGAGACATCCGGGCCTTTGAGATCGGACCGGGCCGGGAGCTGGTGGTGCAAAAGAGCGGTTTTCTGGCCAGCGAGGCAACGGTGGAGCTGTCGGTGTTCTTCCAGAAGCGGCTGGGGGCGGGCCTCTTCGGCGGCGAGGGCTTCATTATGCAGAGGCTCTCCGGCCGGGGCATTGTCTTTACGGAGTTTGACGGCTTTGTGATGGAGTACGACCTGTCGGCGGGGCAGTCCATCATTGTGGACACGGGATACCTGGCGGCCATGGACGTCACCTGCTCCATGGACATCCAGGCGGTGCCCGGGGTAAAAAACATGGTCTTCGGCGGCGAGGGACTTTTCAACACCGTCGTCACCGGCCCGGGCCGGGTCTATCTCCAGACCATGCCCATCAGCAGCGTGGCGGGGGCGGTCCGCCCCTTCATCGCCACGGGGAATTAAAATCAAACCGGCTCCGGCCACAGAGGCCGGAGCCGGTATTTTATGGACGCTCCAATCAGCACGGGACCTCCGCTCTGGACTGTTCAAAGCGGGCCTCCGCCTTGTTCCAGTCCAGAAAGGAGAACCAGTAGTCCAGATATTTCTCCTTGTTGAACTGGTCATCCAGAAAATACGCGTGTTCCCAGAGGTCCGCCACGAAGATGGGCCGAACGGCCCGGAGGTCCACCGTCTCGTTGTTGTCCGTGATGACGATGTGGGGGCCGCCGCTCCGCTCCGCCGCCAGCCATACCCAGCCGGCTCCCGGAAGACTCTCGGCGGCCTCCAGCAGCAGCCGTTTGAAGGCGCTCATGGAGCCGTAGACCCCGATCAAAACGCCCGTCAGCTTGTTCAGGGGCGGCGTGTCCATGACGGACTGGATTCCGTCAAAGTACAGCTCGTGGTTGTAGACGGCTCCGGCCGCCCCCTTCAGCTGGGCCAAGCGGGCGGCGGGCATCTTGATGTCCTGGGTGAGCAGCTCCTCCAGGGTGAGGTTTGTCAGGCGGTGCTTGGACACCAGGCCGTTCAGCTCCCGGACCTTCTGGGCGTAGTACTGGCCGTGATGGAGGTATAGTGTGTCCGGGTCGCAGTAGGGGCTCAGAGAACTGAGGCCAAAGGAAAGCGTCTTTGTTTGAAACGGGTATCGCTGACTCATGTCATTCCCTCCTGGGCAGGTTATAATATGGCTGTTCCATTATATGTCTCCGCCGGGAGGAGTGTTTGGACAGGAAAGAACCCGCCCCGGCCTGCGGCCGGGGCGGGGGGAAATCCAGTCTCTCAGCTCTTTTGAACGCCGGCCTCTGTCAGGGCCTGAATCAGCTTCTTGTTGAACATCCCTGTGATCTTGCGGCTCTCGCCGCCCTTGACCCTCAGGGTGATGGTGCTGGCCGCCCCCACCGTGAATCCCTCGATCTCCTCCAGGGCGCTCTCAAAGGCGGAGGACGCCTTGCCCTGCGTCGGCTCAAACACTACGCGCCGGTCCGTCACATACAGCTTTCCAGGGTTGGCCTGGGGGAGGAACATCACGGTCTTCACATGGGAGGCCTGGGCCTCGCCCAGCAGCTTCTCGCCGCCGTTCAGCTGAAATTTCGCCATACTGATTCTCCTTTTCAAATTTAAAGTGCGCAGCCGAGGCTGTGCCCCGGAAAACGCGCCGCTCCAAATGCCCGGCGCAGCTTCCGCTTCCATGAAGAGACGCGGAAACGCCCGCGTTCCCGCCGGTAAAAAAGCGCCTCTTACGGGGATGCCCAGACGCGTTTACGGGGTATATTATATCAGTCCCGGCAGAAAAAGCAACCGCAAAACCCGCCGATTCCCCCGCGGACCGCAGGAGAGCACGACGCCGCGGCTCCCCGCGGGCCCTCCCGCATTTTCAGGCCGCGCCCATCCCTGGCCGCCTAGGCCTTGTTTGAAAAATGTCAAAACGCCCAAACGACGGACCTTTTTCCGCCGCTCTGCGTTGATTTTCCTTGCCATACACAAAGTATGGCTGCGTCAAACCGCCTTGATTGGCGAAAAAATCTCTCGCCGTTGGGCATTCCGCCATTTATCAACCAAGGCCTACTTGTTTTCATAAAACAATATCTTCTTTGTAGAGTCTGGGACAAACATGCTCAGCCGGTCCAAATCGTTCTCCTCCAGATACTTGCGGACGCGGGACGCGCTTACGATTTCCTCTCCGCTCTTTTTCCTCGGAATCTCGACGAGCCGGATTCCATACGCGGGCAGAATGCGCCTCATCGCCTGATTATATATGTTTGTCACGGGGTCCTCCGGCTCCTCGCCCGCAAACCGGTGGGTGATACCGAGCCTGGGAGCGATTTTTTCCGCGAAAAGGCGGACGTCGTTTTCTGTGTTCTCCTCCACTTCCTCGTCCGTCTCCTTGATGAAATACTCAGGAAACGTCATATTGGAAAGAATGAAGCTCCCGCTGGGAACCACCCTTACACGCTCTAAATCAGCCGTTCCCGCGCAGACCATGGCAAAGCGCTCCTCAAAGGAGAACAGGCTCAGATCTTCATCCAATACGAAGATAATGAGAAAATCCACCTGTTCCAGCGCCGTTTCAATGAGGTGGCGGTGACCAAATGTAAAGGGGTTGCAGTTCATTACAATCGAACCCACCGTCTCATAGGCGGCCCTGTCGAAATCATGAAAGTACCGGTCCAGGTAGAGCTGTCTGACGGGGTCCCGGTCTTCCCTGACGGGACGGCGGTCTTTCGCGGGCCGGCGCAAAACCGGGAGCAGCGCTTCGCAAACGCTCTCCGCGACGATCTCGTTCACCTTATGATTACAGTGGAGAATGCTGTCTATAAACCAGGTCTCCGGAACCTGACGCCGCCGCAGCGAATCTGTCAGATTCAAATTGGGCACGTCCCCGAGCTTTAAATTTGCGTTGATCTTATCGAGAACGACAACATCCCCCTGCCTGAGCGGCGCCGTCAGCAGCCGGCTCAGCATCGCCTCTGTTCCCATCCCCCGGCTGTTCTCAATCGCCCCCCAATTTTCCACTTTGCAGCGCGGCCCCGCGCAGTTGAGTTTTTCCTGCAAAAGACTGGGGACGGTATGCCGGTCGTCCGTGTAGGTGCCAACAACAAGGCACCGCCCAAACATGCAGACACGGCGCTCATAACACTCGGGCTGCCCTGTCGTGCGCCGCAGCCCGTATTCAAAGTGAAAAAAGGGCGTGCTGGCATCCCGCGGCTGAATAACGCCGTCCCGTATGTGAAACGAACATTCAAGCGGCAGCTTCTGATCCGCGTATTGTTCACGCAGTTCTAAGAGAAACTCGTCCCGTATTTCAGGCGTCAGCCCTGCGCAGAGATTCCTTCCGGCACGCCGGCGGCGGTTTTCGATTTGGTTGTTGAGACTTTTTAAGAATCCGGATTCATCCTCCTCAAAGGCGAACGTCAGCACATAGACGCCCTGTTCTTGAAGCGCCTCTAAGATCTGGTATGTACTGTCGCTTAAAAGGGCCGCAAATTTCTGGTAAAGAATCAAAGAGGCCCGACTGTTTTTCCCACCGTCCGGCACGCAGTCCAGCAGCAAACGGGCCGTATTGAGCTCTCCCTCGTCGCAAAAGAGAATATAGTCGGCGGAGCCGGCGCGGTCCGGAACTTGAGAGAATTCCACCGTCTCCGCCAAAATCCCCTTTTCCTCCAGGATCTCCTTCAGTTTTAAAAACTGGCGCCGTCTCTTCGGGAGGTCCCTCCGGGGGCTTACCAAAACCAGACGGAACCCCCGCTTTACGAACGGGGCGGCATTGATGCCTTTCAGCAAAGACAGGGCGTATTCCATGGACAGCAGGCCGTCCATGCCGGTATAGTCCCCCAGCAGCCTTCCCCCGGCGTCCACCACCGGCAGCACCTGAATGTTTTTCCGCCGCTCCGCGCCGTTCCTTCCCTGATAAAAGGTCTTCCTCGCCCTCATAGCCTCATCCGCGCCGATGGACGAGTAATGTCTATTGATTTCCACACACTCCAAATGGTTTTCCCATGCCCGCCTAATGCGGCCAAGGGTAATCATTCCGTAGAGCAGACCGTTCAATTCAACATATACCGCCAGAGATGGACGCTCTGTCAGGATCTGAAACAGCGCCTCATACGGCAGCGCGTCCTGTTCCCTCTGCAATTCTATAATGGCAAGCTGATTTCGTTCCGTGTAAACCATATGCGGCGCGTTCCTCCAAGCATTATAACGCTCAAGTTAACTTTTGTCCGCGGCATGCCGCGGACAAAAGCGAGAGTACTCTCGCTTCTGCATCGTATTCTTAACCTTGCGCTTTATAGTATAACCAGCGGGAGCCGATATTGCAAGCGAAAACTAAATATCGGAAGTTCCTCTCAACGAATATGCCCCTTTGAAAATTTGAGACGGCCTGAGCGCCGCTTCGCGCCGTCTCCAAAATCGTTCAGAGAATCAAAAAAAGCGGCCCCGTGTCTCACGATGCGGGGCCGCTTTCTTCATGGTATTGAGATGGCGCTTACCGCCCTAAAGCAGGAGATTGCCCCCGGCAAACGCGCCGGAATTACTGAGCCTCCTTAATGGCGGCCTGAGCGGCGGCCAGACGGGCGATGGGCACCCGGAAGGGGGAGCAGGACACGTAGTCCAGCCCGGTGCGGTGGCAAAACTCCACGCTGGAGGGGTCGCCGCCGTGCTCGCCGCAGATGCCCAGGTGCAGGTCCGGATTGGCCTCCCGGCCCAGCTTGGCGGCCATGGCCACCAGGCGGCCCACGCCGGTCTGGTCCAGCTTGGCGAAGGGGTCGCTCTCGTAGATCTTCCGGTCGTAGTAGGCGTCCAGGAACTTGCCGGCGTCGTCACGGCTGAATCCGAAGGTCATCTGGGTCAGATCGTTGGTGCCGAAGGAGAAGAAGTCCGCCTCCCTGGCGATCTCGTCGGCGGTGAGGGCCGCGCGGGGAATCTCGATCATCGTGCCCACCTTGTACTTCATGGCGGAGCCGGCGGCCTTGATGATGGCGTCGGCGGTTTCCACCACCACGCTCTTGACATACTTGAGCTCCTTGACCTCGCCCACCAGGGGGATCATGATCTCGGGAACCATGGTCCAGTCGGGGTGTTTGGCCTGGACATTCAGGGCGGCCTTGATGACGGCCCGGGTCTGCATGGCGGCAATCTCCGGATAGGTGACAGCCAGGCGGCAGCCGCGGTGGCCCATCATGGGGTTGAACTCGTGGAGGCCGGCGATGATGGCCTTGATGTCCGCCACGGTCTTGCCCAGATCCTTGGCCAGCAGCTCAATGTCGGCCTCCTCGGTGGGCACGAACTCGTGCAGGGGGGGATCCAGGAAGCGGATGGTGACAGGGCAGCCCTCCATGGCCTCGTAGATACCCTCAAAGTCGCTCTGCTGCATGGGCTCCAGCTTGCTCAGGGCCTTCTCACGCTGCTGGGCGGTGTCGGAACAGATCATCTCCCGGATGGCGGGAATGCGGTCCTCGTTAAAGAACATGTGCTCGGTGCGGCACAGGCCGATGCCCTGGGCGCCCAGCTCCCGGGCCTTTCTGGCGTCATAGGGGGTGTCGGCGTTGGTGCGGACATCCAGTCGGCGGTACTTGTCCGCCCAGCCCATGATGCGGCCGAACTCGCCGCCGATGGTGGCGTCCACGGTGGGGACGGCGCCGTCGTAGATGCTGCCGGTGGAGCCGTCCAGGCTCAGCCAGTCGCCCTCGCAGTAGGTCTTGCCGGCCAGCTCGAACTTCTTGTTCTCCTCGTCCATCTTGATGTCGCCGCAGCCGGAGACACAGCACTTGCCCATGCCCCGGGCCACCACGGCGGCGTGGGAGGTCATGCCGCCCCGGACGGT
>CAJUDV010000003.1:16934-91797 GCA_910585385.1 uncultured Oscillibacter sp. | reverse complement strand
TTCGCTCCCCTAAAATTTTTCTATTTTAGGGCTTGACTTTTGTTTGCAGGACTCCCTTTTAAGGAAAGTGTTGTTGGGATATAACTTCGGCGGGCTCTACAAAAGCACATTGATATAAGAGATACCCTATGCTATAATCAACTCAATAAATCAACATTGGGGAGGCATATTATGTACGTCTGGTGGAACATTTTAATATTTAGAGTAATCCCTGTTCTTACAGTGGTGGTCATTTTTATCGTTAAGAGAAAATTGCTATGGGCAGCCCCATTGATTTCAACAGCATTGGCATTGATCACTTATATGGTAGCTCTTGCGCCCATAACGATAACAGAGCTATTTAGCAATGGTGAATGGCGGGGGTTCTTTTTATTGGCTATATTTATGCACCTTGTAATTACTGTCGTTCTGACTGCGATTGCTTATTTCGTAGCATATATACTTAAAACCTGTATTCACAAGCGTTGAACGCCGTTCGAGGTGTCCTCCGCTCATGAATACGGGTTTTTTGAAGAAAAGCAGGAGTATATACAACAAATTCTAGAGTCTGTTTTAAAACCGGCTCTAGTCTACGGGCAGTTATCCATTAACAGATAACTGCCTTCTTTGGATATTTTAACGAATGGTTTGGCGAATCCACTTTCAGCAACACCAATCTGAAAAGGGAGGAAAAAATCCCTTGTATTCGTACGTTTGTTCCGATATAATCAGATCATCACAAATGTTAGGAAGGTGCCGCCCATGACGTATCTGACAACGCTGAACTCCCCTGTCGGCCCGCTGCTTCTGGCCTCCGACGGAACATCCCTCACCGGGCTCTGGCTGGAACATCAGAAATACTTTGCCGCCGGGCTGGACCCTGCGGCGCAAAAGGCGCCTGCCCTTCCGGTCTTCTGGGAAACCGAACGCTGGCTCAGGGATTATTTTGCCGGGAGGCTCCCCCCTGCCCTGCCGCTCCTGGCCCCCGTGGGAACCGTCTTCCGGCAGTCCGTATGGAGGCGGCTGCTGGAGATCCCCTATGGGCAGACCTGTACATACGGGGCTCTGGCGGCGGAACTGGGTTCTGCTCCCCGAGCGGTGGGGAGCGCGGTTGGACACAATCCCATCTCCATTCTCATCCCCTGCCACCGGGTCCTGGGTGCGGACGGCAGTCTGACGGGCTATGCCGGCGGCGTGGAGAAAAAGCGGCTCCTGCTGGCACTGGAGCAGGCGGGACTGGAGCGGCAGAAAAAGGCAGTGATTCTGCCGGAGGCCTCCTCCACGCCTTCCTCTGAGCCCCAGGAACCGGAACCGCCCGTCCCGGGAAAGTTCCCCTGTCCCTGCTGCGGGTACAAGACTTTTCCAGTTCCCAGAGAAGACGCCGTCGCCTTTATCTGCCCTGTCTGCTTCTGGGAGAACGACGTGTTTGACCCCGGCCAGGACCAGCCCAGCGACGAAAACCGCGGCATGACCCTCCGCCAGGGCCGGGAGGCCTTCCGGAGTCTGGGCGCTGTCAGAGAGGAATTTTTCCAGTACGTCCGGGAGCCTCTCCCGGAGGAACTTCCATAATCCATAAAAAAAGCGGGCATTGTTTTTCAATGCCCGCTCTCTGTTTACAAAATGATGCAGATCAACCCGCCGCTGCCCTCGTTGATAATGCGGGTCAGAGTCTCCTGGAGCTTTTTCCGGGCGTCCTCCGGCATCCGTTTCAGCTTGGCTTGGAGGTCGTCGTTCACCAGCTCGTGGAAGCTGCGTCCGAAGATATTGGACTGCCAGATCTTGCTGGTGTCCCCCTCGAACTCCTGGAGCAGATAGTTCACCATGTCCTCGGACTGCTTTTCGTTGCCCACGATAGGCGAGACGGCGGTCTCGATGTCCGCCCGGATCATGTGAATGCTGGGGGCGCTGGCCTTCAGCTTCACGCCGTAACGTCCTCCCTGCTTCATGATCTCCGGCTCCTCCAGCTTCAGCTCGCTGATACCGGGGACGACAATGCCGTAGCCCGTCTCACGCACGTCCCGCAGGGCTCCGGCCACCTTGTCATACTCCGCTTTTACCGCCGCCAGACGGGTCAGCAGGCTCATGAGGTCGCCGTCGTCCCCTACCTCAAAGCCGGACTGCTCCGACAGCGTGTGATAGAACAGCTCTCTGGGCAGACTCAGCCTGGCCTTGGCCACACCGGTGCCCAGGTCAATGCCGGTGATCTTGGCCTCGCTGATATTCTCGCAGCCGTCCAGAGCGCCGATGACTCCCTCGATCTCCCGGATGTGGCGTAATTCCGCCGTCCCCTGGCGGATGGCGTCGTACAGCCCCGCTTTGATGGGATGATCCGCCGGAAGGGCGTCCACCCAGGGGGGCAGGAACAGGTCCAGTTCCTGCATGGGGAACTCATAAAGGACTGCCTTGAGAATGTTGGCCACATCCTCCTCCCCCAGGTCCAGGCAATTCACCGGAGCGCAGTTCACCTCGTACCGGGAGGTAATGTCTCTGGCAATGGCCTCTGCCCGGTCACCTTTGGGGTCCGCGGAGTTCAGCAAGACGATAAAGGGCTTCCCCAGTTCCTGGAGCTCCCGGATCACCCGCTCCTCTGCCTCCAGGTAGTCCTCCCGGGGAATGTCGGACACTGTGCCGTCGGTGGTGATCACAATTCCGATGGTGGAATGCTCCGATATGACTTTCCGCGTTCCGATCTCCGCCGCCTCGGTCATGGGAATCTCATGGTCAAACCAGGGGGTGGTGACCATCCGGGGCGCGTCATCCTCAAATTGGCCGATGGCCCCCCGGACCATGTAGCCCACGCAGTCGATGAGCCGCACGGAGAAGGAGCCGCCGCCCTCTAACTGGATCTGGGCTGCCTCCTCCGGCACGAACTTCGGCTCCGCCGTCATAATAGTACGGCCGGAGCCGCTCTGGGGCAGCTCATCCCGGGCCCGTTCCTTGCGATAGACATTTTCGATATTGGGGATCACCTGGGTTTCCATAAAGCGCTTGATAAAGGTGGATTTTCCCGTGCGCACCGGTCCCACCACACCGATGTAAATATCCCCCGCTGTACGGGTGGCGATATTCTGATAGATCGTGGTATTCATAGCATCCCGTCCTTTTTCCGCTCCATATTCATGGTTCACTCTATGTCCAAAGGGACAAAAGTATGACAGCCCGTCTTTTTTTGGCAAAAGCGCACAAAATAAACCCGGTTTCTTTTCACAGTTTCCGGTCGTTTTTTGTATTTACAGAAATAATTTAGCATGATAAACTGCTAATGTACTAAACGGATGGACAGCCGTCCAAATCTGGAGGATGAAATGATGAAGAATCGAAAGAAGTTTTTGGCCCTGTCGCTGGCGCTGGCCGTGGTCCTGTCCCTGGCCGCCTGCGGCGGAAAGAAGGACGAAGCTCCCGTTATCGGCGGAGCGGATGGTCCTACCGACATTCAGGTAACCGACAGCGATATGGCCTATGTCAAGGATAAGGGCACCCTGATCGTTGGCATTACCGAGTTTGAGCCCATGGACTACCAGGATGCCAGCGGCGAGTGGATCGGTTTTGACGCCGATCTGGCCAAGGCCTTTGCTGAGAGCCTGGGCGTGACCGCTGAGTTCCAGCTCATCGAGTGGGACAGCAAGGTGATGGAGCTGGAGGGCAAGACCCTGGATGTAGTTTGGAACGGTATGACCCTCACCGACGATGTGAAGGCCGCCATGGAGTGCTCCAATCCCTACTTCAACAACGCTCAGGTCGTGATCGTCCCCAAGGATAAGGCCGATCAGTATCAGACCGTGGAGAGCCTGGAGGGTCTCCAGTTCGCCGCCGAGAACGGCTCCGCCGGTCAGGCCGAAATCGAGAAGCTGGGCAATTCCTGCACCGCTACCCAGGACCAGGCCACCGCTCTGCTGGAAGTTCAGTCCGGCACCGCCGACGCCGCCGTTATCGATTACCTGATGGCCGCCGCCATGACCGGCGAGGGCACCAGCTATGCCGACCTCACCTACACGGTGAGCCTTAACGACGAGCAGTACGGCGTGGGCTTCCGAAAAGGTTCTGATCTGGCCGCCGCTCTCAATGAGTTCTTCAAGGCCAGCTATGCCGACGGTTCCATGCAGCAGATTGCCGACACCTATAAGATCGGCGATAAGCTGGTGGAACAGAAGTAAACAGGCGCTCTGAATCCGCAGGGGCCGATTTCAAATCGGTCCCTGCTTTCTCCCTGCGATCCGATCTTTGAGGAGTTGACAGCCATGTTCATGACCGTTGTAGGTGCCCTGAATGAGGGCTTTGTCCAGACGCTCGCCCTCTTTGCCGTCACACTGGCCGGGGCGCTGCCCTTGGGCCTGATCGTATCATTCGGGTCTATGAGCCGCTTCACCCCACTGCGGTGGCTCACCC
The DNA here is from genome assembly GCA_910585385.1 of uncultured Oscillibacter sp. GTDB lineage: Bacteria > Bacillota > Clostridia > Oscillospirales > Oscillospiraceae > Oscillibacter. Next base: position 87,432 of record CAJUDV010000003.1, on the reverse strand, counting down.
GGACAGTGATCTGGGTCATCCGGGGCACCCCTCTGATGCTCCAGCTGTACATTATCTTTTTCATCCCCGGCATGGTGCTGCCCTCCGGCAACCCCTGGCCCGCCGGAACCGCGGGACGGTTTATGGCGGCGGCAGTGGCCTTTATCATCAATTACTCCTGCTACTTTGCCGAGATCTACCGTGGCGGCATCCAGGGAGTTCCCGCAGGACAACAAGAGGCGGGAATGGTGCTGGGTATGACCAAGTCCCAGATCTTTTTCAAGGTCACGCTGCTGCAGATGGTCAAGCGCGTTGTACCGCCCATGTCCAACGAGATCATCACCCTGGTAAAGGACACTTCTCTGGCACAGGTCATCTCAATCCGAGAGGTTATCTGGGCGGGCAAGGCCTTTTTGAAGAGCTCTCACGGCTACAAGGGACTGCTGTGGCCCCTGTTTTTCACCGGCGTGTACTACTTGGTGTTCAACGGCGGGTTGACGCTGCTCTTTGGCTGGGTGGAGAAAAAGCTGGACTATTTTCGGTGAGGAGGCGGTAACATGGCAATTTTAGAAGTACACGACATCGAAAAGCACTTTGGCGCCACCCGTGTACTGGAGGACATCAGTTTCTCTCTGGAGCAAGGCCAGGCTCTGGCCATCATCGGCTCCTCCGGCAGCGGCAAGACCACCCTCCTGCGGTGCCTCAATTTTTTGGAGACCCCGAATCAGGGCCGCATTCTGGTGAATGGAGAACTGCTCTTTGACGCCGCGGAACCTAAGACCCAGCTGGAGAGCGAGATCCGGAAAAAGCGTCTTCACTTTGGCCTGGTGTTCCAGAACTTCAATCTCTTCCCCCAATACACAGCCCTGCAGAACGTCACCTTGGCCCGGGAGCTTCTGGCTAAGGAGCGGGGCGATGAGACTAAAGAACACATTCTGGAGGCCGGCAAGGAACTGCTGGCCCAGATGGGCCTTGCGGACAGGACCGACCACTATCCCCACCAGCTCTCCGGCGGACAGCAGCAGCGGGTGGCGATTGCAAGGGCTTTGGCTTTACATCCTGATATTCTCTGCTTTGACGAGCCCACCTCCGCCCTGGACCCGGAGCTCACCGGCGAGGTCCTGCGTGTCATCCGGGGACTGGCGGAACAGAAGACCACCATGATCATTGTCACCCATGAGATGGCCTTCGCTCGGGACGTGGCGGACCGCGTCATCTTCATGGACGGCGGCGTCATTGTAGAGCAGGGCGATCCCAGACAGGTCATCGAACACCCCCAGGAGGAGCGGACCCGGCAGTTCCTGTCCCGGTATGAGGAGGGCTGACATGGAGCCTCTAAAACTCACCAGTCCCGCTTTTCGGGAGGGCTGTCCCATTCCAAAACGGCACACCGGTTTTGGAGAGGACCTCTCTCCTGCCCTGTGCCTGTCCGGTCTTTGCGGGGAGGCCGTCTCTTTGGCAGTGGTTCTAGAGGACCTAGACGTCCCCTTTTGTAAGCCCTATTGCCATTGGCTGATTTGGAATCTGCCGCCAGTGACGGAAATCCCGGAGGGCGTCCCCCACGGCCCGTCGGTCCTGTCCCTTGGAAATGCCGTTCAAGGCGTTGGATACGGCAACCACCAATATCGGGGGCCCTATCCGCCGCCATTCCTCCGCAGTGCCCACCGGTATGTATTCCGGGCCTATGCGCTGGACTGCACACTGGACCTCCCGTCTGCCGCACGACGGCGAACGCTTGTCAAAGCGATGTCCGGTCACATTTTGCAGGAGGCCTCCCTCTCAGGAATCTTCCGAAGGCCCTAAAAACTTAAAAAAAAGAGCGTGGAGTACGCCGTAAGACGTCTCCACACTTCTTTTTATGCCCGTTTTCTGGGGATCAGCAGCAGTTTTTCCCTTGGGATGTCCTGTTCCATCTCCAACTGGTTTGCCGAGAGAATGGTGGGGATAGTGGTGTTGTACTTCTTTGCCAGATCCCAGGCGGTCTCCTGCTTTCCCAGGCACCGCAGCACCAGGGACGGTGCGCCGCTCAGATCTTTGGCAGACTCCGTGTCTAGTTTCGCGGCGGAAATGCAGATCTTTTTTACTCTGGCGGTGGCCTCCACCCGGAAATCTACCGGGAAACGTACTTCAATCCCCCGCTCTCCCAGGGTGCCCAGCACCTCCTCGGCGCAGACAGCCCGAGCCACAATCCGGCAGTCCTCCGGCAGCTCCAGCTGACAGGACGCGTCAATGCACCGCTCCGCTACCAGCGGCACGCCTCCCTCATCCAGATACAAGGCCTGGACAGAAGCTCCTGTGCGCAGTGTAACCCCCTCTCCCTCCCGACTGATGGACACTGGCCCGCAGTTGACAGCCAGAGACAGGATGGACTCCGCCACTACACCAATTTCCAGGATTTCCCGCACAGTCTGCCGGCGGGTCATGGTCTCATAAAAGCTGGTCAGATTCAGCGGTGCCGCCTCATAGGTCATATCATAGGTGGTGGAGTAGAGATCGTTCAGCACCGTGACCTCCTCCTCCGCCCGCAGAAGGGCTACAGCGTGGAAGTACAGCGTCACCGCGATCTGACGGCCCTCGTCGTCCGCGCCATCAATCTGAAAATCCGTTCCGGTGAGCTGCAATTGCACGGTAGCCACCGCTCCCTCCGATGCCCCCTCCATCTCCATAATCTGAGAGAATGGCAGTTCAGCGGAGGTCGTACAGCAGCGGCCCTCCGCCGTGCGGTAGAGCAGTGTAACATTGAACATCCCCTTAAAGACCAGCTTGCTGCCAACGACCTTTGCCTCGGTAACCGTACTGCATACCCGGCTGGTCAGCAGCTCGGCCGCGCCTTCCCGGCCCGGCGAGAGATTCATCTCTTCTGAAAAAGTATAGTCTTTTTCAGCAATGTGGGTCAGCAAAATAGCGTGCTGCTGCTCCTGCCGCTTCTCAACACACAGCTCTCGCTCTACCTCCACATCCGTACAGAAGTCCAGGGGTGTGCGCTGGTAGCCGGTGAGGTGTGTCACCAGCTTGCAGTGGGTGAATACCTTTCTGGGGTTCAACATTCGGGTCTCTAGGAACTCCGATTCCGTCTCCGCCGTTAGATATGTACAGCCCGCCATGGCTCGGTTGTCGCTCTCCACGGTGAAGGGCATGGCAAATTCCAATGTGCGGATACCGCTTTCTCCGTCTGGTGTGTACAGCACTGTCACCCGGACAGTGCCGGACACTTCCGCCTTTCCGTCCCGCAGTTCCCTGCTATGGAGAAATACCTTCCCCTCCGTCTCGATGATCCGCGCAATGTCCGGGCAGTAGTCCGGCACAATGGTCTCCGTTGTCTCCTCCTGGGTCAGCGCCAGCTCCCCGCCCATCTCAAAGGCGTCCAGGCCGGCTCTTTTCAATTCCAGCTCCATATTTGGCAGTCCTTCCTTTCCCGGCAGTTCATGTCCCAGTCTATGAGCCACCCAAAGTATTTATGCCAATTCTCGGAGAACAGACCACCGGCTCAATCCTTGATCTTAAACAGCCTGCGCAGGATGCCCCGTAAAGCCTTAGGTGATTTCCAAACTACAATGTTCATATAAAAACTCCTTTCTACCGCTTGCAGCAGGCAAGACCGCAGGCGCTCAGCACACAGGCCACCAGAAACATCAGCGCTCCCACCGGGAAGATGGCCGCGATTAGAATTCCGGCACCCAGTGCCACTGCGAAAATGCCTATGAAGCAGCTATTTCCCGGCCCGCGATTGCACATACGTCCCGCCCCCTCTCCTGATTCAGTATATCCATAGTGCCTGTCCCAGGTGCAGCGGTATGAAAAACCGCAGGACGAAAATTGTCCTGCGGTTTTTCAATATAATACTTCTTCTATTCAATATAACGGAATCATTTTTTCCATTTTTGAATCTGCCAGTCCTGGAGCGGTTTTAACTCCTCATAAAGACGCAGATAGCTTTTGTGGCGGCTCTCCTGAATATCTCCCCGCCGCACGGCCTCTAAAACGGCACAGCCTTTCTCCTTGGTGTGACCGCACCCCACAAATTGACACCCGTCCAGATAGGACGCAAACTCCAGAAAGGTTTCCGGCAGGCGGTCTTTCAGCTCCAGATTCAGCTCATCCGTCTCAAAGGAGGAAAAACCTGGAGAGTCCACCACCTCAGCCCCACAGCTCAGCCTGTAGAGCTCCACATGCCGTGTGGTGTGGCGGCCCCGCCCGAGGGCCTGGCTAACCTCCCCCACCTGAATCCGGAACGTCGGGTCCAACGCATTCAAAATGCTGGATTTTCCTACGCCGGAATTACCTGTAAAGGCAGATAGCTTCCCAGCAATTAGCGTCTTCAAATCCTCAATGCCCTCACCGGTCTCCGCGCTGACGCGAAGTGTCGGAAACCCGGCGGCGTGGTAAATCTCAAATAATTCATCCGCCGGGTTCAGATCACACTTGTTCAGAAGGACCACCACACGGCATCCTTTCAGCGCCGCAATGGCCGCCACCCGGTCAATGAGGTACGGATCTGTCCTGGGGATGGCGGCGGAGGCGATAACCACCAGTTGGTCAATATTGGCTACGGCGGGACGGGTGAAGGCGTTCTCTCTGGGTAAGATTTGCTCCACAACTCCCTCGCCATTGCCCACTTCCCGGACCTCTGCCCAATCTCCCACCAGAGGGGAAACGCCATCCTTGCGAAACTTTCCCCTAGCGCGGCAAACCAGAATCTGTCCGCCGGTATCCACGTAGTAAAAGCCGCTGAGGGCTTTCTGAATTCGTCCCTCCGCCATCACTCGCCAAACGTAATGTCTTCATCCTGGGCGATCTCACCATCTATATAGACGGTCACATGGACCGTTCCTGTTCCCTCCAGCGGCAAGAAATAGCTGCCCGGACGGCAGTCCACAGGCCCATTAAACACACACTCCGCACCCTGAAAGACCTGCAGCATCGCACTGTCCTGGTCTGTAGGCAGGGGAATGGTATAGCCATAGGTCATGATGTCGCCCGCGCTGTCCTCCGGACCATCGCTGACCACCACGTTGATCTTTGTCCCGGGGGCTACCTCTCCGGTGGCGGGGTCCTGCCGGATGATTGCGCCCTCTTCCACCTCGCTGCTATTTTCATGGGTGACCTCGCCGATGTCCAGGCCAAAGCCCTGGAGCATGGTGCGTGCCACCTCTAATTTGAGGTCCTTCACGGAGACGACCTGTACCGGCTGGGGTCCCTTGCTGAGAACCACACGAACGGTGTCGCCGTTTTTCAGCTCCGATCCCTCCTCCGGTGTAAATGAGATCACATGCCCTTCGGTCACTTCGTCATCGTACTGTCTCTCCTCCTCCACAATGGTCAGATTGTGCGTTTCCTTCAGATCCTGCATCATCACCACGACCTCGGCCATAGAGCGGTCTTTCAAGTTCAGCATGGTACCGGTCTTTTCTCCGGCACTAATCCAAACTTTGATCACCAGGCTGTCTCCCTTGCGCGTCTCTCCTGCCACCGGTTCCTGCTTGGCAATCTCCCCTGGGGCATACACATGGGAATAGAAGGACTCCTCCTGGGGCATGACGGTAAAAATATCCTTGACTTCCGGCAGATTGCGGGCACTCTCCAAGGTATGCCCCACTACGGTGGGCACGGTATACTGCTCCGGCGCCACCGGCTGGAAAGATCCCAGGATGGAGCGGAACAACACCCCCGCCAGGGCCAGCGCCAGCAGGCAGGCCACCACGATCAGCGCCACCCGGCCTTTACTGACGCCGGGCTCCGGAGGATCATAGTCGTCGTAATCCCGGCGGCGTTCCCGCTCCCGAACCGGTGTAGAGCGGTGAGAGACCGCCACTCCGCCGCCGTGGGAGCCGGTGGTCCGCATCTTCATGGTGGGCTCATCCACCTCCTCCGGCCGCAAGTCCTTCAACTCAAAATCCAGGTTGGTTTCTGGATTCTTGCGGAATGCCTCCAGATCCAGAATCATCTCATCGGCAGACCCATACCGGAGGTCGATGTTTGGGGCCATGGCCTTCATGCAGATCAGCTCCAGCTGTTCCGGAATCTCCGGATTGACCTCCCGGGGAGCCAGAGGGATGGAACTCAAGTGCTGGATCGCCACAGACACGGCGGAATCCCCCTCAAAAGGCAGACGCCCCGTCAGCATCTCGTAGAGTACCACGCCGGCGGAGTAAATGTCGCTGCGGGCGTCGGTCCGGTCTCCACGGGCCTGCTCCGGCGAAATATAGTGGACGGAGCCCAAGGCCTCCTGGGTCAATGTCTGGGCAGAGTTCTCCAGGCAGGCGATGCCAAAGTCGGCCACCTTTACGCTTCCATCCCGCAGGACCATGATGTTTTGGGGCTTGATGTCCCTGTGGACAATTCCCCGGCTGTGGGCGTGGGAAAGGCCCCGCAGAATCTGCGTGATAAAGTGCAGGGACTCCCGCCAGTTCAGACGGCCGCGCTTCTCCATATACTGCTTCAGCGTAATGCCGTCGATGAGCTCCATAACGATATACTCTATATCTCCGCCCTTTGAAACGTCGTAAACGGACACGATATTGGGGTGGGACAACTGGGCAACAGCCTGAGACTCCGCGTTGAAGCGGCGGCGAAAATCCGCGTCCTGGGCCAGATCCGGCTTTAAGATCTTTACAGCCACCAGCCGGTTCAGCCGGTGGTCTCTGGTCTTGTAGACCACCGCCATGCCGCCCATGCCGATGCGCTCCAGGATCTCATAGCGATTGTCCAGCATTTTCCCGATGTACTGATCCATACGTCTCCCCCCTTTTTACAGCACTTGCAGCAGCACAGCCGTCACATTATCCGGCGCGCCGTGCTCTTTGGAAATTTCCAGCAGCCGCTCCAGGGACTGCTCCAGTCTCTGGCCGCGAAGAATCTCGGAGAGCATCTCCTGATCGGTAACGGTGTTGACCAGACCGTCGCTGCACAGCAGCAAAAACTCCCCTGCCGCCAAAGGGCAGATGTACCAGTCGCACTCGGCGTCAATGTCCGGTCCCAGGGCCCGGGTAATGAGATTTCGGTTAGGGTGGCGGCGCGCTTCCTCAGCGGTAATATCTCCCCGCTCCACCATACTCTGCACCAGGGAGTGATCCCTTGTGACCCGGGTAATCTCTCCATTGGCAATGTGATAGGCCCGGCTGTCCCCCACGTTGGTAATAACCGCCCCGCCCTCATAGACCACGGCGGAAACCAACGTGGTGCCCATACCGTTGTACTCCGGCGACTCCCCGGCAGCATCCCGAATAGCCCGGTTGGCCAGTGAGACCGCATAGGACGACGCTTCCCGCAGCTGCTCCGGGTTCATAGCGGCAGACAGCACCTTTTCCAGCTCGTCCAAATAGGTGGTGACGGCGATGCGGCTGGCCAGTTTTCCGCCGGCGGCGCCTCCCATGCCGTCACAGACCACGCAGATTGTGTAGCCGGAGCCAGAGCCAGTCTCCTCTCTCACCGCATAGGCATCCTGATTTTCCTTCCGGACCAATCCCACGTCGGTGATACCCTGTACTCGAATCATTGGGAATCCTCCCCTTTCTGTGCTTCTTCCATTGCCTTCCGGCGAAGTTGTCCGCAGGAGGCGTCAATATCTCCGCCCAAGCTCCTCCGTACGGTGGCGGTAAGACCATGGGACTCCAGCCGTTTTTGAAACGCCGGCAGCCGCCTCGAGGGTTTCAGCGGACTTTCCGCCACATCGTTCAGGGGAATCAGATTCACATGTCCGGACATTCCCCTCAGCTTTTTGGCAATCAGGTCCGCCTGCCAATCGTGGTCATTCACGCCGTCAATCATGGCATATTCAAAAGAGATCCGCCGCCCGGTCCTTCGGAAATAGTCCTGACAGGCGTCAAACAACTCTTCAACATCATAGGCCCGGTTCACCGGCATGATTCTGGAGCGGGTCTCGCTGTCCGGCGCGTGGAGAGAGACGGACAGCGTCAATTGCAGCTTCAGCTCCGCCAGGCGGCGAATACCGGGGACCAATCCACAGGTGGACAGAGATATGTGCCGCATCCCAATGTTCAGCCCGTCTGGACAATTCACTAGCTCCAGAAACCGAAGTACCGCGTCTAGGTTGTCCAGCGGCTCACCGATGCCCATCAGCACAATGTTGGAGACCGTCTCCCCCGCGTTCAGCTGAGTGAAGATCACCTGGTCCAGAATCTCGGCAGGGGTCAGATCCCGGATCTTTCCCGCAATGGCGGAGGCGCAAAAGGCACAGCCCATCCGGCAGCCCACCTGGGTGGAAACGCAAACGGTATTGCCGTGGTGATACCGCATGAGGACGGACTCGACGCAATTACCGTCCGCCAGCTCCCATAGGTATTTGATGGTCCCGTCCTGCCGGGAGACCTGCTTCCGGGCCACTCCTGGTATGACAAGGGGATATGCTTGCGTCAGCTTCTCCCGGAGACTCTTGGGGACATTTTCCATCTTATCATAAGATTGTATCCCCCGGTGCAGCCATGTAAACACCTGCTTCCCTCGAAAGGCAGGCTCTCCCATGGCCCGCAGGGTCTCCGTCAGTTCCGGGAGGGTCATTGATTTCAGCTCGCTCATAGTTTCCTCGCTTGCCGCCGCATACGGCAGATGTAAAAGCCGTCGGTTCCGTGGCGCTGGGGCCACAGGGTAATCTCCCCCGGAACTTGGCCTACGGAGGGCAGGGAAAAGGTTTCCCGGGAAAAGTCTGGGTGCTCCGCCAAAAAGGCGTCTGCTGTCTGGCTGTTCTCCTCCGGCAGAATGGTACAGGTGGAGTACACCAGCAGGCCACCGGGCCGAACGTATGCGGCCGCATTGTCCAGTACGTCGTGCTGCACCACCGGAAGAGAGAAGAGTTCCTCCGCCTTCTTATAGCGGACGTCCGGCTTTTTCCGAATAATGCCAAGCCCCGAGCAGGGGGCGTCCACCAACACGGCGTCAAACCGCTCCGTCCACTCCGGACAGCATACCCGTCCATCGGCGGCGGTAATCTCGATGCAAGTGAGCCCAAGCCGCTCCGCGCCATCCCGAATGCGTTTCAATTTGTTCTCATGGATGTCACAAGCTAAGATCCGGCCCTGGTTCTTCATAGCGACAGCGGCGGCAAAGGACTTTCCCCCGGGAGCGGCGCATACGTCCAGCACCTGATCTCCCGGCTTCACATCCAGCGCCATAACTGTCAGCCGGGCCGCCGGATCTTGGATGTAGAACCGTCCCTCCTGAAAGGGCTTTAGCCGCTCCAAATCCCCCGTTCCGGATAGCAATAGACAGTCGGTAAGCCAAGGGTGCGCCTCTGCTTTTACGCCTTGGGCCTCTAGGGCCTCCATGAGGGCCTCAGCCGTTCCCCGCAGGGGATTGACCTGGGCCGCCGTTAACGTCTGATCGTTGTTGGCTGCAAGGAAGCGCTCCGCCTCCTCCCTGCCCAGCATAGTCAAAAGCCGCTTTACCAGCCATTTGGGATGGCTGTAACGAATCGAGAGATACTTCGCCTCGTCCCGTTCCGGGATTGCCGGCAGGGTAGTTTTATTCTGGGAGATTTTCCGTAGAACCGCGTTGACCAGGCCCGCAGCCTGACTCCGCCCCGCTGTCTTCGCCAGCTCCACAGAGGTGTTCACCGCGGCGCTGTCCGGCACCTTGTCCAAAAACAGGATCTGATACGCCCCTATGCGGAGAATGTCCAGCAGCGGCGGCTGAAGGTGGTCCGGCTTCTGGGAACAATAGGCGGAGAGATAGAAGTCCAGCAGCAACCGATTTTGGGTCACGCCGTAGACAATCCGGCTGCACAGCGACGCCTCCGGTCCGGACAAACCGTCCCGGCTCAGTTGAGCTTTCAAGGCGGCGTCCGCCCATGCGCCGCCCACACGGCAGCTGGACAGCACCCGCAGGGCTGTCTCCCGGGCGCTCACCGTCCGCCTCCTCTGCGCCCGTTGTCGCTCCGGCCCAGGAAGATCAGCACAAACCGCAGCAACTGCAAAGCGGACATCAGCAGTGCCGCCACATAGGTCATGGCCGCCGCCCGCAGAACTCTCTTCACCCCGCCTATCTCCTCGCCCTCCAGCAGTCCCTGGCCCTCAATGGTCTCAATGGCTCGGGCGGAGGCATTGAACTCCACCGGCAGCGTCACCAGCTGAAAGATTGTGGTCAGGGAAAACAGCAGAATTCCCGTCAGAAACAGGGCCTGACTGTACAGCGCCATACCGATGATCAACAGAATAAAGGAGAACTTGGAGCCGATCTGCGTGGCGGGAATAATGGCTTTCCGCAGCCGCACAGGGCCGTAATTTTCAGCGTACTGGACGGCGTGTCCCGCCTCATGGGCCGCTACGCCCACCGCCGCGACGGTGGGTGCATGATAGACGGAATCGGAGAGATAGATGGTGTTGTCCCTGGGGTCGTAGTGGTCTGTCAGGTTTCCCCGGCAGGACCGGATGGACACATCGTACACACCGTGAGCGTGGAGAACCGCTTCCGCCGCCTGAGCGCCGGTCAACCGCCTGTGGTTGTTGACGGCGCTGTACCGCCGGAAGTTCCCGCTGACCTGTGCCTGAGCCCAAAGGGACAGGATCAATACCGGGACCAGCAGAATACAGTAGATATTGTTCGCTAAAAATTCGCCATAACCATAGTAATAAGGCATACTCTTCCTCGATTCAGCATTGAATTGGATGGCCCAGCAGGTAGGCCGCCGCGGTCATCCGCTTTCCGCCCTGGGCCTGAAGTTCCAGGATTCGCAGCAGCCTGCCGTCCCCGCAGACAACGTCAATCCCATGCTTTCCAGCTGATACAATGGTCCCAGCAGCGCCTCCGGTCATCTCGCCGGTCTCCCGCACAGAGAACAGCTTGATGGTCTCACCGCCGATCACATCTGTGGAAGCGCAGGGCCATGGAATCAGCCCCCGCACCTGACAGGCGATCTCATGGGCGGAACGAGTCCAGTCCACAGGGGACATCTCCTTGCTCAACATGGATGCGTAAGTCTGCAGGCTCTCGTCCTGGAGCGTTCGCCCCGCGGTCCCCGCCTCCAGCGCCGACACCGCCTCAGACAATGCCTCCGCGCCCAGCTCCGCCAGACGGGCAGTGAGGGACTGCGCGTCCTCCTCCGCTCCGATGGGAGTCGCCTTTTGCAGAATTACATCTCCGGCATCCAGCTCTTTTGCCATATACATAATGGAGACGCCGGTCTCCTTCTCACCATTCAAAATTGCCCAGTTGATAGGGGCTGCCCCCCGATATTTAGGCAGAAGAGACGAGTGAACATTGATGGAACCGTAGGGCGGAACATTCAAAATGTCCTCCGGCAGAATTTTTCCGTAGGCCGCCACCACAGTCAAATCCGGCGCCAGCTCCAGCACCAGGTCCAGCGCCTCGCTGTTCCGCATGGAGAGCGGCTGAAAAACCGGGATATTTTCTGTCAAAGCATATTCCTTTACAGGCGAGAAAGCCAGCCTGTGTCCCCGGTTTTTTGGTTTGTCCGGCTGGGTGAAGACGCCGCAGACCGTGTGGCCGTCCTCCACCAGGCGCCGCAACGATGCCACAGCAAACTCCGGTGTCCCCATGAACAAAATCCGCATGGACTCACTCCTCCTCTTCGTCCAGATACTCCTGCAGTTCCTCCTCCGTGAGAAAATGGTCGATGTGCTCGGTGTACATATGGCCGTCCAGATGTTCGATCTCATGGCAGAACGCCCGGGCTGTCAGCCCTTCGCCCTCGGCCTCAAACCAATTGCCGTCCCGGTCCTGGGCCTTGATCCGCACCACATTGGGCCGAGTGACGATGCCCCACTTGCCCGGAACGCTGAGACAGCCCTCCAGCCCCGTCTGCTGGCCGCTCTGGGAGATAATCTCCGGATTAATCAGCTCCAGATACTCCTCTGAATCTTCGTCCAACACCAGACAGACACGGCGCAGCACCCCCACTTGGGGAGCCGCAAGCCCCGCGCCACTGGCCTCAGTCAGGGTCTCCGCCATGTCATCCAGCAGCTGGCGCAGACGGGCATTGAAGTCCGTCACGGGGCGGCAGACCCTGGTCAGGCAGTCCTCCCCCTGTTCCACAATTTTTCGCAATGCCATAAGTTTTATCCTCCCCAATGGTCCGAACTGCCGTTTAGACGCTCACTCCAGTCCGTTGCAGTCCGCAAAAATATGAAGTCCGCGATTTTCGCGGTTGTTGGCAAATTCTTTCATCGCCCAGCTTACCAGCTCCCGGGTTGTCCTGTCGTTTTTTCCCACCAGAAGCACCCGGTAACGGTAGCGGTTATTCAGTTTCACCACCGGCGCGGGGGCGGGACCCAGAACCTCCGGCTGGCTGTCCGCTGCCTGGTCCGCAGCGTATAAGCTCCGCAGCCGCTCCCGCAGGGCCGCCGCAGCCCGCAGGACACGCCCCTCCTCCGCCCCGGAGACTGTGAAGGTAAAGAGGTCCGCGAAGGGCGGACAGCGCCGCAGCCGGCGCAGCCTGATCTCGTGCTCATAGAACCCCTCGTAATCCTGCCGGGCCGCGCACCGGATCACATCATTTTCCGGCGTATAGGTCTGAATTACCGCCCGGCCTGCCCGGTCTCCCCGGCCCGCCCGGCCCACCACTTGGGTCAGCAGGCTGAACGTCCGTTCAGCGGCCCGGTAATTATCCACATACAGTGAAATGTCGGCAGACAACACGCCCACCAGCGTCACATTTTCAAAATCCAGCCCTTTGGCCACCATCTGGGTACCCAGCAGTATAGGAATCCTCTCGTTTTCAAATTGGGACAGGATCTCCTCGTGGCGGCCAGAGGCAGTGTCAGTATCCATTCGCAGAATCCCCGCCTCCGGAAATAGATCCCTCAGCTCCTCCTCCACCCGCTGGGTACCGGCGCCCACGTGCTTCATTCTGCCTCCGCATACAGGGCAGGCGTCGCTCACCCGCTGGGAGTGCCCGCAGTAGTGGCACATCAGCCGCCCATTGGCGGAGTGATAGGTCAGCGCCGTGCTGCACCGTGGACATTCCGGCACATGGCCGCACTCCCCGCACAACAGCATCCGGCTGTTTCCCCGGCGATTCAAAAACAAGATACTCTGTTCTCCCTGGGAGAGGTTTTTCTCCAACTCCCGACGCAAAACAGCGCCAATCAGGCCGGGGTTCCCATTGTGAATCTCCTCCCGGAGATCCGCCACCAGAACTTCCGGAAGGGCTCTTTGATTATACCGCTTCCGCAGCAAGGCTTTGTGATAGACACCGCTCTCCGCGGCCCAGGCGGTCTCCACCGCCGGTGTGGCGGAACCCAGCACCAGCGTAGCTCCATACCGGCCGCAGAGGTATTTTGCCACGTCTCGAGTATGATACCGAGGCGGATTTTCTGACTGATAACTGCTCTCCTGCTCCTCGTCCAAAATAATCATACCAAGGTTCCTCAGCGGCGCAAAAATGGCGGACCGGGTGCCCAATACCACCTGAACCTCCCCCCGCCGAATACGCTTCCACTGGTCGTAGCGTTCCGTCATGCGCAGTCCGCTGTGGAGCATGGCCGCCCGGTCTCCAAAATAGGAGGAAAATTTTCGCATCATCTGAGGCGTCAGCGCGATCTCCGGCACCAGCACCATGGCGTCCTTGCCCCTGGCCAGCACCTCCTGTACCAGCCGCAGATAGACCTGGGTCTTACCGCTGCCGGTGACCCCCTGCAAAAGCGCCGCCTGCGCCGCAGGTTTTTCCGTCAGAGAGAGGATCTGGTCAAAAGCGGCCTGCTGTTCCCCGCTCAATATTATGGCCGGTCCCGGTTCCACCTGCTCCGGAGGGGAAAGCCGCAGAGTCTCCTCCTGGGAAAAGGCCACCAGGCCGCCCTTCTCCAGAGCCCGCAGCGTCCGCATGGACGCGCCGGTAAAATAGCACACATCGGCGGCAGAGATCCGCCCGGCGGAGGCCAAAAGGTTCACTACCTCATAACGCTGAGGCGCGGAGCGCCGCTTCGGCTCCACCGCGGCCAGCGCTTCCTCCACGGGAATAGCAAGCTCCGCCATCCGGCGGGAGCGGTCCACAACCTTTCGCCTGGCGGCGGTCTCACAGACAACCAGGCCAACCTTTTGAAGCCCGCGCAGCACCGTCTCCGTCTGTTGGCCGCAGCTGGAACGCAGTGTCTCCAAATCCGCGCTGCCGCCGCCGGCATACAGCACGTCCAACACCGGTACAGCCCGCCTGACAGAGGCGGCCATGCTGTCCGCTGTCAGGCGGTCCAGCTGCGGATTCGTCAGCTTCCAGACCTCCCGGAGCTGATACCATAACCCGGTGGGCAGGATGGTCTTCACCGCCTCGAAGAGCGTGCAGAAGTACCGCTGCCGCATCCACAGGGCCAGTTCGATCCCCGCCCGGTCCAATACCGGCTCCCGATCCAGCACCGCTGTCAAAGGCTTGAGTTTTTTTGTCCGCACGCCCGTTCCCCGAGTCAGGACCATGCCCTCAGCGCTTCGGTTTCCCCGCCCAAAGGGGACCATTACCCGAACGCCGGGGACCGCGGTCTCCATCATGGCCTCCGGTACCAGGTAGTCGTAGGGCTTGTCTATGGCATAGGGCGCGGCACTGACCGCGACCTTGCAAATCACAGCGGCCTCCATGCCCCGCCCCCTTTCGCGCCGGTTACTCCCCTTCCTCTTCTGCCGTCGGATCCACGCCGCCGGCTTCCAAGCGGCCCTCCGCCACCTCGTGGATGGCCAGGGTCACCGGCTTCTCGTCCAGCGGCTCTCCCGCCTCCTCGGCGGCCTCGGCGATCTGGCGAGCCCGGCGGGCCACCACATTCACCAGCATATAGCGGTTGGGCACATAGCTTGTCAATTTGTCCATTGCAGGATACAACATCATAATACTCTACTTCCATTCTGCCAAATCAGGCTCAAAAATTTTGCCGGAAACCGCCGCTTTTATAAAGACGGCCTCAATTTCCGTTGATGATCTCCATACGCTCCTTGGGTTTGCAGTGCTCCGCGGTCATAATGGCGTCCAGCTCCCGCACTGCGTTTTCTATATTGTCGTTGATGACAAAATAATCATAGGTATGTGCCGTCTGGAACTCCACCTTTGCCCGCAGCAGCCGCTTTTGGATTTTATCAGGGCTATCAGTGCCCCGCTCCGTGAGACGGCGCTCCAGCTCTGCCCAGCTGGGCGGAGCGATAAAGACGCTGACGGTCTCCGGCCGCTTGCCCTTCACCTGGATAGCACCTTGGATCTCAATGTCCAGGATCACATCTTCTCCCCTGTCCATGGCCTCGTCTACATACCGCTTGGGCGTGCCATAGAAATTGCCCACGTATTCCGCGTACTCCAAAAACTCCTCTCTTGCGATCCATTGGCGGAAGGTATCCACCTCCAGGAAGTGGTAGTGCACACCGTCCTCCTCGCCGGAGCGAATCTCCCGGGTAGTCGCGGATACGGAGAAATACACGTTCTCCCGCCGGTCCAGCAGCGCCTTAAGCACGGTGCTTTTGCCGACCCCCGACGGGCCGGAGACGATAAAGGTCTTTCCTCTCTTCATATGCGCTCACGCTCCTCTGCATTCTCCGCTCTGCCGCCAAACCGTTCCGGCGGCAGGGCCGACAGGACCACATGGTCGCTGTCCATCACAAAGACGGAGGCGGTCTTCCGCCCGTAGGTGGCGTCGATCAGCATCCCCCGCTCCCGGGTTTCCTGGATCATGCGCTTCACCGGGGCGGAGTCTGGGCTGATAACGGCCACCAGCCGCTCCTCCGAAATCAGGTTTCCAAATCCGATGTTAATCAACTTCATGGCTCACTCCACGTTCTGAACCTGCTCACGCATCTTCTCCACCTCGGCCTTGAGGTTTACCACCACCTGGGCAATCTCCACGTCACTGCATTTAGAGCCGATGGTATTGGACTCCCGATTGACCTCCTGGATTAAAAAATCCATTTTGCGGCCCATGGGCTCGTCAGAGGTCAACATGTTCCGCAGCTGGCTCACGTGGCTTCTCAGGCGGACCGTCTCCTCATCTACGGCAACCTTGTCGGCGTAAACAGCCGCCTCGGTGAGAATGCGCTGCTCGTCCACCGTGGCGCTCTGGAGCACCTCCTGCATCCTGGCGGTGAGCTTCCGACGGTACTCCGCCACCGTCTCCGGGGAGCGAGCCTCCACCTGGCCGGTACCGGTCAGGATGTTGTCCAAACGGTTTCCGATGTCCTCTGCCAGCCTGGCTCCCTCCGTCGCCCGCATGGCGTTGAAAGACGCCAAGGCCTCCTCCAGCACGGTGCACAGGTCCGCGCTGACCGTCTCCAAATCCTCATCCGCCTTGGTGACGGTAAGGACGTCCGGAAAACGGGCCAGCTGGTCCGGCGTAACCCGATAAGCCGTGGGACCGCAGACCTCCGACAGCTCTTTCAGAGCGGCGGCGTACTGGGCGGCCAGCTCCCGGTTAACGGCGACCTTCGCCACGTCGGCGGCGGAGGCGTCCACACTGATGAACACATCCACCTTTCCCCGGGAGACGGCCTTTTGAACACACTGTTTCACGGCGTCCTCTGCAAAGGCATACATCCGGGGCATCCTCACCGCACAATCCAGATAACGGTTGTTGACAGAGCGAACCTCCACCGTTATATCCCGCTTGTGCAGCTCCCGCCGGGCCCGGCCATAGCCGGTCATACTCTTGATCAAATCAATTCCCTCCCCATCTCTCAGCAGCAGAAGAAATAACCGCCGCCGTTACAGAGCGTATAGATACAACACAGCTCCAGGCACAGATTGCCGGGACAGACCTCCGTTCCAAAAGGTCCGCCTCCAGGCCGGTAGGCGCCCCTGGGCCCGTTTGCCATAAAGCTCATCGCTTGGCGGTACTCCAGATTGCCCGGGTCCATCTGACAGGCGGTCTCATAATACCGCTTGGCCTCGTCCATCCAGCCCCGTCGATAGCAGATCACACCCTTGAGAAAATTCCACTCGGCGTTGTGGTCGCTGTAATTGGCCAGCAGAGCCTCCGCCCGGCTCAAATCGCCGGAATTGACAGCCATGCGGGCCTGCTGAAGCACAGATGAGGAACTGGAGGTTCTGTACTGCTGCCCACCGTATCCGTAACCATTGCTGCTTCCCGGCCGTCCGCCGCCACTGCGCTCCTTGGTGATCCGCTCATACGCAGCGTTAATCTCCTTCATCCGCTCCTGAGCCAGATCCGCCAGGGGATTATCGTGGTAGTTGTCCGGATGGTACTTTCTGGCTAAGTCCCGATAGGCCTTTTTAATTTCCTCATCCGTCGCGCTCTCAGAGACGCCTAATACCTGATAGGGATCGTTCATGTGGTTTCCTCTTCATTCTTGTGATTCTTTCTGATCCTGCCCCGCCGGACCGCCCGAAACCTGCCGTCCAGTACCGCCTTTCCCACCTGAAACAGGCCGGTATACAGGGTGCTTTCCAAAACCGGCGTCCAAACGCCGAAGTCCCACAGCTCAAAGGCTGTCGCCATCATATGGATGGAGTGGTCCAGCGTTGCGGCAAACTCCCGCCGTGCCTCCGCCGTCCAAACGCCGTCTCCTAAACCAAAACGCAGCGCCACAGGGTTGTAGTCTCCGGAGAGGGCGTCTTTTTTTAAATCGTCCGCCGCATCCACCAGATAGACCCAGCGGCCCAGGTGATAGAGCAGCTGTTCCAGCACCCGCCGCCGGACGGGGTCATCCACCTCCTGAGCGGCAGCCGCCAGCAGCGCCGCAAAAGCGTCCGCCGCCTGGTCAATGGAGGAGCACCGCTCTGCTTCCAGCCGTTCCAAAAGCGCCAGCTGGAGGCGGGTCTGCTCATCAAACGCAGGCCGGAGGGACGCCGCCCTGCGGTAGGCTGGTTCCAGAATTTTGGATACGCTCCGGTACTTCACTCCATGGAGCCAATCATGGTCCTTCACGCCGTCCCGCAGCTGCCAATAAGCCAGAATGACGCTCTCATCCGCCGCCAGCTCCAGAGCGGCGCTGG
Organism: uncultured Oscillibacter sp.; assembly: GCA_910585385.1. GTDB lineage: Bacteria > Bacillota > Clostridia > Oscillospirales > Oscillospiraceae > Oscillibacter. The sequence goes on along the minus strand of CAJUDV010000003.1, from coordinate 69,569 downwards.
ACGGCTGAAAACTCCGCCGCCGGATTGGGCTGACAATGCATCTGGATTTAGAGCAGCTCTCTTCAACAGGATCTGAGAGCAAAATGGCTAAAAATGTGAAATCATAATTTAGGATGAACCTGGCCGCCGCTCCATACCGCTGGCCCAGGGTGTGGCACAGTCCGCAGTAGACACGGCGAAACCGCTCCGTCTCCTCTTCCGGCAGCGTCTTTAGGGGCGGCCTGACATAGCCGTACATCAGAACAGCCGGACAATCTGAAAAGAGAGCCCGCCCCGCTGCCGCAGGCGGCGGTCATAGAGAACCGCCAGCAAAATTCCCGCCGCAAAGCCGGTCCCGGCAGCCAGGTACTGGATAGCCGCGCTGGACGTCACCGCCATAGTGATAAAATATCCGACCAGAAACAGCAGTACCGGCGTGAGATACACCAAGGCGACGATACGCAGCATCTTATTGGTATCGCTCTGCACCACCACCTTCTGCCCGGGCCGGGCGCCGATGGGATTCAGGGCCCGGGCGTGAACCGCCGCGCCGGTGACGCCGCAGCCGGCGCACTCCTCGCAGTCGTGTCCGCAGGCGGACTTCCGGGGTACGGAGATCTCCGCGTGGTCTGCGTCAATAATCCGCTCTACTGTTGCGATCTGGGTCATGGTTCCTCTCCTTCTCCTCCGCCTTCATCCGGGTTCATTGCGGAAACCTGGTCTTCATCCGAAGGCTCCGGCTCGTCGCCGGGCTCACGGATGGTCACCTGGATCTCATACTCTCCCGTGACGCCGATGTCACCGCCGGAGTCAATCTCCACCACCGCCGGAATGGCATAGGTCCCCAAGGCGGAGCCATAGTCGCTGAGATCTGCCGCCAGGGTGATATTCTCCCCGCTGAGGGCCGACACATCCGCCTCGGTGCCAAAGACCGACACCACGATCTCCGGCGTCTGCACATCCAGATTTCTGCCCTCGGGCTCATTGTCGAAACGAATGCGGTTCGTCATTACCATAGCGGTGGTCTTGTCCGGATAGGAGATGGTCAGGGTGGACCGGGTGACCCCGCTGAGGTTTGTACACCCATCCGGCACCGTGATGCCGTAGGTGTGGGTGCTCTCCGTATTTCCGACGGCGAGAAGATCAAAGTCACCCAGGACAATAGTCTCCCGATCCCGCAGCACCTCCGCCGGTCCCGAGACCATAATGGTCTCCGGGTCCAGGCTGGCACTCATATTCCTGCGCCGGGCGCCGGGGGCGTCAACATAGTTCATCGTCAGCCGCAGTTCCTTGGTGACAAACACCGGCAGAGTCACCTGGATCTTCTCCACAGTGGTGCGGATTCCGGCGGAGTCCAGCGCTTCACCCTCCGCGGTGTAGTACTGCACCCCCAGCGTCTCGGAGATACTGCCTGTGGCACTGCCAATGTCCAGCTTCACCTTAGCGTAGGCCACCTGGTCGATGATCTCCTGCTGACCCCAGATCTCAATCTCGCTGTGGGACATCTGGAGCTGTCCGGCGTTGTAGCCCTCCGCCACGTTGCCAACCAGCTCGCACTTGATCTCCACCTGCTTGCTGTACAGCTCGCTGATATTCACGGTGGCCATGGAAATGCTCCTGTCGCTCACCTGTACGCTGTTGTTAAACGGTGAGACCAACGACAGCTGATAGGGCACCCGCTGCTTTCCGGACCCAGTGATATTTTTTAATTCCACAATCACACGGACGCTCTCATTATCCATCCACGAGACGGTCCGCCGTTTTCCACGGACGGTAATGTCCATGGTAAGGTCTGTGCCGTCGTCCAGCAGCATCAGTCCCCGGTCCGCCAAAACGGTATCTTCGTCCGTATAGATGATCTCAACGCCTGTGATCACCCGCTCCACCGTAACATCGTTGGTTTCGTCCACAAAAAACCAGATCATCACCGCCACAAGGAAGGCCAGCAAGAGATACAGTACCTTGCGCATACCGATGTTCTTATTCTCCATCGCGCGTACCTCCGTCCTTCCGGCCCTGCAGCAGCCGCAGCAGGCTGAACCTCTGCTTCGCCTCTCCGGACTCCTCCTGAGGAAGCAGCTCGTTGCGCAGCAGGTTTTCCAGCGTCTCCGGCTTCAAATGGCGCTTCAGCATTCCGCCGATGGCCACGGAGATGGAGCCTGTCTCCTCCGAGACGATAACCACCACCGCGTCGGAGTTCTCACTCATGCCGATGCCGGCCCGGTGGCGCATCCCCAGATCCCGGCTCAGGTTCACATTCTTGCTCAGGGGAAGCATACAGCCGGCGCCCAAAATCCGCCCGTGACGGACGATCACCGCTCCGTCGTGCATGGGGGCCTTGACAAAGAAAATGTTTTTCAAAAGCTCGCTGGAGACCGCGGCGTCCAGTACCGTCCCGCTGCGGACAAATTCATCCAGCATGATCTCCCGCTCAAATACGATCAGCGCGCCTGTGCGGCTCTGGGACATCTCCGTACAGGCCAGCACCGTCTGCCCAATGGTCTGCTCCATCACATTCCCCGCCTCACTGTGGCTGAAAAACGCCACGATGCGGCGGCTGCCCAGCTGTTCCAGAATCCGGCGGATCTCCGGCTGAAACAGGATGATCAGAGCCAAAACCCCCATTTCCATTAGTTTGCTCAAAATGTAGGTAATTCCTCTGAGATTGAAGAGGTTGGACAGCGCCAGCAGCGCGAAAAAGGCCAGCAGGCCCTTCAGCAGACTGGCGGCCTTGGTGCTGCGCACCAAAGTCAGCAGCTTGTACAGCAGAAACGCTATGATGAGAATATCCAGCACATCGGTGATCTGGAGCGTCAGCAGATACCTGCCGGCAAACGCCGGGATCTGCGAAAACTTCAGTTCCATAATTGGGTCATCATCCCTTTCAGGCCATGAATATTTTAATTATATAAAATATACGGATAGATTGCAAGGCAAACCGTGGAAAAATTCACGGACTGTTCAGAAAATCCCAGTGTTTTCAAGGCAATCCGGCACAGGAAGGGATTGGAAAATAAAAACCGCCTCAAGGCGGTTTTTATTTAGGCGCCGTTTTCCACTCATCAAGAGAGGATCTCCCTCACAACAGACACCATGCGGGATACCTCCTCCGGCGTGTTGAAGTCGGAAAAGCTGATTCGAACCGTGCCGCTCCCCAGCGTCCCGGCAGAGCGGTGGGCCAGAGGCGCGCAGTGGAGCCCCGCCCGCACAGCGATGCCCCGCTCTCCCAGCGCCTGCCCCAGAGCCTCCACCTCCCGGCCCTCCGCCGTGAAAGACAGCACTCCCGTCTGGGCATGGAGGTCCGGCTGGGCATACACCGTCACGCCGGGCAGAACACGCAGCTCCTCCGCCGCCATTTGGGTCAGCTGACGCTCCCGCCGGCAGATGCCCTCCATTCCCTGCCGGCGGACATACCGGACGCCTGCCAGCAGGCCGGCGATGCCGGGCATGTTGTGGGTCCCCGCCTCCAGGCGGTCCGGGAGAAAGTCCGGCATCTCCTGCTGGATGGAGAGGCTCCCGGTGCCGCCCTCCAAAAGCGTGCGAGGCTGAATACCGCTCCCGCACAGCAGCACACCGGTGCCCTGAGGGCCGTACAGCCCCTTGTGTCCCGGCATGGCAATGAACGCCGCCCCCAGCTCCGCCATATCCAGCGGCAGCACGCCGGCGGCCTGAGAGTCATCGATAATCAGCGGCACGCCCCAGGTCCGGCACAACGCCGCTATGGCCTCTACTGGCTGGATAAAGCCAAAAACATTGGAGACATGTGTACAGATCACAGCCTCCAGACCCCCGTCCACCAGACTGGCAAAGGACTCCAGCACCGCCTCCGGCTGGAACAGCGGCGCCTCCGCGATCCTCACATCCGCCTCCAGCGCCGCCAGAGGACGGGTGACAGCGTTGTGCTCGTATCCGGAGATTGCCACCCGTCCGCCGGGGGACACCAGGGTCTTGATGGCGATATTCAGAGCGTGGGTGGCGTTTGCGGTAAATACAACCTGCTCCGGATTTTTCAGACCGTACAACTCCGCCAGCGCATTCCGGCAGTCAAAGGCGGCGTCCGCGGCCGCCAGAGCCGCGGGGTAGCCCCCCCGCCCCGGGGAGCTCATGGTACGCAGGGCCTCCACCATGGCCGCCTCCACGGCGGAAGGCTTCTGGAAGGTGGTGGCGGCGCTGTCGAGATAGATCATCTCCCCACCTCCTGGTACAGTCCTCTTTGGTACAAAAATATCTGAACAGGGTCCAATGATTCCCTGTGAAGGGCAGTCAATGCATCGGTCAGGCCACTGACCGCCACGCGCACGGCATAGGCGCAGCCCATCTCCGTCAGATCCCGTGGGGCACGGAAAATCTGGCAGCGGACGCCCGCCCGGGCCAGCGCCCGTTGCATCCGCTGCGCGTAGGTGACAGACCGTGCGATAATCAGATAGTGATCCACAGGCACTCCTCCTCTCTACCCACATTCTATGGGGGGAGCGGAGAAAGGTGAGAGAAAGCGCTCTGCTGCCAGAGCCCTTTCTCTCACCTTACACATATCAGTTTTTTCTCCGGGCCGTCCTTCAAATAGACGGTCTGAACATGCTCCAGCCGGCTGTCCTCGATGTCCACATCCATACTGCTGCCGCGGTAATTACCAGAGACCAGCCCCTTGCGGACGGTGATATACAGGTACTCCTCCTCAATATCGTAGGAAAACCCGTGAAAGGAGGTTCCGCTGCCGCTGTGGTCGCTGACAGACATGTGAAAACAATTTCCCCCAAACTCAGCCGCGTCCACCCGCATATTCAATGACGGGGACCCGCGCCGTATGTGAAGGTCCAGCAAAACACCCGGCAGGGCCAACAATCCTGCCACCAGAGCCAGCAGCGCCAAAAAGCGCCGGCCGCACCTCATCTCAATCCCTCCAGCAGCGCCACAGCGTGGGCCGCCATGCCGGAGCCGTCTCCGGTGAAGCCCAGTCCCTCCTCGGTGGTGGCCTTCACGTTGACCCGCTCCGGCTCAATCCCCAGGGCCATGGCCATATTCTCCGCCATCCGCGCCCTGTAGGGGGCGATCTTCGGCGCCTGGGCCAGGAGCGTGGCGTCGATATTCACCACGGCAAAGCCCCGCTCCGCCAGGAGCCGCCCCACCTCCGCCAGCAATTTCAGGCTAGAGATCCCGGCGTACGCCGGGTCCGTGTCCGGGAACAGCTTTCCGATGTCCCCCAGGCGGGAGGCCCCGGTCAGGGCGTCCATGACGGCGTGGACCAGCACGTCGGCGTCGGAGTGGCCCAGAAGCCCCCGGTCCCAGGAGACCTCCACACCGCCCAAAATCAGTTTCCGTCCCTCCGCCAACCGGTGGACGTCATACCCGTGCCCAATACGCAGGTTCGTCATCGTCCTTCCTCCCGGGCCCGCAGAATGGCCTCCGCCAGAATCAGATCCACCGGAGTGGTAATCTTTAGATTCTCCTCCTCGCCCTCCACCAGAAACACCGCCTTGCCCAGCCGTTCCACGGCGGAACAATCGTCTGTAACCACCGCGCCGCTCTCCAGCGCCGACTGGAGCGCCGCTTTCAGGAGACTGGCTTCAAACACCTGGGGAGTCTGCACCGCCCGCAGAACATCCCGCTCCAGGGTCTCCGCCACAGCGCCGTCCTCCCGGACGGTTTTGATGGTGTCCTTTACCGCCAATGCAGGGGCCGCTGCGCCGCAGCGGGCGGCGGCGGTGATCACACGGTCAATCAGCTCCGGCGTCACCAGAGGACGGGCTCCGTCCTGCACAGCCAGCAGAGCCGTCTCCGGGGAAGCCTCCAGCGCCGCCAGAAAAACGGAGTGCGCCCGGCTCTCTCCTCCCCGGACCACCTTAACGCATTTGGAGATACCGTATGTATTGCACAGGCGGGAGATCTCCACCAAGTCCTCCTCCCGGGCGGCCACCACAATCTCATCCACCCCCTCCGCCAGCTGGAGAGCGGTCAGGGTCCGCACCAGCACCGGAACCCCCTCTAAGGGCTCCAGGAGTTTGTTGATGCCCTCCATGCGGCTGGACACACCCGCGGCAGCTACCAGAGCGGCGCAGTAAGGGCGGTTGGACGCTTTGATTTTGCGCAGAAAAGAAAACATATCGGCCTCCACGCGCCCTTTGGCGCTCATACATAAAACCCACGGCAGCCAGTCAAACGGCAGCCTCCTGCGTCAAGGCGCAGTCCACCCGGGCTTCCACCGTCTCGTAGTCCGCCCGTTCCGTCAAAACAATCTCAGAGATCAGAATCCGCTTGGCGGTCTGCAGCATCTTCCTCTCCCCGGTAGACAGCCCCCGCCGGGTATCCCTGGTCATCAGCCCCTTGACCACGCGGGCCACCTCTCGAAGATCACCGCTCTTAAGCCGCTGTAAATTCTCCTGATACCGCTTGTTCCAATTTGCGCTGCTCTCCACCTTCAAAGAGGGAAGCGCCGCGATCAGTGCCTCCGCCTCCTCCGGCGTGATGATGGCGCGCAGGCCAATGGTCCCGCTGTTGGTCACCGGGATCTTCAAAAGCAGTCCGCCCACAGGCATTTTAAACACATAGTACTCCTGTATGCTCCCCGCGACCTTTTCCTGAACAATGGCGTCTATGACGCCGGCCCCGTGCATTGGGTGCGCAACGAAGTCCCCGATCCTGAACATGGCAAGCCCCTCCCCTTTTTACATCGGTTCATTGTGGTGCCTGATATTCGCTGATACGCCATCCATTATAATTTTTATATGATATGTTTATTATATCCTTCTTTTCCCATATTTACAAGCACTTTTTCAAAAAATTTACAGATATTTTGTGGAGAATACTGCAAAAAATGGCGGGCAGCGAGAAGCTGTCCGCCATTTTTTAAGATTAATTTGTAACTTACCGCTTGTTGGACCGGCGCCAGATATGCATCTTCTCCGCCTCGGCGATGAGTTCCTCCCGGAACTGGGGATGCGCAATGCCGATGATGCCCTCGGCCCGTTCCCAAGTGGACTTGCCCTTGACATTGAACTTTCCATACTCCGTTACCAGATAGTGGAGGTTCGCCCGGGTGGCGGTGACAATGGACCCCTCCAGCAGCGTGGGACGAATGCGGGATTTCATCTGTCCGTTCTTATCCATATAGGCCGAGGAACAGCAGATAAAGCTCTTGCCGCCCTTGGCCAGATATGCGCCCATAACAAAGTCCTGCTGGCCGCCGGCGCCGGAGATATGGCGGGTGCCGGAGGACTCAGAGGATACCTGGCCGAAGAGGTCAATATCCACCGCGCCGTTGATGGAGATGAAGTTTTCAATCTGAGACACCCGGGCAATATCGTTGACATAGCTGACCGGGGCGATCATGCATTCGGGGTTGTTGTCGATGAAGTCGTACAGCTTCTGGCTGCCCGCGGCAAAGGCGTAAGTCTGGCGGCCCCGGTCAAAGGGTTTGCGCTTACCGGTAATGCGGCCCGCCTCGGACATGTCCACAAAGGCGTCCACATACATCTCCGTATGTACGCCCAGGTCCTTTAGGTCGGACTCTGCCACCATCTTGCCGATGGCGTTGGGCATGGCGCCGATTCCCAGTTGGAGGCAGGCGCCGTTGGGAATCTCCGGCACCACCAGGCGGGCCACGGCCAGATCCACCTCAGAGGCGGCTCCGCCGCCCCCCAGAATGTCCATGGGCGGGTTCTCTCCCTCCACAATCATATCCACATCGCTGATGTGGACACAGTTGTCGTAGCCGCCCAGACACACGGGCATATTTTTGTTGACCTCGACAATGATGGTCTTGGCACACTCGCAGACCGCTTTCAGATGATCGCCGGAGGGACCGAAATTAAACCAGCCCTTCTGATCCATGGGAGCCACCTGGAACATGGCCACGTCCAGGGTCTTGATCACATTGGTGTAAAAGCCGGGCAGCTCGGAATAGCGCATGGGGATATAGTAGGAGAGCCCCTGGCTCACGGCCTTGCGCTCCACGCCGCCCATGTGCCAGGAGTTCCAGGTAAAGTGGCTGGCGGCGTCGGATACTTCAAAAATTGCCGGCGTATGAGTGAGGATGCCGCCCCGAATTTTTACATCAGTCAGCTCCTCCGCCCGCTGGGCCAGGGCCTTGTCCAGCGCGATGGGAGAACAGATGCTCCAGCCATAATCCAGCCAGTCGCCGGACTTGACCACCTTCACCGCCTCGCTGGCAGAGGTCAATTTCTGTTTATACTCATCCTGATAGCTCATCGTTGTTCCTCCTATATTCCCTTTTTATACCGCTAAAAGCAGGCAAAACCCGTCGCGGCGCGTCCTACGCTCAGATCGCTCGAAAAGCCATTCCCTCATTGCGGGTCCGCCTAAAGGACCGCGCTCCTCACAGGACGGCATTATACCATCCCCCTCCCGCAATTGCAACGAAAATGTCAAAAAAATCACAATTTTTCATAAAAGAAAGACGGGCTTTGGGCCCGCCTCTCTACGCGGCGCACTTATTCCTCGGTCTCCATGACTTCGCTATCCTCCTCCAGCTCTCCAGCAGGGGCCAGCAGGGCGCGGATAGACAGGGAGATTTTCTGCTTCTCTTCGTCGATAGCCGTGATCTTCACATCCACGGTCTGGTTCTCAGACAGCACGTCCTCCGGCTTGTCGATGCGGCGGTCGGCAATCTGGGAGATGTGGATCAGGCCGTCCACCCCGGGCACAACCTCGGCGAAAGCGCCAAAGCTCATCAGCTTGACAATGCGGACAGTGGCCACGTCGCCCACGGCGTACTTATCCATAAAGACCTGCCAGGGATTGACGCTGTGATCCTTGACGCCCAGGGAGATCTTCCTCTTCTCGGCGTCAAAGGAAATGACGTACACCTCCATGGGATCGCCCACCTTGCACACCTCGGCGGGGGTCTTGATCCGGCTCCAGCTCAGCTCGGAGATATGTACCATGCCGTCCACGCCGCCAATATCCACAAACACGCCGTAGCTGGTCATGGACTTCACGGTGCCGGAGTAGCGCTTGCCCACCTCGATGTTGGCCCACACCTCTTCCTGGGCGGCCTTGCGGGCCTCGTCGGTGACGGCCCGGATGGAGCCCACCACACGGCGGCGGGCGCGGTTGACCTCGGTGACGCGCAGCTGCACCTTCTGCTTGACCATGGCGCTCAGATCCGCGCCGCGGGGCTGGCCGCTCTGGGAGGCGGGGACAAACACCCGCACGCCCTTGACGGAAACCACAATGCCGCCCTTGTTCTCCTCGGTAACGGTGCCCTCCAGCACAGTCTTCTCCTCCACGGCGGTCTCGATGTTCTCCCAAACCTTGACGGCGTCCAGGCGCTTCTTGGAGAGCTCGGCATAACCCTCCACATCGTTGACGCGGACGATGTAGGTCTCGATCTCATCGCCCACTTTGACGATGTCCTCGGGTTTGGCGTTGGGGTCGTCGCTCAATTCACTGAACTTGATGTAGGCGGCCTGCTTAGCGCCTACATCCACCTGCACCTCAGTCGGCGTGATGGCCGTGACAATGCCGGTTACCTTCTCTCCTGTATTTAAAGTTTTGAAAGACTGATTCAGTAATTCCTCGAAGGACTCCTCTTTGCCCTCGACCGCTTTGATTTCTTCGCTCATCGTTGCATATACCTCCTTAATAATGCCCGCTGGCGTGGAGGCTCCGGCCGTAAGGCCCGCAACAGAACAACCATCGAAAAAATCCGGCGAGAGCTCGTCCGCCCCCTCGATCTGGAGGACGCGGGGACATCTCTCTTTGCAAATTTCTGTCAAATGTTTGGTGTTGGCGCTTTTACGGTCTCCCACCACGACCATCACGTCCGCCCGGGAGGCGATTTCCACCGCCTCAGACTGACGCTTGTGCGTAGCATTGCATATTGTATCAAATATTTTCGCGTTTGTACACTCTTTTTTTATGATTTTCCAAGAAGTTTCAAAAAGTTCACGAATGCAGGTGGTCTGCGCCGCCACCGTCAGAGGGATCTCCCTGTTTTCCGGGGCGCTGTCCAGCCAGCGGCGAACCGCCTCCGGCCCGTCAAACACCAGAGGCTCCCGGCACCAGCTGGCCACGCCCGCCACCTCCGGGTGGCCGGGGTCGCCGATGATGACCGCCCGGCGGCCCTCCTCCTCGGCCTGGGCCACCAGCCGCTGGATGCGCACCACATTGGGGCATGTGGCGTTGACGCAGCGTATTCCCCGGGCCTCCAGATCGTCCAGCACTTCCCTGCGCTCGCCGTGGGAACGAATAACCACCGTGTCCCCGGCGCCCAGGGACAACGGGTCCGCCGTCTTCCGGACGCCTTTGCGGGCCAGGTGCTCCACCACATAAGTGTTGTGGATCAGATCCCCCAGCATCCAGCAGCCGCCGGTCTCCGCAGCCGTCTGCTCCGCCAGTTTCACCGCCCGCCGCACACCATAGCAGAACCCCGCGTTCTCCGCCAACAGCACCTTTTTCACAGCGGCTTCCCCCCCACGGCCTGACCGCCAAGGGCATAGGCCGCCGCCAAAACATCATCCGCGATCCTCTGCATCTCCTCCGACGTCCCCCTCCGTCCGGTACAGCGGGGCTCATAGGGTTCGCCAAAGATGATGCGGGTACGGCGAAACAGCCGCTTTTCCCCATCTACGAAAACAGGTACCAGCGCCGCGCCAGTCCGCACGCCAATCATAGCCACCCCCGCCTTGGCGTGGGCCGGCAGGCCGTCTATGTACCCAACGCCGTTCCGGACCACGGTTCCCTCCGGAAAGATCAACAGGTTATCGCCGTCCTTAATGGCCCGCATGGCTGTGCGCACAGTGCTGATGTCGTTGCTGCCCCGGCTGACGGGAAAGGCGCCCACCTTCCGCAGCAGCCAGCCCAGCAACGGGTTTTTGAACAGCTCCTCCTTGGCCATGATGTGGAGCCGGTAGTTCTTGGGCAGCTTCAGCGCCACCAGAATCGGGTCCCAATTGCTGGCGTGGTTGGGGCACAGCAGCGCGCCGCTCTCAGGCAGCCGCTCCAATCCCTCCACGGAGACCGGGTGCAGAATGTCCGCCACCAGGCCCACCACGTAATAGATAAACACAAAGAAACGATTAAATGGCTTCATGCGCCGTTTGTCCTTTCCCGAAGGATCGCCAGCAGCGCCTCCCGGCTCTCCTGGAAATCCAGATCTGTGGTATCCAGCAGCACGGCGTCCTCCGCCTGACGCAAGGGCGCGATGGAACGGTGGGTATCGTTCCAGTCCCGCTCCTGAATCTCCTCCAAAACCTTCTCATAGGGCTGGGGCGTCCCCCGCCCCTCCAGCTCCAGGCAGCGGCGGCGTGCCCGGGCCTCCGGCGAGGCCGTGAGGAAAACTTTTACCTCCGCGTCCGGCAGCACCACAGTGCCGATGTCCCGCCCGTCCATGATGACATTGTGTTCCCGGGCCAGCTTGCGCTGCATCTCCAGCAGAAAGGCCCGCACGCCAGGATGCGCGGAGACAGCGGAGGCGCACAGGGAGATCTCCGGCAGACGAATGGCCTCCGTCACGTCCTCTCCGTTCAGCAGCATGCGCTGCAGCCCGTCCTCCCCGTAGGTCATCTCCACGGAGATCTCCGGCAAGGCGGCGGCAACGGCCTCTCCGTCCTTCGGGTTCATGCCACGGACGCAGGCATAATAGCCAACGGTACGGTATATGGCTCCGGTATCCACATATAAATACCCAAGCTCTCCGGCGGCGGCTCTGGCCAGCGTGCTTTTCCCCGCGCCGGAGGGCCCGTCGATTGCGACACGGATTGTCTTCATCTCTCTTTCCTCCTGTCATTCATCGCGCTTCGCCGCGGCAAAGCCAGCGGCACGGCCTGTGGCCCAGGCGATCTGCAAATTGAACCCGCCGGTATAGGCATCCACATCAATCACCTCTCCAGCAAAGTACAATCCCTTTACAAGCTTTGATTCCATGGTATTCGGATTGATCTCTCCCACTTTGACGCCGCCGGAGGTAACAATGGCGTCGGTCACAGGACATGGTCCGGCGATCACCACGGGAAAATGCTTTAAAATCGTCAATAAGCCCCGGCGCTGCTCCCGGGTAATATCATGCACCTTCCGGCGCGGCTCAATCTCAGAGATTCGGATTACCATTGGGATCAGCTTTTGGGGCAGCAGATCATCCAGGGCGTTGCAGAAATCATGATTGGCGTATTTCTCAAAATCCGCCAGGAGCCGCCGGTCCAACGTCTGTTCATCCAGAGCAGGCTTCAAGTCAATCTCCAGGCGATAGGCTCTCTCCCCAAAGCGCCGCATGTGGGCAGAGGCCGATAAAATCAAGGGCCCGCTGACGCCGAAGTGGGTAAATACCATCTCACCAAAATCTGTGTAGAGCTTCTTGTTGTTCTCAAAAACCGTCAATCCCACATTCCGCAGACTCAGTCCCTGCAATTCCCGCCCTACGCCGAAATCCCGCAGGGGGACTAAGGAGCCATGCAGAGGCGTCACCGTATGTCCCGCCTCCGCGGCCATGCGGTGGCCCTCTCCCGTTGAACCGGTGGCGGGATAAGACACGCCTCCCGTGGCCAGAATCACCGCCTCAGCCGGATAACGGCGGCGCTCACCAGCCGCGGCCTGAACCGCGCCGTCCGCAGTCTCCAGCGCCAAGGCCCGGTCCCGGACCAGGGATACCCCCAGCGCTTTCAGCCGCCGCTCCAGGGCGGCGCTGACGTCGAAGGCCCGGTCGCTGACCGGAAAAACCCGGTTTCCGCGCTCGGTTTTCAGCGGCACGCCCAAGGTCTCAAAAAACGCCATGGCGTCCCGCCCGTTAAAGCGCGAAAAAACGCTGTAAAGGAATTTCCCATTCCTGGGAACATTGGCCAGCAGCTCCTCCGCGCCGGCGTTGCTGGTCACGTTGCAGCGGCCCTTCCCGGTGATGTTGAGCTTCTTTCCCAGCCGCTCGTTGGGCTCCAGCAATGTCACGTCTCCGCCACGCTCCGCGGCGGAGATAGCCGCCATCATCCCTGCCGCGCCGCCGCCTACCACCACAATTTTTTTACTCATCGTCTGTTTTCCCAAACACGCCGTAGGCGTTCCAGATGTCCTCCAGCTCCGCGAAGGTCTTTGCCGCATCGGTCCCCAGCCGGACGCCGATGGCGATCAGCAGCGCGTTAATCAAGGACAGCGGCGCCACCATGGAGTCCACAAAAGAGATCATCTCGCAGGGGGCCAGCAGCGCCGCGTCCGCCATTTGGTACACCGGGGACAGCTCGTTATCCGTGATGGCAATGATGGATGTTCCCCGGTCCTGGGCAAATTTCACCGTGTTCAGCGTCACTCTGGAGTACCGTGGAAAGCTGATGGCCACCATTACGTCCTCCGGCCCAATGCGCAGCAGCTGCTCAAAAATCTCCCCGGCGGCGTTGGACTGCACCAGCGTCACGTTCTCCGTCAGCAGGTGCATGTAAAAATTCAAATATCCCGCCACAAAAGAAGAGGAACGGACCCCCAGGATATAGATGTGGCGGCAGCTCAAAAGCTGATCCACCACCCGGTCAAACTCGCTCTGGTTGGCCTCGCTGGCCATCAGCCGAAGCTTCTCAATGTCCGACTGCACCACCGCCGGCAGAATGGACCGCCGGTCAAACAGGTCCCCGGCCGCCTGAATGCGCTGGGTAGAGGTCAAGCGGCTCCGAATCATCTCCTGCAAGGCCCGCTGCATGCTGGGGTAGCCGTCATATCCCAGTTCCGACGCGAAGCGCACCACCGTGGACTCGCTGACCTCCGCCAGCTTACCCAGCTTGCTGGCGGTTAAAAAGGCCGCCTTATCGTAATTTTCCAGAATATAGTTGGCAATTCTCTTTTGTCCCTTGGAAAAAGTCGCCATATTGGTCTCAATAATATGTAAAATGTTCTTTGCCACAGCCGTGCCTCCGCCCTGCATCAGACGAAATATCGGGCAGTCCGCTATTCCGGAACACCCGAATGGCAGAACTGCGACCTATCATATTGTACCACAAATTCAAAGGGATTCAACCTATTTTTGCAGGACTTTTTCCGCATCCTGCAAAATCTATCCCCGGACTTCGCCTCCCCTGCCGTCCTCTGACGAAAAAGGCTCATATTTTGGAAATTATTTTGAAAAATTGTTTGACAAGAGGGCTTCTATCCATTATAATACTAGTTGTATCATTGCGAGGTAGCTTATGCTTTTAGATGTAAAACCAATTCTGCATACACCGGGAAAATATCTGGATTTCCAATTCACCCTGGATCTCTCCGATCTGGAATTCTCCGGCCGCTATCCGGTTTCCCGCCCCGTCGCCGTGTCCGGCACGGTGCGGAACGCCGCCGACGTGCTTCATCTGGATCTGACGGCTGTGACCACGCTGGATGCCGTATGCGACCGGTGCGGCAGGGAGTTTGCTCTGGAAAAGGAAGTCCCCTACCACTGTATGCTGGCGGAGTCCCTGGAAAACGGGGAGAACGACGAGATCGAACTGCTGGAGAACGGCAAGGTGGATCTCGGAGATCTGGCCCGTGTTGCGTTCATCCTGGGGATGAACACCAAAGTTCTGTGTTCTGAAGATTGCAGAGGACTGTGCTCTCGCTGCGGCGCCGACCTGAACCTCGGCCCCTGCTCCTGTAAAAAGGAGATTGATCCGCGGCTGGCAGCCCTTGCCAAGCTTTTGGAGAACAAATAGAGAAATGAGATAAGGACAGGCCCCGCCTGCGCCTTTGAACGATCAAGGAGGTGTCACAATGGCAGTACCCAAGAGAAAAGTATCCAAAGCAAGACGCGACAAACGCCGCAGCTCCACCTGGAAGCTGACGTCCCCCGCTCTCGTTGTTTGCCCGAAATGCGGTGCGCAGCACCTGCCTCACAGAATGTGTCAGGAGTGCGGTACGTACAATGGCCGCGAGGTCAAGGTCGTCAAGTCCGTGGTCGCGAAATAAGGGATTTTCTACGCTTGCTTAGGAGGGAAGATTGCTCTTCCCTCCTTGCTTTTTGTCTTGCTATCCTGTCTCCGGACGGGTATAATATCCATATCAAAGATTATTTTCACATCAGAAAGGAAGTGAGGGCCTATGAAACCCATCGTCGCCATTGTGGGGCGGCCCAATGTGGGCAAATCCCAGCTGTTCAACAAACTGGTGGGACGGCGGGTCTCCATCGTGGAGGACACCCCCGGCGTCACCCGGGACCGCATCTACGGAGAGACCGACTGGAATGGGCGGCAGTTCACCCTCATCGATACCGGCGGCATTGAGCCCCGCACCGACAACCTGATCCTGGAGTTCATGCGGGAGCAGGCCCAGACCGCCATTGAGACCGCCACGGTCATCATTTTCTTGACGGACGTCCGCACAGGACTCACCTCCTCTGACCATGAGGTGGCAAATATGCTGCTGCGCAGCGGCAAGCCCATCGTGCTGGCGGTGAACAAGATGGACTCCACCGGCACGCCGGACCCGGATTTCTACGAGTTCTACAACCTGGGTCTGGGAGACCCCATCGCCGTCTCCGCCGTCCACGGCCACGGCACCGGCGATTTGCTGGACGCCTGTGTGACCTACTTCCCCCCTGTGGAGGACGAGAAGGAGGAAGATGACGCCATTCACGTGGCGGTCATCGGCAAACCCAACGCCGGCAAGTCCTCCCTGGTAAACCGGATTCTTGGCGAGGAGCGGGTCATCGTCTCCGACGTGGCCGGCACCACCCGGGACGCCATCGACTCCCGTTTTGAAAACGACAAGGGCAGCTTTGTCTTCATTGACACCGCCGGTATCCGGCGGCGGTCCAAGGTGTCGGAGGACATTGAGAAGTACAGCGTCCTCCGGGCCACCATGGCCATTGAGCGGGCAGATGTATGCCTGATTCTCATCGACGCCACCGAGGGCGTTACGGAGCAGGACACCAAGGTGGCCGGTCTTGCTCACGAGGCGGGCAAGGCCAGCATCATCGTGGTGAACAAATGGGACCTCATTGAAAAGGACGGCAAAACCATGGACCGGATGCGGGAGGAGGTCCGTCAGGGCCTCAGCTTTATGGCCTACGCCCCCATCCTCTTCATCTCCGCCAAAACCGGACAGCGGGTGGACCGGCTCTTCGAACTCATCGACTACGTCTCCAACCAGGCCGCCACCCGTATCACCACAGGAATGCTGAATAACGTCCTGGCGGACGCCCAGACCCGGGTCCAGCCCCCCACCGACAAGGGCCGGCGGCTGAAGATCTACTATATGACCCAGGTAGGCGTGAAGCCGCCCCACTTCGTGGTCTTCTGCAACGACACCCGGCTCTTCCACTTCTCCTACCAGCGGTATCTGGAGAACTGCATCCGAAATACCTTTGGTCTGGAGGGGACGCCTGTCATCCTCTCCGTCCGTCAGCGGGGCGAGAAGGAGGAGTAATTGCATGGAAAACTGGTGGCTTCTGATTCTGGTGATGTACGGCGGTTCAGCATTGGCCGCTTATCTGCTGGGCTGCTTCAACGGCGCTGTCATTGTCTCCAAGTATATCCTGCGGGACGATGTACGGAACCACGGCAGCGGCAACGCGGGGCTCACCAACTTCTACCGCACTTTCGGCGGCCCGCTGACGGCACTGGTAATTTTGACAGATGTTCTCAAGGCAGTTTTTGCCCTCCTGCTTGGTGTCTGGGTC
Organism: uncultured Oscillibacter sp.; assembly: GCA_910585385.1. Taxonomy (GTDB): domain Bacteria; phylum Bacillota; class Clostridia; order Oscillospirales; family Oscillospiraceae; genus Oscillibacter. The sequence goes on along the minus strand of CAJUDV010000003.1, from coordinate 53,011 downwards.
TTTGGGTGGCTTCCCGGGGGCGGCCTGGTACTGTTCGGCCATCATATAGACGGCGTGCTGTTCGGCAAATACTGGGCGGGCCTCTTCTGCCTCCTGGGTCATATGTTCCCCTGTATGTTCAAATTCAAGGGCGGCAAGGGCATCCTCTCCGGCGGCACCATCGCCATTATGATCGACTGGCGCATTGCCTTGGTGGTCTGGGGCGGGTTTTTGCTGCTGACTGTCCTCACCCGGTACGTCTCCCTGGGCTCTTTGTGGGCCGGGGCCAGTTTTCCTTTCGCCACCTGGGTGTTCTACCCCGAGCCGGTGATTGTGGTCCTGGGTTTTCTCTGCGGAGGGCTTGTGGTCTGGCAGCACCGAGGGAACCTGAAACGGCTTTTAAACGGCACAGAGAGCAAATTCAGCTTTCACCATAAAAAGGAGGGCGGATCATGAAGACAGTGGTTTTAGGTACCGGCGGCTGGGGCACGGCTCTGGCATTGGTTCTGCACGACAACGGGCACGACGTAACCCTCTGGTCCCACACCCCGGAGAAGGCGGCCCAGATGACAAAAACCCGGGAGAACCCCCTGCTGAAAGGCGTCCTTCTGCCGGAGACCCTCCACATCACCGGAGATCTCAATTGCCTCACCGGCGCGGACATGGTGGTCAGCGCCGCTCCCTCCTTCGCTGTTCGGACCACAGGGAAAAAAGTCCGTCCATACCTGCGGCCTGAGACCGTTCTCGTGACCGTCTCCAAGGGCATTGAGCGGGAGACCGGACTGCGGATGAGCCAGGTTCTTCAGGAGGCCACAGGGAATGTCTACAAGGTTGCTGCCCTCTCCGGTCCCTCCCACGCGGAGGAGGTGGGACGCAAACTTCCCACAGGCTGCGTCTCCGCCTGCCCTGACCGGGCTGTGGCCCGATTTGTCCAGGACGCCTTTATGAACGACTATTTCCGGGTCTACACCAGCTATGACATCATCGGCGTAGAACTGGCGGCGGCCCTGAAAAACGTCGTGGCCCTCTCCTGCGGCATCTGCACCGGACTGGGGCTTCAAGACAACACCAAGGCTCTCCTGATGACCCGGGCCATGGCGGAGCTCACCCGCTTGGGCGAACAGCTGGGCGGTACACGGCGGACCTTCGGCGGCCTCGCCGGCATGGGGGACCTGATCGTCACCTGCACCTCTCTTCACTCCCGGAACTACCGGGCGGGCATTCTCATTGGTCAGGGTAAAACCGTTCAGGCGGCCATGGAGGAGGTGGGCGCCGTAGTGGAGGGCTACTACGCCGCCGAGAGCGTCTATCAGCTGGCGGAGAAGGAGCAGGTGGAGATGCCCATCTGCCGCTGCGCCTACGAGGTGCTGTACCACGGTAAACAGGCCCCGGATGTGGTGGGTGAGCTGATGGGCCGTGCCAAAAAGGACGAACTGCTGGAGCGAACCTGGATGTAAGTAAAAAAGCGGAGCAGGAACTCCTCCTGCTCCGCTCTTCTTATATTATAGAAAAAATCCCGGACAGATGTCCGGGATTTTGTTTGTACATGTCAAACCGCTCTGGTGACCTTACCGGAACGCATGCACCGGGTACAAACATACACATGGCGGGGCGTACCGTTGACAATCGCCTTCACACGCTTCACATTGGGCTTCCAGGGACGATTGGAACGCCGGTGAGAGTGAGAGACCTGAATGCCGAAATTCACGCCCTTATCGCAAAACTCGCACTTTGCCATCTTTTGCACCTCCTTGCTATTGCGCACTTTTATTATAATATCAGAAATAGTTACAAAATGCAAGAAAAATTTTCAGCAATTTCCCCTGCCCTCTCCAGTGAATCAGGCGACCGCCTTCTTGGCGATCTCAGTCAGCTGGGTAAATGCGGCGGCGTCGCTAATGGCAATCTCGGAAAGCATCTTGCGGTTGATCTCAATACCAGCGGCCTTCAAACCATGCATGAAGGTGGAGTAATTCATGCCGTTGAGCTTGCAGGCGGCGGAGATACGGGTGATCCACAGGGAGCGGAAATCCCGCTTCTTCAGCCGGCGGCCAGTATAGGCGTAGGTCAGGGACTTCATAACCGCCTGGTTTGCCACGCGGAAGTGCTTGGATTTAGAGCCCCAGTAGCCCTTCGCCATCTTCATAACCTTATTTCTTCTCTTGCGCGTCATCATCGCGCCTTTGATTCTAGCCATTGTAAAAAGCCTCCTATTCTATACAGCTTACTTATAGGGGATCATCTTGCGCACAGCGTCCACATTGGTGGCGTCCGCGTAGCCGCCCGCCCGCAGACGGCGGGTGCGCTTGGTGTCCTTTTTGGTCAGGATGTGGCTCTTAAAAGCCTTGGCGCGCTTCACCTTGCCGGTTTTGGTCAGGTTAAATCTCTTCTTGGCACCGCTATGGGTCTTCAGCTTAGGCATAGTAAATTGCTCCTTCCGTTCATTTGAAAATCCTTGCTTACTTGCCGCCCTTCGGAGAGAGGAAGATAGACATCATCCTGCCCTCCAGCTTGGGGGCCTTGTCCAGATTGGCTGTCTCGGCACACTGCTCGGCAAACCGCTCCAGCAGGTCACGGCCAATACTGGTGTGGGCCATCTCCCGGCCGCGGAAACGGACGGAGACCTTGACGCGATTGCCGTCGGCGATGAACTTCTGCGCGTTTTTGAGCTTTGTGTTGAAATCACCAATGTCGATGCCCGGGGACATCCGGATCTCCTTGATCTCCACCACATGCTGGTTCTTTCTGGCCTCTTTTTCCCGCTTGCTCTGCTCAAACCGAAACTTTCCGTAGTTCATCAGCTTGCACACAGGCGGAGTGGCCTGGGGCGAGATCTTGACCAGGTCCAGCCCCTGTTCGTCAGCAATCCGCAGCGCCTCCGCGGAGGGCATGATGCCCAGCTGCTCCCCCTGGGAACCGATCAGGCGGACCTCCCTGTCATTGATGGCTTCATTCAGTTCATGCACTTGCTTACTAATGGCCGAAACACCTCCGTTCCTAAAATCACAAAACGCGGATACCAAACCGGCATCCGCACAACAACAAACCGCCTTGCGGCAGTCTGATTACAACGTTGTTGACCTCTTTGCCCATTCAGCTGGAGGTGAGGCGGATGCGTCGCCTTCTTTGTTTTGCTTGATTAGTATATCAGCGCTCCGCCGGTTTGTCAACAAATTTTTTCCACTGCTGAATATTTTTCGGCATTCCGGCAAAAATAACGCCTGTACGGGAGGAGGCGGCGCGTTCCGCCTTGGCCCGCAGCCGAATTGCAGAATCTCGAAAGGAGGTGTCCCCTCATGTCTCAGAACAATCAGAATCAGGAGCAGAACCGTCAGAACCAGCAGAATCAGCAGAACCAGGAGCAGAAGCGCAACCAGAAGGAAAACCGCAAGTGACGCCTCTCTCTTTGAAAAACGCGGCGGGAGCTTCCCGCCGCGCTTTTCTATGGTCCGCGGGACACCCGGCGCTCCTCTGGCTGGTGCATCCGGTATCCGGCTCTCCATTGCCGCCGGGGTAGCAGCCGCTCAGCAAAAAACCAGCAAGGCCGGAAATCCATCCTGAAAAAAGAGGCGGCAGGTCAGCCTGCCGCCTCTTTTCTGTCACCATGGAATGAACTGGAGATTGACATCCACGTTACCGTTAATACCGGCAACGGAACACTTGCTGCTAAACTGCCAGTAATCCATCTGATAGCGGATGGTGGGATACAGTTTTTCCGAGGCATCGCTCTTGTATTCCGGATACCAGCTGAGATACGGAGCGATGGCCCCCTGGTCGTATTTGATGTAGCTGACATAGGTTCCCGCATAAATCATGGGGGTGTATCCCGCCTCCTGGATCCGCTTGCAGAAGGCGATGGCACAGGCGGTGGCCATCTCCGGCGTGGTGCCATAGACCCGATAGGTGGAGTTGTGCATCTCCCAGTCATAGGCAACGGGGCCGTTGATCTCATGATTTCGCAACAGATCAATGACAAAATCCGCCTCCTCGATGGCCTCTTCCACAGTGATAGCCTGGGCGAAAAAGTACACGCCGGTCTCGATACCCGCCGCCATGGCCCCATCGATGTTCTGGGCGTAATACTCGTCGGCGTTCAGGGTCCCGGTGGAGGTTCCCCGGAAGCCCGCGCGGATCATGGCGAACTCCACGCCATCGTCCCGTACCGCCTGCCAGTCGATGGTCTTGCTCTCGCTGGCCCGGTTCTGATAGGCGGACACGTCGATGCCAAAGCGGGTGCGGAAGCGGTCCCCGGTGTAGATCAGGCGGTCCCCGGTGTCATTCCACATGAAGTCCCCCTCATAGAGCTGAATGGGCTCCGCGTCGGCATAGACGGGAATCTGCCGCTTATCGTACTCAAAGGTCTCCCCGGTGGTAATGCCGGGAGTGTAAACCTCGCTGGGCTGGATACCGGGTCCCGGCGGCGTCACCGGTACCTCCGGTGTCTCCGGCGTCTGGGACTCCCCCGGCTGCGCGGGGTCTGTGGGCACCACCTGGAACACCGTGGGCTCCACGCCGCTGAAATTCCGGAGAATCCCCTGGATGGTCACATTGTTCAGCGTCACCGGTCCGGCGACGCCGGGAGCCAGAATCAAATCTCCGGCGATGGTCATATCCGCCAGGGACGCGCCTCCCTCGGCGTTGATCATCAACGTACCCGCCGCGTCGGCGGAATAGTCCGACGTCTCCTGCACCAGCACCTGAATCATGTTGTTCAGGATGCTGACGATCTCCGCCCGGGTAATGGGGTCCAGGGGACGGAAGACGCCCTCCTGGCTGTCGGTGATGTACCCCCGGGCCGTCATCTCCGCCACAGGGCCCCGGGCATACTCCGCAAACTGCTCCGCGTCCAGATAGGACAACGTGTCGGTAGCGGCGTTAATGCCAAAGGCCCGGGCAATCATGGTCACCGCCTGCTGGCGGGTGATGGTATCCGAGGGCAGGGCACTGCCGTTGTTGCCCAGGTAAATTCCGGCGGCGTTGAGCTTGAGGATGGCCGATTCCCAGTAGGTGCCCGCCGTGTCCGCGAAGGTCTCCGCCGGGGCCTGGGCCTGGAACTTCAAAAAACGGTCCAGGATGCCGGCGAAGGCTCCCCGGGTGATAGAGTTGTCAGGGCGGAAGGAGCCGTCCTCGTACCCCTGGATGATCTGATACTCCTCGCTCCACTTGGCAATGGCCTCCGCGGCCCAGTGGGCCTCGGTGTCAACGAAAGCGGCGGAGACCGGGGTCATGGCCAGCGTCCCCGCCAGCGCCGCAGCCAGGAGGCGCTTTGGCAGTCGAATATACATGGCGGCAGTTCCTCTCTGTCGAAATTTGTCAGCGCGAAATCAAAAAAACGCCGCGGCTCCGGAAAGAGCCGCGGTGTTATGTCACCTTATGGCGCCGTTTCCCCATTATACCGGAAAAAATACACAGGGTCAATATCCCTTTCCGGTTTACCATAAAATGCTGTCAAAAGCTGGTGAAGAGCGCGTCCAGATAGGCAAACCGCCGGGGACCATCGGTGCCGGTGAGGGGGTCGTGGATCACGTCGCAGACGATTACCGGCTCCGCTCCCTCCAGCAGCGACTCCGCCCGAGCCAGAAAGGCGAGGATCTCCGTCTGGTCCGCGTCCCCCTCCTGGACATCTCCGACTCCCGCCGGGAAGAAGATCTGCTCCCGAACAAGGTCCAAAACCGCTCCATCCTGTCCCAGAGAGAACTGGGCCAGCTGGAAGTTTCCCCGCTCCGAGGCGGTGTACGGCGCGTACCACACAAGATAGTCCGCCCCATCCTCTTTTTTCAGGTACAGCTCCCCCCATTGGCTGTGCTCCGCGCCACAGACAAAATCGTAGATGGGCAGAACCTCTCCCCACGCTCCCGCCCGCAGCACCGTCACCTGGGCCCGGGTGAAGCTGTCGCCGTCCAAGGTGCCGCCGTGGAGCGGCACCGGCTCTCCGGTCCGGCTGTTCTCCACCGTCAGCACCAGAAGCTCCTCCACGCCGTCGTGGGTCAGGTCCGTGTAAATGGCGGAGCAGCTGGCCTCGCTGTAATGAGCCATGAAATATGTACGCAGTATCTTCCGGGCCTCATCGCTGTCCTGTACCGGTCCCGCCTGGGGCTTCGGCAGGCGGTCCTCCGCAGTGCCGAAAAACCAGCCGCCGTTCAGACGGGCCAGGCCAAGGGCCAGCGCCGTGGCCAGAAACAGTCCCATTACGCTCAGCGCATGCCGTCTGTCCATTCCATCATCCTCTGTCTATGATCTCTCTGTTTATAAAGACGTTTGAGCACACCGTTTTGTTTCATCTATTTTCCAAGTTTGGAAAAACTCACAAAATCCTGTTCTTCTTTTGTGGAAACAATCAATACTTTTACCCTCCACGGAAATGCAAACCGCTGTTTTTTCTCCGGCAGTTCATCCCGGAGGACGCTGCTGCCCCGGAACACAGACAGGGCCAGCCCGATGAGCGCCATATCCAGTACCGTATGGAGGTTTCCCACCACCAGGGGCAGATGGGATGAAAAAAGCACAAAACCCAGATTCAGCGCGGCGCTGAACAGTGTCTCCAGTCCCAGACTCAGCACCACTGCCAGCGCGGTCAGGCGGCCCAGCTGCTGCCTCTGCCGCAGGCAGCGGACCAGAAGCCAGACCAGCAGGGCGGCGATGGCTGCCATCAGCAGGAAATAAGCCAGCCAGCCCCATCTCATCAGCAGCTTCAGCGGCAGAAACTCCTTATCCATGCTAAACTCTACATAGCTCTGCTCCCCGCGAAATAGGCCGCCATATACTCTGCCAATGCTGGCGATTCCAAACGAGTCGTGTCCATCCCGCCGAATAAACGGGACATTCTGCATGCACATTTTTGCCATCCAGCCCCAATACCCGCCTCCGAGGGGGTCCAGCTCCGGGTGGAGCGCCAGACGCACCCGTATGGCAACCCCTTCTCCGTATCCCAGCCCCAGGAAGAGGGCCGGTATCCCCGCGGCCAGGGCCAGCGCGGTTCCGGCAAATTTCCAACGGCCGGGACCAAACCAGCCCATGCGGATCGCGCACAGCAGCAAAACGAGACCGCTCACCAGCAGAATCAACAGCCCAAACATAAAGGGGGCCAGCAGACAGATAACCGCCAAAGGAATTCCTCCGGCGACGGCCAGGACAAAATGTCTCCAGGTACTTCCCCGGCAGCTGTACAGCCAGAGCGCGTACACCACCGGATAGAGCAAAATGATATATCGCGTATAGTAAGCCACCAGATTCACATTGGGCAGCAGCCACCAGGACAGCAGCCCCGCCGCCAGGGCCCCCGCATAGATGCCCCTTGCATGGCGGGCCAGAGACGTAAAATCCAGAAAATACGCCCCCAGCAGGGCCGCGGTTCCCAGCACCAGCGCCAAAACCGTCATGACCGGGCTAACGGCGTCAAAATCCTCGTTTCGGGTAAGCCACACCCGCAAAAACGCTCCCACGCAGGCCAGGGCGATGGTCAGTCCCAGCAGCCCCCACTGGGGCCGGGGACGGTGAAGCCGGTCCAGCTCCGTGCCCACGGACACCGGGTCCCCCATCTCCTCCACCGCCAGCCGCTCCGCGTCCTCCCGGTCCTCCGCCGCGAACGCGTCCCGCTGGTCCTCCAGGTGGCGGCGCAGCTCCAACGACACCACGCCCCGGGCCCGCCTCCAGCGGATCTGCTCCTCTACTGCCTCTATATACGCTTGAATGGTCTCAGGCAAGGCAGGCGCCCCCTTCCAAGACCCGGCCCACGGCCTGGGCGTAGGCGTTCCACGCCGTCTCCTTCTCCTGCAGGGCCCCCCGGCCCTGCTTTGTCAGGCGGTAGTACCGCCTGGGCTTCCCGGCGGCAGCCTCCCCCTCGTAGGCTGTCACCAGTCCCTTCTCCTCCAGGCCGTGGAGCAGGGGGTACAGCGTCCCGGCCCGCAGGTGAAAGGTGTCATCGGAGCGGCGGCGCAGTTCCTCAATCATCTGGTAGCCGTACTTGTCCCCATCCTCCAGCAGCTTCAGCACCAACATGGCCATGCTGCCGCTGACCAGGCTCTTGTCCAGTTCCATCAAGTTCTCCTCCTTTATATCGACCGTCTATATATAGCAGTATATATTGGCGACCTATATATGTCAAGAAAAAAGATGGACAGAATCAAAAATTCCGTCCATCCTCTTTCATCCTAGGGGGTAGCTGCCGCCGGACTCACTTCTTCCGCACGGGATAGCAGACCTCTGTCAAAAACTCGTCGGGGTTCCGGGTGTCGTGGGGGCTGATATGGTAGATCCAGAAGGCGGCGCCGTCAAAGACCCAGCCGTTCTCCCGCACCCAGGCGGCCACGGCCTCGGTGGCCTCGGTCATCCGCTGGTAGCTCCCCCGGAGGGTTGCAGAGGCCACCTGCACCGCCGGGACGGTCTTGAACTTCACGTGCTCTGTGTCGGGATACGTCCCCTTCACGGTCTTCTGAATCTCCACATCCACGCCACTCTCCTTGTACTCGCCGTCGTGGAACACGGCAGTACAGAGCGCCGGGTCCCCGTCCCGGATGTTCATCCTGGCGGTCTCCTGGCAGTAAATGCCCCACAGATCCCCCTCTCGGTCGTAGCTGGGGATGATCTGCCGCACACTGGCCACGGTCCGCTCCGGCACCGTTTTGACTGTCACATCGTATTTCATCTTTGTTTCATCCTTTCTCAGCCGCTCCAGGGCTGTGTCCAGAAGCCGCAGCCGCCTCTCCGCCTCCTCCAGCGCCGCAAGGGCCTCCGCCCGTTTCAGCCGCAGGCACCGCTCCAGTGATGCCGGATCATCGTAACAGTCCAGCACCTCGGAGATGGCATTCTGTGTAAAGCCCATATCCTTTAATGCTGTGATCCGGTTTGCTGTTGGAAGCTGGTACTCACTGTAATAGCGGTAGCCGGTGAAGGGATCGGTAACCTCCGGAGTCAGGAGGCCGCTGTCGTCATACTGGCGCAGCAGGCGGATGCTGATCCTGGACAGTTTTGAAAATTCGCCGATTTTCAGCATGGCGGGTTCCTCCACATCGATGGGAATTTTGAGCTCAGGAACAGCATACGCCCTCCCCCGGGGTGAGAGTCAAGAGGGATTTTAAAAAAGTCAGTCCTCCAAAACAAAAACTACCCGCGCCTTTCGGCGCGGGCAGCAAAATTTATTCCACGGTAACCGACTTCGCCAGGTTCCGGGGCTTGTCAATATCGCACCCCCGCTGCAACGCCACATAGTACGCGAAGAACTGCAAGGGAACGATGCCCAGGGAGGGCTGGAGCACGGGATGGGTGTCCGGCACGGCGATGACCGCGTCGGCAGTCTTTGCCATCTTCTCCCGGAAGCGCTCTGTAGTAATGGCCAGGACTTCCGCCCCCCGGGCCTTCACCTCCACCACGTTGCTCATGGCCTTGTCAAACAGCGGACCGTAAGTACCCAGAGCCACCACCAGCGTCCCCGGCTCGATGAGGGAGATGGTGCCGTGCTTCAGCTCGCCGGAGGCGTAGGCCTCGGAGTGGATATAGCTGATCTCCTTCAGCTTCAAGGAGCCCTCCAGGCCCATGGCGTAATCCAAATTCCGTCCGATATAGAAGACGGAGCTGTGGTTGAAGTACCGGGAGGCAAAATACTGAGTGTCCTGGAAATTCTCCAGATACCGCTCCATCTTCTCCGGCAGGGCCTGGAGCTCCGCCAAAATGGCGTTATACTCGCTCAGTTCCACGGTGCCCAGCAGATCTGCCAGATACAGCCCCACCAGGTCCAGCGCCGCCAGCTGGGTGGAATAGCCCTTGCTGGTGGCCACGGCGATCTCCGGTCCGGCCCAGGTGTACAGCACGTCGTCCGCCTCCCGGGCAATGGAGCTGCCCACCACGTTGCAGACCGCCAATGTCCTGCCTCCCAGACGCTTGGCCTCCCGCAGGGCGGCCATGGTGTCCAGCGTCTCGCCGGACTGGCTGATGGTGATGACCAAGGTGCGCTCATCCACCAGCGGCTCGCTGTACCGGAACTCAGAGGCCAGCACCACCTCCACCGGCCGCCGCAGCAGCCGCTCCCAGACGTACTTCCCCACAATCCCCGCATGATAGGCGGAGCCGCAGGCCACCATGTAGATACGGGAGATGTCTCTTACATAGTTCGCCGTCAAGGTGATGTCGTCCAGTACAATCCGGCCCTCCCGGATGCGGGGTGAGATGGTCTTGCGGATCGCCTCCGGCTGCTCCATAATCTCTTTGAACATGAAGTGGGCGTAGCCGCCCTTCTCCGCCGCGGACACATCCCAGTCCACTATATTGTACTTTTTGTCCACTGGAATGAGCTCATCATCAAAGACATCAATGCTGTCCGGCGTCACCACGGCAATCTCGCCGTCCTCCATGTAGATGACGTCCCGGGTGTATTTAATGATAGCCGTCACGTCTGAGGCAATAAAGCTGCCGTTTTCGCCCTTGCCCAGAATCAGCGGACTGTCCTTCCGGGCGGCAATGAGCGCGTTGGGATAGTCGGAGCAGATGATGCCGAACGCATAGGAGCCCTCGATCCGCCGCAGGACCCGGCCCACCGCCTCCAGCATATTATGGCACTCGTTGTAATGGTATTCCAGCAGCTGGGCCACTACCTCCGAATCCGTGTCGGAGGTGAACTTCACCCCCAGTTTCACTAGGTGCTCCTTGATCTCCAGATAGTTTTCGATGATGCCGTTGTGGACCAGGGCAATGCTGCCGTTCTCGCTGACATGGGGGTGGGCGTTAGCGTCGTTGGGCTCTCCGTGGGTGGCCCAGCGGGTATGGCCGATGCCCAGGCTCCCGTCCAGGTCCGCTCCGTCATGGGTCAAAGCCGACAGAACCCGCAGCCGGCCCTTAGTCTTGCGCACCTGGAGCCCGCTGGTCTCGGAGCGGACGGCGATACCGGCGGAGTCATAGCCTCTGTACTCCATCCGCTCCAGGCCGTCCAGCAAAATGGGGGCGGCCTGATCCTGCCGTCCCGCGAATCCAATAATTCCACACATAGTTAAAAAATCCTCCTGGTTTTTAAGCAAGAGGACAAACGCGCAGGATTTGTCGCTCTCTCCACGGCCGCGGCCTCTTTGTTTTGCGGTCGCCCGCATATTTCAAGACCAGCGTCACGCACCCGCGGGGTACGAAGGGACATCCGCCGAATCTTCGATCCTTCCCTCTCCTCGTCATCCTGTAAAGCACTATCGCCTTACTGGATCTGGCGCTTCTGATGGGACTGCCCATAATCCTCCTTTCTCTCTGCGCTTCTATGATAAGGCCTCCTCTCGGAGGCAATATCCAGGAATAATCTTGCGGCAAAGGCAAACACTATCCAGACGGAGGGAAACCGCCTATGATGACCGCCTTCGCGCGCACTGTAATACTCTACTTTCTCATCATGATCGGCCTGCGGTTAATGGGCAAACGCCAGATCGGCGAACTGGAGCCCAGCGAACTGGTTCTGACCATGATGATTTCAGACCTGGCCACCGTACCCATGCAGGATTTCGGCATCCCGCTGCTGGCCGGAGTCATCCCCATTTTAACGCTGCTGGCCCTCTCCATGCTGATGAGCCAGCTCTCTCTGCAGAACCTGCGGTTCCGGGAGCTGGTGTGCGGCACTCCCGCCGTACTCATCCGCCATGGGGTCATCCAGCAGCAAACCATGCGGAAAAACCGCTACACCCTGGACGAGCTCCTGGAAGAGCTGCGGGGACAGGGAATCTCCTGTGTGGAGGACGTGAAGTACGCGATTCTGGAGAACTCCGGCCAGCTGTCCGTCCTGCCTTGGACCCGCCAGCAGCCTCCCACCGCCGCCCAGCTCCACGTGGATGTGGAGGACAGCGTGACGCTGCCCACGGTCCTCATCAACGACGGGCGTGTTCTGCGCAAAAACCTTGCCGCCTGCGGCCATGACCGCGCCTGGCTGTGGGAGCGGCTGCGGGAACAGCAGCTGTCCTCCCCCAGGGATATATTCCTCCTGACCCTGGACGAACAGGGCCGGGTATCCTGCGTAAAAAAGGAGAATCATCCATGAGAGGCACCTTGCCGCCGCTGATCCTGCTGGCGGGGCTGCTGGCCTTCGCCCTGTGGAATGGAGGCCGGATCGCCGACGACACCGCCCGCTGGCGGGCGCAATTGCAACAGGCGGACGCCCTGGCTCAATCGGGCAGCTGGGACAGCTCAGCCGCCGCCCTCGCAGAGAGCCACGCGGATTGGAACAAAAGCCAGACTTATCTCCACGTCGTCTCCCAGCACAGCGCTGTGGACGAGGCGGAGGCCATGTACCGCCGCTGTCAGGCTTTTGCCGCCGCCCGGGAGCTCTCAGAATTCCAAGCGGAACTGGCCGGACTGCGGGAACAGCTGCGCCTGCTGGCGGAGATGGAGCAGTTCAGCATCCGAAACATCCTATGATCACTCGTCCTCCAGCAGCAGCTTATTCAGCTCCTCCTTAAAGGTGTCGATGTCCTTGAACTGGCGGTATACGGAGGCGAAACGGACGTAAGCCACCTGATCCACCTTCCGCAGCCGCTCCATGACCTTCTCTCCCACGTCCTCGGTGCTGATCTCCCGCTCCATACTGTTCTGAAGATCCTGCTCGATCTCCCCGGCAATCCGTTCCAGATCCGCCAAGGGCACCGGGCGCTTCTCACAGGCGCGAATCATGCCGGAGAGCACCTTTCGCCTGTCAAAGCTCTGGCGACTGCCGTCCTTCTTCATGACCACCATGGGGAGGCTCTCCACTGTCTCATAGGTGGTGAACCTTTTGCCGCATGAGAGGCACTCTCTCCGGCGGCGGATGCTGGCCCCCTCCTCGGCGGGCCGGGAATCGATGACCTTGCTCTCGCTGTACCCACAAAACGGACACTTCATAAAATGGCCTTCCCTTCTTCCGCCGGCAGTCTGCCGGCGTTGTTTCTTCTGCACTCTCCCGCCCATCCGGTTCTCTCTTTGCGAGTATTTGTCTATTTTTAGGTCATTATATCACATAAACGCCGATTGTGGTATATATTATTTTGTTTTTCAAAAATTTTTCCGTCTCCGCGGGAGACAGGCGGCGCCTCACGGAAACACCGGACGCTCCTCACTGTCAAAGACAAAGACGGCATATCTCTCTCCGTTGATGGTCCGGATGCTGGCAAAGCAAAAGAGCGTAGGTATCGGGAAGGGTCTCCCACTGTTATAGGGCAGGGCCAGAGACCTCTGCCCCTCCCCTGTCCGGACCAGCGCCCCCGCGGCGCCCCGCAGCCGCTTACGCAGCCAGGGCGCGTGAAACAGCGTCTCCGCCTCCGGCACGGCCTGCCACGTCCCCCGGTCCTCCTCCGCCGCAGGCCGGATCTCCCCCCGCAGCAGCCGGCCCAGGGGCTCCGTCATCCGCATGGAGAACCGCCGCCGGATCACCGCCTCCTGCCCCACGGGCTCCAGAACACCCAGCCGCAAAGAGCCCGCCTGACCCACTGCCCAAGCGCACCACAGCCCTCCCTCTTCCGGCAGGCGGCAGCGGGCGTTAAACCAAGTGTAGAGGGCCTCCCGCTCCACGGTGAGCTCTCCCTCCGCCCTGCCGTCCAGCAGCAGCGGGAATTTATCCGCACATCCCCTGTTCATGAGAGCACCTCCCCGCCGGTGTGACGGGGAGTAAAACGGCTCAAATCAAATTGTACGATTTCCGCGCTTTTGTGAGGAAATCATGCCCCGCCTGAATCAATCTATGCACAGGCGGGGCCGATTATGTAATTCTCTGACTTTGGCGTCAGGCGATGGTGTACGAGCCCCGAACCAGCAGCTTTGTGGTGGCGGCGGCAGCCCGAACGGCCCGGTTCTCAATGGTCATCATATAGAGGTGGTTCTGGGCCAGGGCGCCGCCGTTGTTCAAGATCCCGGCGGTGGTCTCATCCACCAGCCCCGGCGCGGAAGGCGCCACGCAGACGGCGGCGCCCACCCGCAGCATCACCTCACAGCCGATGTCTCCGGTGAGGGTCTGCCCGTTGGAGAGGGTCACCACAGTGAAAACGGACGCCGCGGAGCTCCCTATGCCGGGGACTTGTCCCCCCAGCTGGCCGGTCCGGGCGGCGATCTTTTCATCCACCCGGGTCATGATGGTATTCATAAATGTCTCATTCAGGTAACTCAGGGTCACCAGGGGGTCCTGAGGGGACCCGGCCTCCACCGCCAGCGCCGTAGTCATCAGAACGCCGCACAGGGCCGCCGCCGCGGCCAGATGGAAAAACCAGTTCTTCTTTTTCATTATGTACCTCCTTTGTAAAACCGTCCTCCCGGAAAAGCGAAACCTCCTCCGGGAGGACCGGCGATTCACACCAGCTGATCGTGCGGCAGTCCGAAGCTCACCGCAATGGCCGTATCGACCTTTTCCATCACACGCTCCTCCACATGGCCCATACGCTCCCGCAGCCGCTTTTTGTCCAGGGTCCGCACCTGTTCCAGCAGGACCACGGAATCCCGGCTCAGGCCGCAGCTCTGGTCCACGGGAAGGTCAATATGTGTCGGCAGCCGGGCTTTGCCCGTCTGAGAGGTAATGGCCGCCGCGATCACAGTGGGGCTGTAACGGTTTCCGGTATCGTTCTGGATGATCAGAACCGGCCGGACGCCGCCCTGTTCGCTGCCCACCACCGGGGAGAGATCGGCATAGTAAATATCGCCGCGCTTGACACTCGTATCCACAAAGTTCACACTCCGCCGAAAGAAGTACCCATCACCGAATCGCCTTCGGTGAGGCCACTTTCATTCTCCCACGCAGTCCCGGAATTTATACGCTGCTCCGCAGGTAAAATTCCGGCGTCTCCGCCCCGCAGTATCCTATGCGCGGGACAGGGCCGGAGTGTGCGCCCAGTCCTCTCTCAGAGCAGCAGCCGCAGGCTGCGCTCCACTACCTCGCCCCCCTGAATATACACCCGGGGCACCCGCTTGCTGACCGCGCAGGTCAGTTCGTAGGGGATGGTCCCCAGCATCTCCGCCAGTTCGTCCACCGGCTGGCGGTTTCCGAAGATCTCCACCTCATCGCCCACGTGGACCTCCGGCAAACCAGTAAGGTCAACCATGGTCATATCCATGCAGATCCGCCCCAGGACGGGAGCGGGCCCACACACCGTCTGCACCGACATACGGTTGGAAAGTCCCCGAAACAGCCCGTCCGCGTAGCCGGCCGGCAGCACTCCCACCCGGGTCTTTCCCGTGGTACGGAATGTCCTGCCGTAGCTAACGTCCGTCTCGGAATCGAAGATCTTGATGGTGGAGACGCTGGACTTCAGCGTCATCACCGGCCGCAGGCCCAGCCGCATTCGGTCCGCTCCCGCCCCATACAGGGCGATACCGGGACGCACCATGTCCAGATACATCCCCGGATACCGGGCCAGGGCGCCGCTGTTGGCACAGTGACGCAGCGCAAAAGTCCGGCCCCTCGCCGCCAGGGCCTCCAGCACCCGGGTGAAAACCGCGAACTGCTCCCGGGTGTAGGCCTCGCTGTCTCCGCCGTCCTCGTCGGCGACGGCGAAATGGGTAAAGATCCCCTCCGCCTCCAGATGGGGCAGACCACAGGCGCAGGCGATGCGCTCCACACCGCTTTCAAAGTGCCGGTCCCGCACCAGAAACCCCAGGCGGGACATGCCGGTATCCACCTTGATGTGCACCCGCAGCGTCCCGCCGCAGGCAGAGGCCGCGGCGCTGTACTCCCGCGCCTTGACCTCGCAGGAGACCGCCTGGGTGATATTGCGGGCAATCAGCTGGGGCACCATCTCCGGCGGGGTGTGGCCCAGAATTAAAACCGGAGCCTGAATTCCGCCACGGCGCAGCTCCCAGGCCTCATCAAAACTGGAAACCGCCAAATAATCCACTCCCAGCCGCTCCAGATGGGACGCCGTCTGGAGGGCGCCGTGGCCGTAGGCGTCCGCCTTCACCACGCCCAGATACTTGACCTTGGGCCCGGTGAGCTCCCTGGCCCGCTGGCAGTTATGGGACAGGGCGTCCAGGTCAATCTCCGCCCACGTCCTTCGTAAAATCGTATCGTCCATTCCACAGGACCACCTTTGAGAATCTCTTCCGAGAGGACGGGAGACCCTCAATCCGCCCCGTCCTCTTCCGTATGTCCTATTGTATCATAAAAAGCAAAGCTCGTAAAGTCCGCCGTCAAAATGATTTCCCCGTCCACAGCGATCTCTCCCCGAAGAGGCGTTCCGCCCTCCTGCCGCAGCCAGACGGTGGAGACGATTTTCCCATCCTGAAGACCGCTCTGGTCCACAGAGAGCCGCAGGCAGGGCGTCTCGTTCCACTCCTCCGGGTTCTCCTCCAGCAGCCAGCCGTCCCGCAGGGCGTTCATCAGCCGGGGCAGGCAAGCCGCGGGGCTGATCTCCTCGCTGCCAAGCCCTCCCGCGTTCAGACAGGCATCTTCGTACTCAATGCGCCAGTCGCTGTCACTGAGCACCGCCCTGACCCCGGCGATGGACTCCGGCTCCAGCACCTCCACGGTGCTCTCCCCATCCGGCACGTATTCGCACCGCAGAAGGGCCTCCCACTCCAGGCCCTCCTGACCGCAGAGCACCGACGCCTCCATGGTACAGCCCGTCATGTCGTGGTACCGCTGGCGCAAATCCACCGTCTTACTCTCCCCCGCTCCGCCGCCGGCGCAGGCCGCCAGCAGCAAAAGCAGGGCCATCATTGGTACACAGAACCCTCTGCGCACCGAAATTCCCCCTTTTTACAGCTCCCGAAATACCTCAGGCAGTTCCCGGATTACGTCCTCCGGCGTCATGCAGTAGGCCGTCAGGCGTTCCGCCGCCAAGTCGCCGGCACGGCCGTGAAGCCACACGCCTCCCGCCGCCGCCTGAACCGGCGCGGCTCCCTGGGCCAGAAGAGAGGCGATCATCCCCGTCAGCACATCGCCGCTGCCGCCCTTGGCAAGGCCGGAATTGCCGGTGGTGTTCACCAGCACGGTTCCCGCCTCTGTGGCCGTGAGCGTCCGGTGGCCTTTTAAAACCAAGGTGCATCCGTGCCGGAGGGCAAAGCGCCGGGCCGCCTCCGCCCTGCCGGCCGAGAGATCCCCGCCAACGCGGGCAAACTCCCCGTCATGAGGCGTCAGAATGGTGACCCTGTCCCGCCGGGCGTCCAAAATATCTATATGTCCCTCCAGAGCGTTTATGCCATCGGCGTCCAGCACCACCGCCTTTTCCGTTCGCTCCAGGACCTGCCGCACCAGTTTCGCCGTGTCCCCGTTCCGCCCCAGGCCCGGGCCGATGGCCAGGACGCCGCAGCCCTCCAGCTTTTCCAGAATGGCCGGAAGGGCTGTCCCCCGGAGACTTCCCCCCCACCGGCTGGCCAGGGGGAAAGGCATGGCGGAGACGCACCGGGCCGCCTCGACCTCCCAGATACTCTCCGGAACACCCAGATACACCAGCCCGCAGCCGGACCGAACCGCTGCCGAGGCGGCGAGGTACGGCGCGCCGGTGTACCCGATGCTCCCGCCCACAATCAGAAGTTTTCCAAAATCCCCCTTGTGGCCGTCGGGCTTCCGAAGCGGCACCGCCGCGCGGGCAAAGTCCCGTTCCACTGTCGTTACCCTGCCAACGGTCTGAGAGACCAGGTCCGCCGGAATACCGATGTCCCGGACCTCCACCTGTCCGGAACACAAAACGCCATCTCCCACAAATTGCCCAATTTTAGGGAGTGTAAAGGTTACTGTCCTGTCAGCCTTTACGGCACAGCCCAGGATTCTCCCCGTGTCCGCCTCAACGCCGGAGGCGACGTCTACGGCCACCACCCTGCCCTGACTCCGGTTCATCAGGCCGACGGCGGCGGCCGCCGCGGAGTCTGGAGCAATGTCCCGAGAAAGCCCCACGCCAAAGAGCGCGTCCACCAGCACGTGACTGGCGGCAATCCACTCCGCCTGGTCCTGACAGCCGGGCTCAAAGGGCTCCAGCTCCACGCCGCACTCCGAGAGCCGGCGGGTCTCCTCCAGAGCGTCCGGCGTCAGCCGCTCGTAGCTGCCCACCAGGAACACCCGCACCCATACCCCCTGTAAAAAGAGTAACCGGGCGGCGGCAATGCCGTCGCCGCCGTTGTTCCCCGCGCCGCACAGCACAGCGGCACGCGCCCTTCTGGGCCGGACGGGCAGCAGGTCCAGCGCGGCCTCCGCCACGGCTGCCGCCGCCCGCTCCATCAGGTCGATGGAGGGGATGCTCCGCTCCTGGATCGCCCGCCTGTCCAGCTCCTTTATCTGGGAAGATGCGGCAAGTTTCATGGTACATACCCCCGTCTTAAATAGAGTCTATCAATTTCTACCAGTATTATAAAGTCTCCGCTCCCTTCGCGCAAGTCCCCCATTCCCCGCTTGCGGTATTCCTGTGGGCATGGTATAATGACAGCCGCATTTTCATCTCCGCCAAATCTGTTCTCAGCGGCGAAAAAGCGCCTGTTTTCAATGGCGCAACCAAAAGTTTACACGATTTTCCTCAAACGCAACAGGAAATCGCTGGCATTGCAGCCTCCGCTTCGGTACACTTGGGAGCATCAAACACAAGGAGGAATTTCCATGGCATTCCCAAAAAATTTACAATTCATCCGCGCTCAGGCCGGCATCACCCAGGAGCAGCTGGCGGAACAGTTGGAGGTCTCCCGCCAGTCTGTCAGCAAGTGGGAGGGCGGCCAGAGCTTTCCGGAGATGGACACCCTGCTGCGCATCTGCGACCTGTATGACGTAAATCTGGACACTTTGCTCCGGGGCAGCGTGGAGGAGAGCCGGGTGGAGGACACCGCCCGGTACGACCAATTCATGACCCGCTTCGCAAGGCGCATGGCCCTGGCCATCGGGGGCATCATCGCCGGCGTGGGCCTGTGCGGCCTGTTGGACGCCCGGCGCATACCGGAGATGCTGACCAGCAGCGCGGTGCTGCTGATTATCACAATCTGCGTGGTGGTGATCGTGGCCACCTGTATCCAGTATGAGAACTTCCGCAGGCGCTATCCCGTCATTGCCGACTTCTATCCCCAGGAGGAAAAGGACGCCTTCCACCAAAAGTTCGTCTGGTACATCACCGGCGGCGTAGGGACCATTCTGTTCGGCGTAACACTGCTGATGCTGTTTTTCTCTGTCTTCCCGGAACAGGAGCCCTATGAGTCCTACGGCGTATCCCTGTTCCTTCTGATGATCGCCGGGGCGGTGACGTCCTTTGTCTACGCCGGGATCAACGACGAGAAGTACAAGATCTGGAAATACAACCGGGACAATAATCCCACGCCGGAGGCCAAACGGCGGCTGAATCTCATCGGCACCATCCAGGCCGCCATGATGACCGTGGTCACGGCCGTCTATGTGGGTCTGGGACTGTCTCTGGACCTGTGGCGCACCACCTGGTGGATCTTCGCCGTGGGCGGTATCCTCTGCGGCGTGGTGTCCATCGTGCTGGACCCGTACAAAGGAGAGGAGTAAAAGCATGACCACCGGCTGTACCGGTGGTCATGTTTTTCAATTTTACAAAAGGGCAGAGATGGAGCGCCGCTTCTCTTCGCCCCGCAGTCACACCCATTGAACGTTTTCTCTCCCCGCGCCAATTTAAACTGGTATTTCCCGCAGTAATGCCTGCCGATTTTTCCTCTTGCATTTCTCCGGCTTCTATGGTATAAGTGGTAGTTGAAATCAGCGATGAATGGGAAAATAACGGGTCCCGCAGCACTCAGAGAGGATTGGCCGCCGGCTGAGAGCCAATCCGTGCCGCGCCGTTTGGTTCGCCCAGGAGCCGCCGTGGAGACACGGCCGGAGGCCCACCGTTACAGGGGTCAGAGCGCGCGCCGCCAGGCGCGAATCCGGGTGGTACCGCGGAGGGAATTGGCCTTTCGTCCCAGATAATGGGACAGAAGGGCTTTTTTGTTCCCTGTTTAAAACCGCCCCGCAGTTTTTTCAGGAAAGAAGGAACGCTCCTTGCACTCTCTATGGAAACGAATGCTCGCCTCTCTTCTGGCGCTCATACTCCTGCTCTCCCTGGCCGCCTGCCAGGCCGGCGGCGGTTCCGGGAATCCATACAGCGGCGAAAAGCTGCCTGTTTTGATGTACCACCATGTGGTAGAGGACGGCCAGGAGTGCAACGACATGACCGTCACGGTCAGCCGGCTGCGGGAGGATCTCCAGTGGCTCAAGGACAACGGCTACACCACGGTTCTCCCCCGGGAGCTGGCGGCGGGAGAGGCCCTGCCGGAAAAGCCCGTCCTCATCACCTTTGACGACGGCTACCGCAGCAACTACAATTTAGCCTTCCCGATCTTTCAGGAGTTTGAGGCCAAGATGGTGATTTCCGTCATGGTCTATATGCAGGACAACGCCGCCAGCGACTTCATCACCTGGGCCATGTGCCAGGAGATGGTGGACTCCGGCCTCATTGAGATCGGCTCACACACCTACCTCCTCCACAACCTGGACGAGCGGGGCGGCAGCTTTGACCCGCAGGGCGTCAACGGTGTGCAGCGAAAGCCGGAGGAGAGCGACGGGGACTTTCAAGCCCGGGTGCTGGACGACATCCAGCGGAGCTACGACCTGATCGCGGAGAAACTGGAGGTATCCCCCACCTTTTTCGCCTATCCCTTCGGCTTGACGGAGCCGGATGCCGACGGACTCATCCGGGAGCTGTTTCCCGTCACGGCGGTGACGCTGCCAAAGACGGCGGACCTCTCCGAGGGTCTGTGGGACCTGCCCCGGCACACCGTCACCATGAATAAGAGCCTGGACAGCATCCTGAACCCGCCGCTGAAAACGGTGGTCAAGGCCAAAATCAAGGAATTTCTGGGGATGTGACCCCATTATGAAATCCAAGCATCCAAAGTAAAGGAGTTAAACGCATATGAAAGCACAACTGGAAGCCATTCGCACAGGCGCGCTGGAGGCCATCGCCGGGACCCAGGCCATCGCTGACCTGGAATCCCTCCGGGTGAAGTATCTGGGCAAAAAGGGCGAACTCACCGCCGTCCTGAAACAGATGGGCAGGCTCTCCGCTGAGGAGCGCCCCGCCATGGGCCAGATGGCAAACGAGGTCCGCACCCGGCTGGAGGCGGCCATTGAAACCCAGTCCAGCCTCCTCTCCCAGAAGGCTCTGGAGACCAGGCTGAAACTGGAAGCCCTGGATGTCACCATTCCCGGCAAGCGGCAGTCCGTCGGCCACAAGCACCCCATGTACTCTGTGCTGGACGAGATGAAGGAGATCTTCCTGAATATGGGCTTTGAGATCATGGACGGCCCGGAGATCGAACAGGCGGACTATAACTTTACCAAGCTCAACGCCCCGGAGAACCACCCCTCCCGGGACTGGACCGATACCTTTTATTTAAAGGAGGACTCCTCCGTCCTGCTGCGGTCCCAGACCTCCCCTATGCAGATCCGGGCCATGGAGACCTACGGCGTGCCAATCCGCATGATCTCCGCCGGACGGGTGTACCGCAAGGACGAGGTGGACGCCACCCACTCCCCCATGTTCCACCAGATCGAGGGCCTGGTGGTGGACAAGGGCATCACCATGGCGGACCTGAAGGGCACGCTGAACGCCGTCATCCGGGAGATCTACGGACCCGAGACCGTCACCCGCTTCCGCCCCCACCACTTCCCCTTCACCGAACCCAGCTGTGAGGTGGACATCCAGTGCTACAAGTGCGGCGGCAAGGGCTGCCCCACCTGCAAGGGCGAGGGCTGGATCGAAATCCTGGGCGCGGGCATGGTCCACCCCAAGGTGCTGCGGGGCTGCGGCATTGACCCTGAGGAGTACTCCGGCTTCGCCTTCGGCATGGGCCTGGAGCGGCTGGCGCTGGGGCAGTACAAAATCAGCGATATGCGGCTGATCTTTGAGAACGATATACGGTTTTTAGAGCAGTTCTAGGTCCCGCAAAAGAGGGACAGGTCTCCCCATTAGGTTCCCCTTCGCCAGTGAGAGCTAGTCACTGGCGCGTTTGCTCCAAGGGCAAACAGGCCACTTTCGCCACGTACAGAAGGTGAACTGCCCGCAGGGGCAAGAGCGGCCCCTCTGGAGGGCGCCGCGGCGAAAATGATTTAAATTTATTTCTCCGCTTAAGGCGGAGAAACCAGGGGCGCACCCCTGGCCCCCCTTCTATCTATTGAATCAGGAGGAATATATAGATGAAACTATCCCGTAAATGGTTACAGGAATTCGTAGACGTGGGCCCGGTAAACGACCGGGACTTTGCCGAGGCCATGACCCTTTCCGGCTCCAAGGTGGAGGTCACCGAGGATCTGGGAGCCGAGATCTCCAATATCGTCGTGGGCCGCATTCTCTCTATGGAGCGCCACCCCGACAGCGACCACATGTGGGTCTGCCAGGTGGACGTGGCGGAGGGCGAACCCGTGCAGATCGTCACCGGCGCGTGGAACGTTCACACCGGCGACCTGGTACCCGTGGCCAAGCACAACTCCACTCTCCCCGGCGGCAAGAAGATCACCCGGGGCAAACTGCGGGGCGTGCTGTCCGACGGCATGATGTGCGGCCTCAGTGAACTGGGCCTGGATGAGCGGGACTTCCCCTACGCCGTCATTGAGGCCGCGGCCCTGCTGAACGACTACAAGCCCACTGATCCGGAGAAGCCCTCCATCCCGGCGGATATTCATCCGGGACACAAAATCTACGACCCCGTGTTGGCCGCTCAGGTGCTGGAGTGCACACCCCAGTCTGACGGCAGCTTCCACACCTGCCTGATGCTGAAAGACGCCACCGCCTGCCTGGACACCCGCCTGCAAAACATCCATGTGGGCGACATGGTGGCCTACAATGAAAAGACCGATACCATCTGCACCCTGGCGGACCTCCACGCGGAGCAGAAGGAGTTCCCCCACTGCATCCCCGACGGCATTTTCGTCCTCCACGAGGACTGCAAGCCCGGAGACGACATCCGTCCTGTCATCGGCGCGGACGACCACGTGGTGGAGTTTGAGATCACCCCCAACCGGCCGGACTGCCTCAGTGTCATGGGTCTGGCCCGGGAGGCCGCCGTCACTTTCCGCAAACCCCTGGCCCTCCACGAGCCTGCGGTAAAGGGCGGAGCGGAAGGCGCCCTGCCGGAGCTCCTGGACGTGGAGACACCAGACCCGGACCTCTGCCCCCGGTACACCGCCCGGATGGTGCGAAACGTGAAGATCGCCCCCTCTCCCAAGTGGATGCGGGAGCGGCTACGCTCCAGCGGCGTCCGGCCCATCAACAACATCGTGGACATCACCAACTACGTCATGCTGGAGTACGGCCAGCCCATGCACGCCTTTGACTACCGCTATGTGAAGGGCGGCAAAATCGTGGTTCGCCGGGCCAGGGACGGCGAGGAGCTCACCACCCTGGACAACAATGTCCGCCAGCTGACTTCCGACATGCTGGTCATCGCCGACGACACCCGGGCCGTGGGCCTGGCGGGCGTCATGGGCGGCCTCAACAGCGAGATTGTGGGGGACACCGCGGACGTGGTCTTCGAGTCCGCCAACTTCGAGGGGAGCTGCATCCGCAAGACCGCCCTGGCTCTGGGAATGCGCACCGAGGCCTCCGCCAAGTTTGAGAAGGGCCTGGACATCCTCAACACCCTTCCCGCCGTAAACCGGGCCTGTGAGCTGGTGGAGCTGCTGGGAGCCGGCGAGGTGGTGGACGGCGTCATTGACATTTTGAACTACGTCCCCCAGCCCGTCACGGTGAAGTTCGAGCCCGCCAAGATGAACCGCTTCCTGGGCGTGGAGATCCCAGAGGAGCAGCAGCGCCAGACGCTGCTGGATCTGGGCTTCGGCCTGGAGGGAGACGTCGTCACCGTGCCCTCCTGGCGCTCCGATGTGGAGCACTGGTCCGACATCGCCGAGGAGACGGCCCGGTTCTACGGATACAATAAGATCCCCGACACCCTCTCCTCCGGCCTGGGCGAACGCCGGGGCTGGAACCGCGTCCAGCAGGCGGAGAATACCATGGGCGCCCTGTGCCGGGCGGCGGGGTACAGTGAGATCATCACCTACTCCTTCATCAGCCCCGCCTATTACGACAAAATCTGCCTGCCGGCGGACTCTCCCCTCCGGAACTCCATGAAGATCCTGAACCCCCTGGGGGAGGACACCTCCATCATGCGCACCACCACGCTGCCCTCTATGCTGGAGATTCTGGCACGAAACTACAACTACCGCAATAAGTCTGTCCGGCTCTATGAACTGGGCCGCACCTACTTTGCCAAAAACGACGGCTCCGGCATGGCCGACGAACCCAAGATCCTCTCCCTGGGCGCATACGGCGGCGGTATGGACTTCTTCACGCTGAAAGGCGCGGTGGAGTCCATCCTGGAGGGTCTCCGGATCACCGGCGTACACTACGAGGCCGAGGCGGAAAATCCCTCTTACCACCCCGGCCGCTGCGCCAGAATCCGCCGCGGCGACACAATTTTAGGCGTCCTGGGGCAAATTCACCCCCGTGTGGCGGACAACTACGGTGTGGACTGCGAACTCTACACCGCGGAGCTCCACCTGGACGCCATGTGCCAGTGTGCCGGCTGCAAGCCCCTGTACTGTCCTCTGCCCAAGTTCCCCGCCGTCACCCGGGACATCTCCCTGCTGTGCGGCTGCGACGTTCCCGTGGCCGCGCTGGAGGACTGCATCCGCCGGGGCGCCAAGGGACTGCTGAAAAACGAATCCCTGTTCGACATTTATACCGGTCCCGGCGTCCCCGACGGCAAAAAGAGCGTAGCTTTCAATCTGGAACTCCGGGCTGACGACCGCAGCCTCACCGCCGAGGAGGCGGACGAGGATGTAAAGAGTATCCTGGAGCTGCTGAGAGACGAGTTGGGCGCTGTCCTGCGCTGAACAAAGGCTCTATCCCTGTCGGAAATACCGTCCCGGCAGGGATAGAGTAAAAATCTTTTCTAAATTTCCGGCAGAAACCCTTTACAGTTTTTCAAAAAAAGTGTATACTAGCTCTAATAGCGAAAATTCCCCTGTAAGAGAAAGAAAGGTGGTGTCTGCATGGACGACTATACCCGGAAATTCAGCATCGCGATGGACAAGGACGAGGAGATCTACCAGATTCTGTCCACAGTTTATCGGGCTCTGGAGGAAAAGGGATACAATCCCATCAATCAGATCGTGGGATACATCCTGTCCGAAGACCCCACCTATATTACCAACCACAACAACGCCCGGACCCTGATCCGCAAGATCGACCGGGATGAATTGTTGCAAGTTTTGGTGCGCAGGTACCTAAATCAGTAACAAAAGTAACAAAGATTACAATCTTGTAAAAAATTTTCTACGGAATTTTTCATGTCGCAAACCGGGCGATTTGAAGAATTCCGTATCTTTTTTTGTACTTATTGACGCAATTTGTCGGTTTTTTGGGAGGATTTACGTTAAAATCCCTCCGTCGTTTCATTGACAAAGAGGGAAAATCATGTTACAATTTGGTTACAAAATTTCAAAGGAGTGTTTTGATGGCAGTGAAAAAAAGCGGAAACAGCGAAGGCCTCACTTACAAGGGCCATCCCCTCCGCCGGGTGGATAACCTGATCTACTACGGCTCGATGGCTGACAAATATATTATTATGATGCAGGTTCTGGAGAACAGACAGGAGCAAGACATCAAGCTGGCCTCCAAGGTCTCCATCCAGCTCCAGCTGACAGAGCCGGAGAACTCCCGCAGCCGGATTGTGAAAAAGAGCGAAAAGGACAGCCTGTACGCCGCCATGGACATCGCCTCCATCTGGCTGGACCGGGCCCTGGCCGGAAAGTAAAAGCTCTTCTACAAAAGATAAAACGAAAGGATGCATATACGTATGACACACCTCGTTGGAAAGACGCTCAGGACCGCCGTTTTCTCTGTGTCCGCAGTCTTGCTGCTGGCCGTCTCCGCATTCGCCGCTGAGGATGGTATAGCCGTCGCCATCGGCGCCACCACCGGGTCCTCCCTGCGGCTTCGCTCCGAACCCTCTCTCTCCGCCTCCGTCATTACCATGCTGGATGAGGACGTGCCCGTGGCCGTGCTGGACAACACGCTGGACGGCTGGTACAAGATCAACTACAACGGCAACACTGGTTTTGTCTCCGCCGACTATATGCTCATTGACCAGGACAACATCTTCGACGCCTACGGCCGGGTGGAGGGAGACGGCGTCAATGTCCGCGCCTCCGCCTCCACGGACAGCGAGGCGCTTACGGTGATGAACCGTAACAGCATCGCCACCGTCAACGGCTTTGAGGACGGCTGGTATAAGATCACCGCCAACGGCGTGGACGGCTATATCCGCAGCGATTACCTCACCATGTGCGGTTCCAGCGCCAGCGCCGCCGGATCTCTCGGAAGTTCCTCCAGCGATGTGGTGAGCTTCGCCAAGCAGTATCTGGGAACCCGCTATGTCTACGGCGGCTCCTCTCCCAGCGGCTTTGACTGCTCCGGCTTCACCATGTACGTCTATAAGAACTTCGGTTACTCCCTGCCCCACACCGCCACCGGCCAATGGCAGAGCGGCTACGGCACCCGGATCTACAATATCAGCGAGCTGCAGCCCGGCGACCTGGTGTTCTTCTGCGACCCCAGCCGCTCTAACGGTAAAGCCTGCTCCCACGCCGGTATCTATGTGGGCAACGGGCAGCACATTCACGCATCCTCCTCCCGGAGCGGCGGCGTGATTATCAGTGACCTGACCAGCGGATACTACAATACATATTTCGTCGGCGGCATCCGCCTCTAATTGAGACCATCGAAACCCCGGCACGGTTTTCGTGTCGGGGTTTCTCTTGCTATTTTCTCAAAACTCTGCTATATTTGGACGAAACCAACAAAAGGAATGAGAATCATGGTAGAACTCTATCAACAGCTGGGCGTGAGCCGGAAGGTATACGAATACGGCGAGGCCGTGTTGAACACTCTTCGCTCCCGGTTCGACGGCATTGATCGGACCGCGGAGTACAACCAGTGCAAGGTTCTGGCCGCCATGCAGAAAAACCGGGTCAACGCCACCCACTTCGCCGCCACCACCGGCTACGGCTACGACGACGAGGGCCGGGACAATCTGGAGCGGGTCTACGCCGACGTCTTCCACACGGAGGCCGCCCTGGTGCGGCCCCAGATCACCTGCGGCACCCACGCGCTGACAGTGGCTCTGTCCGCCAATCTGCTGCCGGGGGACGAGCTCCTCTCCCCCGTAGGGGCCCCTTATGACACCCTGGAGGAGGTCATCGGCATCCGGGAGAGCAAGTGCTCTTTAAGGGAGTACGGTGTCACTTACGCCCAGGCCGATCTGAAACCCGACGGCACCTTTGACTATGACGCCATCCGGGCGGCCATCAATGAGCGGACAAAGCTCATCACCATCCAGCGTTCCAAGGGCTACGCCACCCGTCCCTCCTTCTCCGTGGCCCAGATCGGAGAACTGATCGCCTTCTGCAAATCCGTGAAGCCGGAGGTGAAAGTGATGGTGGACAACTGCTACGGCGAGTTCGTGGAGACGCGGGAGCCCTCAGACCTGGGAGCCGATATGGTGGTGGGCAGCCTCATCAAGAACCCCGGCGGCGGTCTGGCCCCCATCGGCGGCTACATCTGCGGCACAGCGGAGTGTGTGGAACGGTGCGCCTACCGCCTCTCCGCTCCCGGCCTGGGACAGGAGGTGGGGGCCAACCTGGGACTGATGCCCGCCTTCTACCAGGGCCTGTTTCTCTCCCCCACCGTAGTGGCCGGGGCGCTGAAAGGCGCTGTCTTCGCGGCCAATATCTATGAGCGGCTGGGGTTCCCCTGCGTCCCTAACGCCGCGGAGGACCGTCACGACATCATCCAGGCGGTGACACTGGGCAGCCGGGAGGCCATGGTGGCCTTCTGCCGGGGCATCCAGGCCGCCGCTCCGGTGGACAGCTACGTCACTCCGGAGCCCTGGGCCATGCCGGGGTATGACAGCGACGTCATCATGGCCGCGGGGGCCTTTGTCCAGGGCAGCTCCATCGAGCTGTCTGCCGACGGTCCCATCCGCCCCCCATACGCCGTGTATTTCCAGGGTGGGCTCACCTGGTACCACGCCAAGCTGGGCATTCTCATGAGCCTTCAGAAGCTGGTGGAGACGGAGATCGTCCGCCTGCCTGAGTGAAACAAAAACACAGGGCGGCCAAATGGCCGCCCTGCGAAATTATCCGTCCATCTTGATTTTCTGATCCAGCCGGGCCAGGAAAAACGCCAGAAAGAATCCCCCCCCGCAGCACAGCGCCGACAAGGCGGCCTCTTCCGCCCCCCGGTAGGAGGTTGGGATGATCACCAGCGTAGAGGCCAGCACAATGCCAAAGATCCCGTGAAAGGCCACGGAGTACCAGCGGCGGAAGCACCAGGTCACCAGCCGCGCCAGCAGAAACACCGTCAGCAGCAGTCCCGGCAGCGAGGCGGACAACACCAGAAAATCCAGATTCGCCAGCCCCTCCAGCACGGGCTGGTACAGGTCCAGCGCCATCATCACCGAGGAGGAGGTCATGCCGGGAATCACAATGCCCATGCCCCACAGCACGCCGCAGAAATTATACCACCAAAAGCTGGGCTCCGCAGAAAAGTGCGCGACACGGCTGACGTAGAACAGTCCGGCGAACACACCGCCGGCACACAGGAGTAAGCTCACCCAGGAGGCGGCGGAGCGCCCCGCCTTTCCCGCCTCCCGGAACAGATCCGGCACCGTGCCCACAATCAGTCCAATAAAGAGCCAGGTAGTCACGGTGCTGGAGAAGTCAATGGCCACCGCAATCCCTTTGGCAAAACCCATAAATCCCACGCACCAGCCCAAGCCCAAGGGCGGAAGCCACCTCCAGTACTTCGGAAGCGCCTGCTTCGGATGGGTGAGAATCTCCATAAAGGGACGGTAGATGTCAAACACCACCGCCAGCACGCCGCCGGACACACCGGGCAGAATCGCCCCGGCGCCGATCAGGATGCCGCAGAGCAGATTTCGCAGCCAATGGATTGTCCGGCTACCTCTCTCGCTCACCCCCGCGCCTCCTCTCCTCTTCTGTATTCCCACATAGATGATAGCAGTTTTGCCCTCCCTTTTCAATCCAATACCGGCCCCTGAGATAAAAATTTTTCCCTGAAAGCGGAGAGATTTCATTTATTTGTCAAAATCCGATGAAGTTTTCTATGGAAAATCCGGTTATTGTAGCAGTTTCCACCATTGACAGCCGTCCGTTTCTTGTGTAAACTGTGGATAAATAATTTTATACCGTAAAGACGATGAAGAGAAGAGTAAGCGGGCAGATACGGCACAGAGAGCCCCGGTTGGTGGAAAGGGGTGCGGAAGGGCCTGCCGAACATGGTCTTGGAGTTGCGTGGCCGACTGGGTTTCATAGGTCACGACGGGAGCCGCCCGTCACAGCGCAGAAGTGTATTCCGCACTTCCAAAGGCCGTCTCCGTGAGGGGACGTGTGAACCAAGGTGGTACCACGGCGTGTAAACGTCCGTCCTTGAAGCAGCCGCTTCAAGGATTTTTTTATTGTTCTCATGGCAAATGAACCGTAAAGGAGTTTCGATACTGTGAGCGAATCGATCATTCAAATCCAGCATCTGAGCAAGACCTTCGGCGACGGGACAGAGGCCGTCCACGCCCTGGAGGACATCAATCTGGACATCCTCCAGGGGGAGATTTTCGGCATCATCGGCCTCTCCGGCGCAGGCAAGTCCACCCTGGTGCGGTGCATGAACCTGCTGGAGCGTCCCACCTCAGGCACGGTGGTGGTGGACGGCCAGAACATGACGGAGCTCTCGGAAAAGGCCCTGCGGCTGGCCCGGCGAAAGATTACCATGATCTTCCAGAGCTTCAACCTGCTGATGCAGCGCACATGCCTGAAAAACGTGTGCTTCCCCATGGAAATCAGCGGCGTACCCGCCGCCCAGGCCAGACGGCGGGCCGCGGAGCTGCTGGAGATCGTGGGCCTCCGGGACAAGGCGGACGCCTACCCCGCCCAGCTCTCCGGCGGTCAGAAGCAACGGGTGGCCATCGCCCGGGCCCTGGCCACAGACCCCAAGGTGCTCCTCTGCGACGAGGCCACCTCCGCCCTGGACCCCACCACCACTGCCTCCATTCTGGATCTTTTGAAGGACCTGAACCAGAAGCTGGGCGTCACGGTGGTGGTCATCACCCACCAGATGAGCGTCATTGAGGACATCTGCACCCGGGTGGCCATTCTGGACGGCGGCGTGGTGGCGGAGCAGGGCGATGTGCAGGAGATCTTCTCCAACCCCTCCACCGACGCGGCCCGGCGGCTGGTGTACCCCGGCGGCGTGACCCCGGCCCAGTACCCCGCCAGCACCCATGTCATCCGGATCTCCTTTAACGGCGGCACCGCCTATGACCCGCTGATCGCCTCCCTGGCCATTGACTGCGGCGTCAAGGTGAACATTCTGGGGGCTGACACCCGCAATGTGGGCGGCAAGGCCATCGGCACCATGCTGCTGGGCCTGCCGGAGGACCCCAACGAGTCCGCAAAGGCCCTGAGCTACATCCGCGCGCAGAAAAACATCACCGTAGAGGAGGTGCCGGACTACCATGAGTGAAGCCTTGATTCAAGTGTTTGAGAGCTGGGGCATCGCAAAGGTGCCGGAGCAGATCGCATACCTGTCCGATTTCGGCGAATTGGCTTTTTCCGTCTGGGAGACGGTCTACGCCCCCGCCCTGGCCACGCTGTTCGCCTATGTCATCGGCCTGCCTCTGGGCATCATCCTGGTGATCGGCGAGACCGGCGGCGTGAGGCCGATGCCAAAGGTCCTGATGCGTATTTTAAATACCATTGTCAACCTCCTGCGGTCCGTGCCGTTCCTGATCCTGATGGTCATGGTGGTGCCCCTCTCCCGGCTGATTTTGGGCACCAGTGTGGGCACGGCGGCAACCGTCGTTCCCCTGACCGTGGCGGCGGCCCCGTATGTTGCGCGGCTGGTGGAGATCTCCCTGCGGGAGATGGACCGGGGCGTCGTCGAGGCCGCCCAGTCCATGGGCTGCTCCCCCTGGCAGATCGTGACAAAGGTCATGCTGCCGGAGTGCCGCCCCTCCCTCATCAACGGCGCCACCAACGCCGCCATCACGATTCTGGGCTATGGCGCCATGGCTGGGGCCATCGGCGGCGGCGGTTTGGGCGCGGTGGCCCTGATGCGGGGGCACGGACGCAATCAGGTCATCGTCATGTATGTGGCGGTGATCATCCTGGTGATCCTGGTCCAGATCATCCAATCCATCGGTACCGCCTGGTCGGTGAAGTCCGACCGGCGTATCAATCCAACCGAAACAAAAAGGAGAACGTAACATGAAAAGAAGAATTGCAGCTCTTGCCCTGGCCGCTCTGCTGGTCCTGGGCCTCACCGCCTGCGGCGGCAAGAAGTCCGACGGCACCACCATTAAGGTCGGCGCCACCCCCGCCCCCCACGCGGCCGTTCTGGAGGTGGCCAAGGAGATCCTGGCCGAGGAGGGCTACACCCTGGACATCGTGGAATATGACGACTATGTGACCCCCAACACCTCTCTGGAGGATGGCTCCCTGGACGCCAACTATTTCCAGCACATCACCTACATGAACGAGTTCAATGTGGAGCACGGCACCCACATGGTCAACGCCGCCGACATCCACTACGAGCCTTTCGGCCTGTACGCCGGCAAGACGGCCTCTCTGGCCGACCTGGCGGACGGCGCGCAGATCGCGGTTCCCAACGACGGCACCAACGAGGCCCGGGCGCTGCTGCTGCTGGAGCAGGAGGGGCTGATTAAGCTCAAGGAAGGCGTGGGGCTCTCCGCCACCAAGAGCGACATCGCCGACGACGGCAATCCCCGTGACTTTGAGATCATCGAGCTGAACGCCGACCAGCTCCCCTCCCGGCTCCAGGACGTGGATATGGCGGTCATCAACGGCAACTACGCCATTGACGCTGGGTTGAAGGTCTCTGACGCCGTGGCGGTGGAAGCCGCTACCGGCGAGGCCGCTGAGGCCTATGTGAACGTGCTGGCCGTAAAGGAGGGCAACGAAAACAGCGAGGGCATCCAGGCCCTGGTAAAGGCCCTGCAGAGCGATGCGGTGAAGACCTTTATTGAGGAGACCTACGACGGCGCCGTGGTGCCGCTGTTCTGAGAAAACACACAGGCGGGGAGGATCCAACGATCCTCCCCGCTTTTCGTCTCATTGCCCAAATACCGCACATTTTTTTCGTGGAATTCGGCGGAGATTTCCGGCGGCCCCTGTGGCTTTTCCGCTAAGGCCGTGTTAAAATAGTGGAACTGCCGGTTGAGACCGGCTGAATCTTCGGCAAAGTGGGAGGCTGTTTTTATGGCGCGGGGCCAGAAAAAGACCTATGAAATCGACATGTGCAGCGGTGCGATTCTGCCAAAGCTGCTGCAATTCGCTCTGCCGCTGATGTTCTCCAGCATTCTGCAGCTCCTCTTCAACGCGGCGGACATCATCGTGGTGGGCCGCTGGGCCGGGGACAACTCCCTGGCGGCGGTGGGGTCCAACGCCTCGATTATCGGGCTTTTGACGAACCTATTCATCGGCCTGTCCGTGGGCGCCAACATCCTGGCCGCCCGTTTCTACGGGGCCCGGGAGGAGGAGAGCCTGCGCCAGACCGTCCACACCGCCATTCTGCTGAGCCTGCTGGGCGGACTCTTTCTGGCAGCGGCAGGCGTTCTGGGCGCCCACACCATTCTAGTCTGGATGCAGTCTCCGCCGGAGGTGCTGGACCTGGCTACGCTGTACCTGCGCATCTACTTCCTTGGGATGCCCGCCATGATGTTCTACAACTTCGGCGCGGCGCTGCTTCGGGCCGTGGGCGACACCCGCCGTCCTCTGTACTACCTCTCTTTTGCCGGCCTCGTCAACGTGGCGCTGAACCTGTTTTTTGTCATTGTCTGCCGTCTGGATGTGGCCGGCGTGGCCATCGCCACTGTGGCCTCCCAGTGTGTCTCGGCCCTGCTGGTGCTCCGCTGCCTGACGAAGGCGGGCGGAGCCGTCCGTCTGGACCCACGGCAGCTGCGAATCTACCCCCTCCGGCTTCGGCAGATCATGAAGGTCGGCATCCCCGCCGGCATCCAGGGCATCCTGTTCTCCCTGTCCAATGTGGTGATTCAATCCTCCGTCAACTCCTTCGGAGAGATCGTCATGGCCGGAAACGCCGCCGCCAACAACATCGAAACCTTTATCTACGCCTCTGTCAACGCCTTTTACCAGGCCAACATCTCTTTCACCAGCCAAAATCTGGGCGCCGGGCGGATTGACCGCATCCGGCCCATCATGGTGCGTGCCCTGGGCTGCGCTGTAGCGGTGGGCGGCCTGCTGGGTGGATTTGCCGTACTGCTGGGACCTCAGCTGCTGGGCATTTATTCCGACAGTCCCGCCGTCATCGCCGCCGGGATGGACCGTATCCGGATAATCTGCACCCTCTATGCCCTCTGCGGACTGATGGATGTCATCGTAGGCTCTGTCCGGGGCATCGGCTACGCCCTGACGCCTATGGTGATCACTCTGATCGGAGCCTGCGGCCTGCGGATTCTCTGGGTCTCCGTCCTCTTCCAGATCCCGGCGTTCCACACCGTCCAAACGATCTACATCTCCTATCCGATCTCCTGGACCGTCACCTTTTTGGCTCAGCTGACCTGCTACTGCCTGGGAATGCGGCGTCTGAAACGCCGCATGGGCGAGACAGAAAACACACCGGACGCCGCGTAACGTCCGGTGTGTTTGATTTTCCTCTCTCTATCGCCTGTTCACATAAGTCGAAGCGCGCACTTTCCGGAAAAAATTTCCTCGGAAATCCGCACATTTACCTTATATGAACAGACCCTAAACGCCCAGCCAAAGCCTGACGGTCAGCACGCCGCAGCCTCCCAGCAGCAGAGCCAGCGCGCCGGTGCCCCAGAGAAGGCTGTAACTCACCGCCTCCTTGTCCCGTGACCGCCCCAAGGCCACGGAGACAAAGACGTAGACCGAAACCATGCCGAGGGCCACGGCCGCAATATCCGCCGCCGTCTCCTGCCCCAGGGCGGACAACGCCAGATACAGCAAAAATCCCAGGCCAGAGACGATGGCCCCGGCGTTCATCTGCTGCACCGTCTGCAAAAGGAAGCCTTTTTTCTCTCTCATCAGAATGGTTCTCCTATCATCTCATACTTATTTAAAACCAAAATACGCTCATTCCAACGCAAAATATATCCCATAAAATTATGGACGTACGCGGCTTTGGCCGTTTTGACATTTTTCAAACAGACTCTAGTACCCGTTGACCATCACATCCAGCACCCTGCCCGCCACCGTACCGGCCACGCTGTTTCCGCCGCCGCCGTTCTCCACCAGCACCACAAAGGCGTAGGGCGCGTCCTCGTTCCTCAGGAAGCCCGCGAACCAGGCGTGAGGCGCCTGTCCCTCCCCCACCTCGGCGGTGCCGGATTTGGCGCAGAGGTCCATATTGGGAAACCGCCCCGTGCCATAGGTCCTCTCCACATTGGCGGACATCATGGCCGCCAGCTTTTCCGCCGTAGCCGAACTCACCAGCGTCCCGGTCCTGCCTGAAAGACGGGGCAGGGACGGCACTCCCAGGGCATTTTTCGTCCGCAGAATCAGATACGGTTCCGCCGCCCGGCCGCCGTTTGCGATGGCCCCCATGTAGACCATCAGGGCGCAGGGATTCACCAGATCCTGGTCCTGTCCCACGCCGGCCCAGCCCAGGCGGCCCTCTGTCATCCCCTCCCATTGAAAGGAGCCCCGGGCGGTGGGCAGGCCGTCGACACTGTAACTGCCGGTTAGTCCCGCCTTCTCCGTATACCTCCGCAGGGTATCTGTCCCCAGCTCCGCGGCGATCTGGGCAAAGGCGGCGTTGCAGCTGTTGGCGAAGGCGTCGCCGATGTCCTGTTCTCCATGGACGCCGGAGCAGACGATGGTCTCCTCTCCCACCTGAGCGCCGCCAGAACAATTCCAGGTTCGGGACTCCAGGTCCGGAATGATCTCCAGCGCCGCCGTCAGGGTCACCGTCTTGTAGACGGAGCCGGGCGTGAACGCGGAGGAGAGAAAGCGGTTGAGATACGCGCCCTTCCAGCGGTCACTGGTCTCGATGTCCTCTGGAATATTCAGCGGATCATAACTGGGGGAAGAGACCATGCAGAGGATCTCCCCTGTTTTGTAGTTGTACACCGCCACCGTCCCGGCATGGCCGTTCAGGGCCTGGTAGGCCTCGTAGTTGTAACGGGCGTCCAGAGTTAGGTACAGCTCTCCGCCCCGCCCGGCGCCAAAGGCCCCGTTCAGGAGACTGTATCCCGTCAGCTTGTCGGCGAAGGCATTCAGGGCCCCGGTACCGATGCTGCCCTGCAGATCTCCCACCGCGTGGAGCGTGGCCTTGCGGACCGTCTCGCCGTCGTAATAGGTGCGCTTTCCGTCCTTGACGGAGGACAGCACATCCCCGTCCCGGTCCAGCACAGTCCCCGCCGCCAGCTGGCCCTGGGCGTTATAGAGATGGCGGTTGAACGGAGATGAGGCCCAGTCCCCGGCGCTCCGGAAATACCGTACCAGAAAGACGCCCAGCCCCGCCGCCAGCAGCAATGCCAGGATGCGGCAGACCAGCGCCCGCTGTTCAATCTTCTTCATAGGGCTCCTCCGTTTCCCGCGCAAATGGCTCCGCGGGCTCCGCCCGCCGCCGGGCCTCCTCCGTCAGACGTCTGGACGGTCCCCGCCGGATGGCGAAGCTGGCGTTTTCCCTGGTATCCGTGGCCTTTAAAAAAGCCAGAAGTCCCCAGGCGGACATCATGGCGGACCCGCCGTTGGAGACAAAGGGAAAGGTCACGCCGGTGAGGGGCAGCAGATCCACGGAACCGAATACGTTCAGGCAGGTCTGGAACACCAGCAGGGAGCCGGCGGCGCAGGCCGCAATCGTATAGAAGCTGGACCGCCCCACCCGGACGGCCCTGGCGGCGAAAAAGGCCAGGGTGACGATCGCTCCCACCGCCAGCACGGCAATCAAAAGGCCCCACTCCTCGCAGAGCATCCCAAAGACCAGGTCCGTGTCCGCCGCGGCGATGCGGTGGAGCCAGCCGTTGCCGGCTCCCATGCCCAGCAGCCCGCCGGAGGCGGCGGCGGACATGGTGCGGGTCTGCTGGTAGCCGGTGGTGGAGGCAGATCGGAAGAGCGTCGTGTAGGGAAAGAG